>NZ_JAHACR010000518.1 GCF_018375725.1 Burkholderia sp. | reverse complement strand
CTTCAGCATGCCGACAAGTGTCGCGCTTTCCAGCACGTCGAGCGCGCCGGCCGATTTGTCGAAGTACGTGCGCGCGGCCATCTCGACGCCGTACGCGTTTTACAGGAACGGCACGGTGTTCAGGTACGTTTCGAGGATCTGGTCCTTGCTGTAGACGGTTTCGATCTTGAACGCCGTGATGACTTCCTTGAGCTTGCGCGTGAGCGTCGGCGCGCGGCCGACGTCGTCGGGATAGAGATTGCGCGCGAGCTGCTGGGTGATCGTCGAGCCGCCCTGGCGGTCGCCGGAGAACGTGCGCAGCGCCGCCGACAGGGTGCGGAGGAAATCGATGCCGTGGTGGTGATAGAAGCGGCGGTCTTCGGTCGCGACCAACGCGTCGATCATGTACGGCGAGATGCGGGATAACGGCACCCATTCGCGATGGGTCTGCCTGAACTCGGCGAGCAACTTGCCGTCGGCCGACACGACGAGCGCGGGCCGGTCGATGCGGGCTTTGCGGATATCGCCGATGCTCGGCGTGGACGGCACGAGCGCCAGCACATACAGCACGAAGAGCGCCGGCACGGCGGCAAGAGTGAGGGCGATGCCGCGTCGCGTCGGATGGCGAAGCCGGTGCAAGGCGCGCCCCAGCCAGCCTCTGGCGGTCGTTGCGGCGGCGGTGGCGAGCGGCTGGATGCGAGCGAGCCACCGCGCGCAAAAATCACGGAACAACGTAGCAAATCGGCGATTCACGGTGGCGGGTGCAAACGGAAAAGGCGGGATCGTACCAAAGCGAAACGGTGCGCCCGCCGTCAAATACGGGCTTCGGGGCGAGGCATTTACAGACGATTACATTTGTTTCGGCTCGACAACGGCTGTCGCGTGCGTGTGTGCGCGGAGAGTGGCGGATACGGTCGCGCGACATCCGTTGTTTCCGGCAGAACGCCGTCGCGCCGAGGCCGCGATCGGGCATGGGCGCGTCGTCGGGGACACGCTTCCCGACGCAATTGCGGCGAGCAGCCGCGAGTCGGGCGGCCGGGCGTGTAAACTGCTGCCTTTTTTGAATCTCGCCGTATGGTGCAAGCCCCACAGCGGACAGCATTGAGCGGCCCGACGCTCGTACGCCTGCTCGCGCGTCTGGCGGATGCCGACGTCCCCGAATCCAGGCAGTCGCTCTCGGACCGGCTGAGCCAATGGCTCGGCTGGACCGATGCCATCTCGCTGTCCTCGGCGCTGAGTGGCGGGCCGCCCGCCGTTGCGCCCGGCGCGCGCGCGTTCGGCAGCGATGTCGAGCGCATGTGCGCGGACGTTCGCACGTCGCTGGCGAATGCGATCACGGGCCGGCGCGCGTCCGCCGACAGCGGGCGTGGCGGATCGGCGCGGCCGGCGTCGGCGCGGGCGTGGCCGCCGGTGCGGC
>NZ_JAHACR010000517.1 GCF_018375725.1 Burkholderia sp. | reverse complement strand
CCTTCGATGCCGATCGGACAGCGCATCCGGGCAAGCTGCAGCGGATCGATGCCGAGCGCCGCGAGGGCGTGATCGAATTGCGCACGCTTGTTGTGCGAGCCGATCATCCCGAAGTACGCGTAGTCGCCGCGCCGCAGAATGCGTTCGGCCAACGCGAGGTCGCGCGGATGGTCGTGCGTCATCACGACGAAATAACTCTGCGGCGGTGCGGTGTCGACGGCGTCGTCCGGCGTGTCGCTGGCATCGATCGTCAGATTGCCGATATCCGCGAGCGTCCCGGACGGCGGAAACGGTGCATCGCGCCGATCGACCCAGCGCACGCGGCATGGCAGCGTGGCGAGCACCCGGACGAGCGCGGCGCTGACATGCCCGGCGCCGATCAGCACGACGTCGAACGCGTATGGCGCGATCGTCTCGGTCAGCAGTGCGACGCCGCCGGTTTCCCACAGCAGGCAGCCGGCGCGCGCGGCGGCCTGTTCAGGTTCGCTCAGCAGCGGTGCGCCCGGCGAGGGGCCGAATGATACGCTACGGACAGTCGCGGCGCCCGCCGCGACGCGTTTCGACAGCGACGCGATCCAGCCGAGGTCGCCGATATCGAGCCGCTCGAACGCGAGCACGACTGCGCCGCCGCAGCACTGGCCGAGGCTCGGCCCGAGCGCGAGGCGTTCCAGCCTGCGTGCATGGGACACGTGTGCACCGTCTTTCAGCAACTGCCGGGCGATCTCGATCGCCTTCCATTCCAGATGGCCGCCGCCGATCGTGTGGCGCGCGGCGTCGCGGGTCACGACCATCCGGGTGCCCGCTTCGCGCGGCGCGGATCCGTCCACGTGCGCGACCGTCACCAGCACGGCGGGCTCGCCGTGCGCGAGCAATTGCTGCAGATCGTCAAGCCACGGTTCCATCAGCATGCTCCGGAAAAGGCGCGCGGCAACGCGCGGCGCGGGCTGTCCGGAACGGCGACGGCAACGTGTGATGGCGGCAGGAGGCGCAGGGCCCGTGCTTGCGGCTCAAGTGCGGCAGGCACGGCGAGGACGGTGTCGTGGCACGCACGAACGTCATGAGCGTGAGGGATGCGGATGGTTTGCGTTGTCATGTTGAATCCAGTCGACATTGCGGATCAGGCGCGCGTTACGCAGGGGTCGAGACCGCCCGGCCTCGCGCACGTAGATCGCCATCCAGGAACCACGATAGCATCGCAAAAAAGCCGGAATATCCGCCGGCGTTGATCTGTGCTATCAGACGGCGATCATGTCGATCATAGGCCCGAAGCGGAACAGCGACGTTCCGGCGCCGGAGCGGCGGCTCGAAACGTATGCGGGGCGGGGCTTTGCGGGGGCGGGCGGCGCAATCTGCTGTATCGCTCCGACCAGTTCAAGTCGAAACTGTTTGCGGCCAATCT
>NZ_JAHACR010000106.1 GCF_018375725.1 Burkholderia sp. | reverse complement strand
TGCGGCGCGCCGAATGCCGCAGCCGTGCCGTCGGCCGGCTGCGCCGAAGCCATCGGGGCCGCGTGAACCGGGCCGGTCGCGCGGGCGGGAGCCGCAGGCGGCGCCGTCCGGCCTCCATTCGCCGCATTCGCATGCGCGAGCGCGGCCTCGGCCGTCTCGCCGCGTCCCGGAATCACGATCATCCCGTCGTCCGCGGCCTGCGCGAGCGCGACGCTCGTCCACAGCGCGGCGGCGAGCGCGCACGCGAACCGCGCCAGCGGCCGGCGTCCGTGTTCGCTGCGGGATGCGGTACCCGTCATCGCGTTGTCCTCATCCGTTGATCCGGATTGCATTCTAGGGAGCCGGTCGGTCGCGCAAACGATGAATAGAGGGGGCCTTTGCCGCGTTATTCGTCCGATTGCCCGTTGCGCCCGCCGCCTACCATGCGTGTCATGGAAAAAAGCCTCTTTGGCCGCCGTGCGGCGAAAGAGCGGTGCAGCGCTTCACACGGAGAGACGCACAGATGCTGGACAGACTCGATGCCGAATTCGCATTCGGCCGCCAGGCGCTCGACGTGCGCGCCTATCGGCAGGAAATGCTGTCGTCGAACATTGCCAACGCAGACACGCCCGGCTACCAGGCCCGCGACGTCGATTTCGCGTCGACGCTCGCCCGCTCGCTGAAGCAGGCGGGATCCGGCGGCCTCGCGCCGAGCAACGCGTCGACGCTCGCGATGGCGCAGCCCGCGGGCGTGACGAGCGGCATGTCGATGGCGTCGACCGCGTCGGGCCACATGGCCGGCACCGCGAAGCTGATCCCGACGGGCGGCCCGGCGGACGACTACGGCCGTCCGCAATACCGCCAGCCGCTGCAGCCGGCGCTGGACGGCAACACGGTCGATCTCGACGTCGAGCGCGTGCAGTTCGCGAACAACGCGCTGCACTACGAGACCGGCATGAACGTGATGACCCAGCAGATCAAGGCGATGCTCGCCGCGATCACGTCGAATGCGTGACCGTGACGGCGCATTCCCCGAACCGCAAGCCCCGCATCGAGCATAAGGAGTCTCCATGCCTTCGTTGATGAACATCTTCGGCGTCGCCGGTTCGGCGCTGTCCGCGCAGTCGCAGCGCCTGAACGTCACCGCGTCGAACCTCGCCAACGCCGACAGCGTCACCGGACCCGACGGCAAGCCGTACAAGGCGAAGCAGGTCGTGTTCGCGGCCGACCCGCAAGGCCGCGCGCGCACGGCGTCCGGCCAGGGCGTGGGCGGCGTGCGCGTGACGAAGGTGATTGACGACCCGTCTCCGATGAAGTCGACCTACGACCCGTCGAATCCCGCCGCCGACGCGAACGGCTACGTGCAGATGCCGAACGTCGATCCGGTGCAGGAGATGGTGAACATGATCTCGGCGTCGCGCTCGTACCAGGCCAACGTCGAAACCCTGAACACCGCGAAGCAGCTGATGCTGAAGACGCTGACGATCGGCTCGTGAGCCGCGTTTCCCCTCACCTGACAGAAGGTCCGACCGGATGACTTCCTCCTCCACGACGATCGGCGGCAACGGCACGAACGTGTCGACGCTGCCGACCGACACGATGAACACCAGCACGGCGTCGACGACGGGCACGTCGGCGAGCGACCTGCAGGCGACGTTCCTGAAGCTGCTCGTCACGCAGTTGCAGAACCAGGATCCGACCAGCCCGCTCGACAGCTCGCAGATGACCACGCAGCTCGCGCAGATCAACACGGTGAGCGGCATCGCGCAGCTCAACACGTCGCTGTCGTCGCTGTCGACGCAGCTCGCGGCCGGCCAGCAGACGCAGGCGGCGCTGCTGATCGGCTCGAACGTGCTGGCGCCGGGCAACAGCGTCGCGGTGCAGGGCGGTGCGACGTCGTCGTTCGGCGTGCAGCTTGCGAACAGCGTGTCGAATCTGACGGTCACCGTGAAGAACGCAGCGGGTGTCGTCGTCAACACGATCAACGCGGGCGCGCAGTCGGCCGGCACCGTGCCGCTCAACTGGACGCCGACCGACGCGGCCGGCAACACGCTGCCGGACGGCAAGTACACGATCAGCGCGACCTACACCGACAGCAGCGGCTCGCCGCATGCGGCGACGACGCTGTCGGCCGCGCAGGTGGAGAGCGTCGTCAAGCAATCGGACGGCACCCCGGGGCTGGTGCTGTCGAATGGCGGCACTGTCGGGCTGTCGCAGGTCGCGTCGATCTTCCCGAACACGGCGTCGGCATCGGCCGGCAGCGCCACGAACTGATTCAGCTTCTTCGGAACGGAGACCGAGATGGGTTATCAACAGGGTTTGAGCGGGCTCGCGGGTGCGTCGAACGCGCTCGACGTGATCGGCAACAACATCGCGAACGCGAACACGGTCGGCTTCAAGTCGAGTACCGCGCAATTCGCGGACGTCTATGCGAATTCCGTCGCGACGTCGGTCAACAACCAGATCGGCATCGGCGCCACGCTGAATTCGGTGCAGCAGGAGTTCAGCCAGGGCTCGATCACGACGACCAACTCGGCGCTCGACGTCGCGATCAACGGCAACGGCTTCTTCCAGATGTCGAGCAACGGCGCGATCACGTACTCGCGCGACGGCACGTTCCAGCGCGACAAGAATGGCTACCTCGTCAACGCACAGGGGCTGAACCTGATGGGTTACGCGGCGAACGGCAACGGCGTGGTCAACACCGCGTCGACCGTGCCGCTGCAGGCGCCGACCACCAACATCGCGCCGACCGCGACGACCAAGATCAGCGCGCAGCTGAACCTGAACTCGCAGGACACGGTGCCTGCGAAGGCGTTCGATTACACCGATGCGTCGACCTACAACTTCTCGACAGCGGTTCAGACCTACGATTCGCTCGGCGGCACGCAGCAGCTCAACATGTACTTCGTGAAGACTGGCTCGGGCACGTGGGAAACCTATGCGGGTGTCGCGAATGCAGCGCCGACCGATCTCGGCACGGTAACGTTCGGCCCGAACGGCACCATCTCCAGCACGGCGCCCGTTGGGCCTGGCGTCACCAGTTCATCGACGGGTCTGTTTCAGTTCAGCATTCCGACCAATGTCAGTCCGCCGCCCTCGAGCCAGACGCTCACGCTCGACCTGACCGGCACGACGCAGTACGGCGGCAAGGACGGCGTCAACAACCTCGCGCAGGACGGCTACGCGAGCGGCACGCTGACGACCTTCTCGATCGGCACCGACGGCAAGCTCACCGGCAACTATTCGAACGGCCAGACGGCGGTGCTCGGCCAGATCGTGCTCGCGAACTTCAACAACCCGAACGGCCTCGTGAACCTCGGCGGCAACCAGTTCGCCGAGACGTCCGCCTCGGGCGTCGCGCAGATCTCGTCGCCGGGCAGCACGAACCACGGCACGCTTCAGGGCAGCGCGCTTGAAAGCTCCAACGTCGACCTGACGAGCCAGCTCGTGAACCTGATCACCGCGCAGCGCAACTACCAGGCGAACGCGCAGACGATCAAGACGCAGCAGACCGTCGACCAGACGCTGATGAACTTGTAACCCACGGATAACGGGCAGCCATGGACCGCTTGATCTATACGGCGATGACGGGGGCGACGCAGTCGCTCGACCAGCAGGCGATCGTCGCGAACAATCTGGCGAACGCGTCGACGACCGGCTTTCGCGCGCAGCTCGCGAACTATCGCGCGGTGCCGATGAATTTCGGCGACGGCGGCACCGTCGATCCGACGACGACGCGCACCTACGTGGTGTCGTCGACGCCGGGCGCGGACTTCGCGCCGGGCCCGCTCACGCGCACCGGCAATCCGCTCGACGTCGCGATCCAGGGGCAGGGCTGGCTGTCCGTGCAGCTGCCGGACGGCAGCGAGGCGTACACGCGCGGCGGCAATCTGCACGTCGACCAGAACGGCCAGCTCGTGACCGCGACGAACATGCCGGTCGTCGGCAACGGCGGCCCGATCTCGGTGCCGCCGAACGCGCAGATCACGATCGGCAAGGACGGCACGGTGTCCGCGCTGATGCCGGGCGATCCGCCGACCGCCGTGGCGATCGTCGACCAGATGAAGCTCGTCAATCCCGACCCGGCGAGCCTGACACGCGGCAGCGACGGCCTGTTCCGCACCGCGGACGGCAATCCGGCCGATGCGGATCCGGCCGTCGTCGTCGCGCCGGATTCGCTCGAAGGCAGCAACGTGAATCCGGTCACCGCGATGGTGTCGATGATCGACAACGCGCGTGCGTTCCAGTTGCAGTCGAAGATGATCGAGACCGCCGACCAGAACGAACAGTCGGCGAACCAGCTGCTCAATTTCGGCTGAGCGGCAACGCCGGCCAGTAACGGAGTAAATCAAACGTGAACCGTTCGCTCTACATCGCCGCCACCGGCATGAATGCGCAGCAGGCGCAGATGGACGTGATCTCGAACAACCTCGCGAACGTCAGCACCAACGGCTTCAAGGGCTCGCGCGCAGTGTTCGAGGATCTGCTTTACCAGACGATCCGCCAGCCCGGCGCGAACTCGACGCAGCAGACGGAACTGCCGTCGGGCCTGCAGCTCGGCACCGGCGTCCAGCAGGTGGCGACCGAGCGCCTGTACACGCAGGGCAGCCTGCAGCAGACCGGCAACTCGAAGGACGTCGCGATCAACGGCGCGGGCTTCTTCCAGGTGCTGATGCCGGACGGCACGAACGCGTACACGCGCGACGGCTCGTTCCAGACCAACGCGCAGGGCCAGCTCGTCACGTCGAGCGGCTACCAGATCCTGCCGGCGATCACGGTGCCGCAGAACGCGATGTCGCTGACGATCGGCAAGGACGGCGTCGTGTCGGTCACGCAGCCGGGCTCGAACAATGCGGTGCAGATCGGCTCGCTGCAGATCGCGACGTTCATCAATCCGACCGGCCTCGAGGCGAAGGGTGAGAACCTGTTCGCGGAAACGACGTCGTCCGGCGCGCCGAACGTGTCGCAGCCGGGCCTGAACGGCGCGGGCACGCTCAACCAGGGTTACGTCGAGGCGTCGAACGTGAACGTCGTGCAGGAGCTCGTCAACATGATCCAGACGCAGCGGGCCTACGAGATCAACAGCAAGGCCGTGACGACGTCCGACCAGATGCTGCAGACCGTCACGCAGATGGCTCGCTGATTGCCGGATTCTTCTCCATGACGCAGGTTGTCCGTTCCGTTTCGCCGCAGCTCCGCCGCATCCGCGTGCCGGCCGTTTCCAAGGGGTTGCCTTTGGCCGTCGTCGCGCTCGCGATGTGCGCCGGCTGCGCGCAGATTCCGCGCGAGCCGATCGTCCAGCAGCCGATGACGGTCGCGCCGCCCAGGCCGCCGGCGATGCAGGCGCCCGGCTCGATCTACAACCCGGGCTTCGCCGGCCGGCCGCTTTTCGAGGATCAGCGGCCGCGCAACATCGGCGACATCCTGACGATCGTGATCGCGGAAAACATCAATGCGACGAAGTCGTCCGGCGCGAACGCCAACCGGGCGGGCAACACCAACTTCGACGTGCCGGCCGCGGGTTTTCTCGGCGGCCTGTTCAACAAGGTGAACCTGTCGGCAACCGGCGGCAACAAGTTCGCGTCGACGGGCGGCGCAAGCGCGGCGAACACGTTCAACGGCACGATCACGGTCACCGTGACCGACGTGCTGCCGAACGGCAACCTCGTCGTCAGCGGCGAGAAGCAGATGCTGATCAACCAGGGCAACGAATTCGTGCGCTTCTCGGGCGTCGTCAACCCGAACACGATTTCCGGCGCGAATTCCGTCTACTCGACGCAGGTCGCCGACGCGAAGATCGAGTATTCGGCGAAGGGCTACATCAACGAAGCCGAGACGATGGGCTGGCTGCAGCGTTTCTTCCTCAACCTCGCGCCGTGGTGATGCCAATGACGATTCTGTCCCGACGCCTTGCGTCAGGCCTGCGCGGCGCCGCCGCGTGGGCGCTCGTCGCCGCCGCCTGCGCGCTGGGCACGACGCCTGCGCAGGCGGAACGCCTGAAGGATCTCGCGCAGATCCAGGGCGTGCGCGACAACCCGCTGATCGGCTACGGCCTCGTCGTCGGCCTCGACGGCACCGGCGACCAGACGATGCAGACGCCGTTCACCACGCAGACGCTCGCGAACATGCTCGCGAACCTCGGCATCTCGATCAACAACGGGTCGGCCAGCGGCGGCGGCGCGTCGTCGATGTCGAACATGCAGCTGAAGAACGTCGCGGCGGTGATGGTCACCGCGACGCTGCCGCCGTTTGCGCGGCCGGGCGAGGCGATCGATGTCACCGTGTCGTCGCTCGGCAACGCGAAGAGCCTGCGCGGCGGCACGCTGCTGCTGACGCCGCTCAAGGGCGCGGACGGACAGGTGTATGCGCTCGGACAAGGCAGCCTGGCGGTCGGCGGCGCGGGGGCGAGCGCGAACGGCAGCCGTGTGCAGGTGAACCAGCTCGCATCGGGCCGCATCACGGGCGGCGCGATCGTCGAGCGCGCGGTGCCGAATGCGCTCGCGCAGATGAACGGCACGCTGCAACTGCAGCTCAACGACATGGATTACGGGACCGCCGAGCGGATCGTCTCGGCGGTCAACGGCAGCTTCGGGCCGGGCACCGCGACCGCGCTCGACGGCCGCACGATCCAGCTCGCCGCGCCGGCCGACTCGGCGCAGCAGGTCGCATTCATGGCGCGCCTGCAGAATCTCGACGTGAGGCCGGAGAAAGCCGCCGCGAAGGTGGTCCTGAACGCGCGCACCGGCTCGATCGTGATGAACCAGATGGTCACGCTGCAAAGCTGCGCGGTCGCGCACGGCAACCTGTCGGTCGTCGTCAATACGCAGCCGGTCGTGTCGCAGCCGGGGCCGTTCTCGAACGGGCAGACCGTCGCGGCCCAGCAGTCGCAGATCCAGATGAAGCAGGACAACGGTTCGCTCAAGATGGTGACGGCCGGCGCGAATCTCGCGGACGTCGTGAAGGCGCTCAACACGCTCGGGGCCACGCCGGCGGATCTGATGTCGATCCTGCAGGCGATGAAGGCCGCGGGCTCGCTGCGCGCGGACCTGGAGATCATCTAAATGGCGAATTCGGCGAATCTCTCGAACGCGAACGACCTGTCGCAGCGCTTCGCGCTCGACGTGCAGGGCTTCGATTCGCTGCGCGCGCAGGCCAAGCAGTCGCCGCAGGCGGGCGCAAAGCTCGTCGCCGGCCAGTTCGACGCGATGTTCACGCAGATGATGCTGAAGAGCATGCGGGACGCGACGCCCGAAGGCGGGCTGTTCGATTCCCACACGTCGAAGATGTACACGTCGATGCTCGACCAGCAGCTCGCGCAGCAGATGTCGTCGCGCGGGATCGGCGTGGCCGATGCGCTGATGAAGCAGCTGATGCGCAATACCAACTCCGGCGCAGGCGCGGATGCGGCGGCGGGCGCGCTCGGCGCGGCAGGCTTGGGTGAGGGCGGCAACGAGGGCAGCCTCGTGGCCATGAACGCGATGGCGAAGGCCTACGCGAACGCCGCCGCGAACAACGGCAACCTCGCGCAGGGGCGCGGCTATTCGGCGGGCAGCGCGCTGACGCCGCCGGTGAAGGGCGCAGGCGCGTCGCCGCAGGCCGACGCATTCGTCGAGCGACTGGCGGCGCCGGCGCAGGCGGCGAGCGCGGCGACCGGCATTCCGGCGCGCTTCATCGTCGGCCAGGCCGCGCTCGAATCGGGCTGGGGCAAGCGCGAGATCCGCGGCACGGATGGCGCATCGAGCTACAACGTGTTCGGCATCAAGGCGACGAAGGGCTGGACGGGCCGCACGGTGTCGGCGGTCACGACCGAATACGTCAACGGCGAGCCGCGCCATGTGGTCGCGAAGTTCCGGGCCTACGACTCCTATGAGCACGCGATGACCGACTACGCGAACCTGTTGAAGAACAACCCGCGCTATGCGGGCGTGCTGAGCGCGAGCCGCAGCGTCGAAGGCTTCGCGCAGGGGATGCAGAAGGCCGGCTACGCGACCGATCCGAACTACGCGAAAAAACTCATCTCCATCATGCAGCAGATCGGCTGACCGGCTGTTCGCCCTGTTCTCTGGACCGCGCCCGGCTCCGCCGCGCGCGGTTTAATCGTTTGCGCAAAAAAAATCGAGATTTCGATCTAAACTTTCGGTCGGCACTGCCGCTAAGTGTGTGAGACCTGCGACCGGGTCAGCGTTCCGGCCCGGTTTTTATGCGCACCGGATCCGCGTGCGCTCATGACAAGAAACGACCCGCAAGCCATGAATATCGAACTGTCGACGGACCTGAGCCAGGAGTCGGGGCACGCCGGGCCCGATTACGGCCGCCGCAATCCGCTGGAAATCGGCGTGCAACTGCGTAACCTCGTGAACCGGGGCGATTTCCTCACCGTCCAGTACCCCGGCGGCCAACTCGTCACGCGCCTGCTCGACGTCGATGTCGGCGCGCGCACCTTTACGTTCGACTGGGGGGCGCTCGACGAACAGAACGACAGCATCCTCGTCGCGCCGCACTGCAAGTTTTCCGCGTCGCCGGAAGGCGTGCGTGTCGAATTCGCGACCGGCACGCCGCGCGAGACGCGCTACGAAGGGCTGCCGGCGTTCGAGGCGGCCTTTCCCGACGTGCTGTACTGCATCCAGCGCCGCGAGTATTTCCGTGTCGACGCGCCGATCATCGATCCGTACCAGTGCCGCGGCAAGCTGCCGGACGGCGAGACGTTCCTGTTCGAGGTGCTCAACCTGTCGCTGGGCGGCGTCGGCCTGCGCACCGCGGACGAGCGCGTCGCGGCGCTCGAGCTCGGCACGCTGCTGCCCGACGTCGAGCTGGACCTGGGCAGCCACGGCAAGTTGCCGCTCGACCTGCATCTCGTGTCGCAGCGTTCGACCGAGCTGCCGAACGGCACGCGGCGCTACCAGCTCGGCTTCCGCTTCATGTCGCTGCCCGGCAGCGCGGAGAACACGCTGCAGCGTCTCATTACGCAACTCGAAATGAAGCGCCGCCAGCTCGCGCGGGCCTGATCCCCTCAATTTTCCCGATCCGCGGCCGTTATACCGGGAGTTACGCAACCCGGCGGCCGCAGCGCGGCCTGCCCATCAGGATCGCGCATGTCCAATACACTCATGAACCTCGGCGTCGGCGGCCTGAATGCCGCGCAGTGGGGGCTGACGACGACCGGCCAGAACATCAGCAATGCCGCGACGCCCGGTTATACGATCGAGCGGCCCGTCTATGCGGAAGCGAGCGGCCAGTACACGGGCAGCGGCTACCTGCCGCAGGGCGTGAACACCGTCACCGTCCAGCGGCAGTACAGCCAGTACCTGAGCGATCAGCTGAACAACGCACAGACGCAGGGCGGCTCGCTGTCGACCTACTATTCGCTGGTCTCGCAGCTGAACAACTTCGTCGGCAGCCCGACGACCGGCATCTCGACCGCGATCACGAACTATTTCACCGGCCTGCAGAACGTCGCGAACAACGCGTCCAACGCGACGACGCGGCAGACGGCGATCAGCAATGCGCAGACGCTCGCCGATCAGATGAACGCAGCCGGCCAGCAATACGACCAGCTGCGCGCGAGCGTCAACACGCAACTCACCGACACGGTTTCGCAGATCAACAGCTACACGGCGCAAATCGCGCAGCTGAACGAGCAGATCGCAGCCGGCAGCGCCCAGGGCCAGCCGCCCAACCAGCTGATGGACCAGCGCGATCTCGCGGTGTCGAACCTGTCGAATCTCACGGGCGTGCAGGTCGTGCGCAACGGCGACGGCTACAACGTGTTCCTCGCGGGCGGCCAGCCGCTCGTCGTCGCCAACAAGAGCTACCAGCTCGCGACGGTTGTATCGCAGGGCGACCCGAGCGAGCTGACGGTCGTGTCGCAGGGGATCGCGGGCGCGAATCCGCCGGGACCGAACCAGTACCTGCCGGACACATCGCTGACGGGCGGCACGCTCGGCGGCCTGCTCGCATTCCGCAGCCAGACGCTCGATCCGGCGCAAGCGCATCTCGGCGCGGTCGCGACCAGCTTCGCCGCCCAGGTCAACGCGCAGAACGCGCTGGGCATCGACCTGTCCGGCAACGTCGGCAGCAACCTGTTTTCGACGGGCAGCCCGACCGTCTACGCGAACCAGGCGAACACGGGCGGCGCGACGCTGGCGGTCTCGTTCGCGAATGCCGCAAAGCCGACGGCGGGCGACTACACGCTGTCGTACGACGGCACCAATTACACGCTCACCGACCGCGCGAGCGGTGCGGTGGTCGGCACCGCGGGGGCGATGCCGGGCTCGATCGGCGGGCTGGATTTCTCGCTGAACGGTGCGATGGCGGCCGGCGATTCGTTCACGGTCCAGCCGACGCGCGGCGCGCTCAACGGTTTTTCGCTCGCGACGACGAACGGTTCGGCGATCGCGGCGGCGTCGCCGGTCGTCAGTTCGGCCGTGTCGACCAATACGGGCACCGCGACGATCACGCAGGGCACG
Source organism: Burkholderia sp. (assembly GCF_018375725.1). GTDB lineage: Bacteria > Pseudomonadota > Gammaproteobacteria > Burkholderiales > Burkholderiaceae > Burkholderia. The sequence goes on along the minus strand of NZ_JAHACR010000106.1, from coordinate 1,941 downwards.
GTGAGCGCCGGCTACCAGTTGCCGGCCGGCACGACCACGCTGAAATACGATGCGGCGACGCAGACGCTGTCCGGCTTCCAGGCGGGAACGACGGTGACGATCGCCGGCACGCCGCCGACATCGGTGACGATCGCGAGCGCGGCGACGCAGGTGCCGTACAGCGTCGCGCAGGGCGCGTCGCTGTCGATCGCGAGCACGGTGCAGCCGCCGCCGGCCGGCGTGATGAACGGCATTTCCGTCACGCTGTCGGGTGCGCCGGCAGACGGCGACCAGTTCAGGATCGGCGCGTACGCGGGCGGCACCAACGACGGCAGCAATGCGCTGGCGCTGTCGCAGCTCGTCAGTGCGAAGACGCTCGGCAACGGTGCATTGACGCTGACGGGCGCCTACGCGAGCTACGTCAACGGAATCGGCAACACCGCGAGCCAGCTGAAATCGTCGAACAGTGCGCAGACCGCGCTCGTCGGCCAGATCACGTCCGCGCAGCAGTCCGTGTCCGGCGTCAACCAGAACGAGGAAGCGGCGAACCTGATGCAATACCAGCAGCTTTACCAGGCGAACGCGAAGGTGATCCAGACGGCGGCGACGCTGTTCCAGACCGTGCTCGGCCTGTTCAACGGATAACGAGGATCGAAGCGATGCGCATTTCCAGTTCCCAGTTCTTTCAGCTGAACGTCGGGCAGATGAACGACCAGCAGGCTCAGCTCGCGCAGCTGTATCAGCAGCTGTCGAGCGGCGTGAGCCTGTCGACGCCCGCCGACAACCCGCTCGGCGCCGCGCAGGCGGTGCAGTTGTCGATGACGTCGGCGACGATGTCGCAGTATTCGTCGAACCAGAACATCGCGCTGTCGTCGCTGCAGCAGGAAGACCAGACGCTCACGAGCGTCAACGACGTGCTCAACAGCATCCAGACGATCGTGGTTCGTGCGGGCGACGGCAGCTTGTCCGACGGCGATCGCTCGGCGCTCGCGACGCAACTGCAGGGCTATCGCGACCAGTTGCTGACGCTCGCGAACACGACCGACGGTGCGGGCAACTACCTGTTCGCGGGCTTCCAGTCGACGACGCCGCCATTCGCCAACAATCCGGGCGGCGGCGTGACCTACAGCGGCGACACCGGCTCGCGCGAGGTGCAGATTGCCGACACGCGCACGATCGCGCAAAACGACAATGGCGCAAGCGTGTTCATGTCGGTGCCGATGCTGGGCAGCCAGCCGGTGCCGGCCGCGGGCGCGGGCAATGCCGGCACGGGTACGATCGGCGACGTGACGATCACGAGCCCGTCGGCCGCGACCAACACGCACACGTTCACGATCGCATTCGGCGGGACGCCGGCCGCACTGACCTACACGGTGACCGACAACTCCGCCACGCCGCCGACGACGACGGCCGCGCAAGCGTATGTGCCGAACACCTCGATCGCCCTCGGCAGCGGCCTGACGGTGCCGGTGTCGGGGTCGCCCGCGCCGAACGACACGTTTTCGGTCACGCCTGCCCCGCAGGTCGCCAACCACGATGTGTTCTCGACGCTCGACACGATGGTCGCCGCGTTGAAGACGCCGATCGCCAGTAACTCCACCGCGGCCGCCGCCCTGGCGAACGCGATGACGACCGGCGCGACGAAGCTCGGCAACACGATGACGAACATTCTCACCGTGCAGGCGTCGGTCGGCGGCCGGGAGCAGGAAATCAAGGCGATGCAGACGGTGATGTCGACCAACTCGCTGCAGATCTCGAGCAATCTCGCGGATCTGACCAGCACCAACATGGTGTCGACGATCAGTCAGTTTACGCAGTTGCAGAATGCGCTGACCGGCGCGCAGAAGGCATTCGTCCAGTTGCAGAACCTGTCGTTGTTCCAGTACATCAACCCGTGATACACCGGCCGTCGGACGTGATGTGAGCGCTCGCTCACATCGTCCGACCCCGATTGCGGCGGTC
>NZ_JAHACR010000105.1 GCF_018375725.1 Burkholderia sp. | reverse complement strand
TCACGCCGAACCGCGCCGAATTGCGCGAAGTCGTCGGGCACTGGAAGTCGGAGGACGATCTGTGCGCACGTGTCGCGGCACTGCGCGCGTCGCTCGACATCGACGCATTGCTGCTGACGCGCTCCGAGGAGGGCATGACGCTGTTCTCCGGCGACGGCGAACTGCATGCGCCGGCGCTCGCGCGCGAGGTGTACGACGTGTCCGGCGCGGGCGACACCGTGATCGCGACGGTCGCGACGATGCTCGGTGCGGGCGTGCCGCTCGTCGATGCTGTCGTGCTCGCGAACCGTGCGGCAGGCATCGTGGTCGGCAAGCTCGGCACCGCCACGGTGGACTACGACGAACTGTTTCACTGAGCGCACGCGCGCGGCGCGATGAGCGTGCTGCGCGGTGCCTCGCATTTTTTCAGGCAGGACGATCATGACCCTTATCGTCACCGGCGCGGCCGGCTTCATCGGCGCGAACATCGTCAAGGCGCTCAACGAGCGCGGCGAGACGCGCATCATCGCGGTGGACAACCTCACGCGCGCGGACAAGTTCAAGAATCTCGTCGATTGCGAGATCGACGACTATCTCGACAAGACCGAATTCGTCGAACGCTTCGCGCGCGGCGACTTCGGCAAGGTGCGCGCGGTGTTCCACGAAGGCGCCTGTTCGGACACGATGGAAACCGACGGCCGCTACATGATGGACAACAATTTCCGCTACAGCCGCGCGGTGCTCGATGCATGTCTCGCGCAGGGCACGCAGTTCCTGTACGCGTCGTCGGCGGCGACCTACGGCGGCTCGACGCGCTTCGTCGAGGAACGCGAGGTCGAGGCGCCGCTCAACGTCTACGGTTATTCGAAGTTCCTGTTCGACCAGGTGGTCCGCCGCGTACTGCCGACTGCGAAGAGCCAGATCGCCGGTTTCCGCTACTTCAACGTCTATGGTCCGCGCGAGACGCACAAGGGCCGCATGGCGTCGGTCGCGTTCCACAACTTCAACCAGTTCCGCGCGGAAGGCAAGGTCAAGCTGTTCGGCGAGTACAACGGCTACGCGCCGGGCGAGCAGACGCGCGACTTCGTGTCGGTCGAGGACGTGGCGAAGGTCAACCTGTTCTTCCTCGATCATCCGGAGAAGTCCGGCATCTTCAACCTCGGCACCGGCCGTGCGCAGCCGTTCAACGACATCGCGTCGACGGTGGTCAACACGCTGCGCGCGCTCGACAACCTGCCGCCGCTGACGCTCGCGCAGCAGGTCGAGCAGGGCCTGATCGAGTACGTGCCGTTCCCGGACGCGCTGCGCGGCAAGTACCAGTGCTTCACGCAGGCGGACCAGTCGAAGCTGCGCGCGGCCGGCTACGACGCGCCGTTCCTGACGGTGCAGGAAGGCGTCGACCGTTACGTGCGTTGGCTGTCCGGCCAGGTTTAAGCCGGCGCGCCGCGTCATTACACTGGGTCTCACGGTCGGCAGCCGCCGGCCGTTTTCACATGGAGATCCGGAACATGATCAGGAAATGGTTCGCCGCGGCGGCCATGCTCGGCGCGGTCGCGTCGGCGTGGGCGGCCGTCGACGTCAACACGGCCGGCGAGGACGCGCTCCTTGGCATCAAGGGCATCGGTCCGGCCCGCGCGAAGGCGATTCTCGACGAGCGCAGTGCGCACGGCCCGTTCAAGAATGCCGACGATCTGGCATCACGCGTGAAGGGCATGGGCGGTCATACGGTCGAGCGGCTGCAGAAGGAAGGGCTGACGGTCGGCGCGGCCGGCTTAGGCGCGGCTGGCGCAGGCACTGCCGGTAAAGGCGCGGCCGGCGCAGGTTCACCTATGGCGAGCGCGAGCAAGCCGGCAGCGGCGGCAAAACCCGCCGCTGCCGCCCGCGCCGCGCAGAAGTAACGCGCATTTTACGGAACAGGCTCCTTCAGCCGTCGTTGCAGCGACGGTTTCCCGCGGCATGCCGCGGGTTTTTTGCGTGCGGGTACGGGATGCGGCGTGCTCGGCCGCGCGGTTCCGGAACCCGGCGCCGCAGTGGGGGCAGCAGGCGCGGGTTGCGGCGCTGGTTTACAATCGACCGATTGATCCGCCTCGCATTCACGGTACCTCCATGGCTTACAAAACTATCGAAGACACGATCGGCAATACGCCGCTTGTGCAACTGGTCCGCCTGCCGGACGACGAGATTCGCGCACGCAACAACGTGGTGCTCGCAAAACTGGAAGGCAATAACCCGGCGGGCTCCGTGAAGGACCGTCCGGCGCTGTCGATGATCCGCAAGGCGGAAGAGCGCGGCCGCATCAAGCCGGGCGACACGCTGATCGAAGCGACGAGCGGCAACACTGGCATCGCGCTCGCGATGGCGGCGGCGATCCGCGGCTACAAGATGGTGCTGATCATGCCGGAGGACCTGTCGGTCGAGCGCCGTCAGAGCATGGCGGCCTACGGTGCGGAGATCATCCTCACGCCGGTGAAGGGCGGGATGGAACTGGCGCGCGATCTCGCGGACCAGATGCAGCGTGAAGGCAAGGGCGTGATCCTCGACCAGTTCGCCAATCTGGACAACCCGCTCGCGCACTATGAATCGACCGGGCCGGAAATCTGGCGCGACACCGACGGCCGTATCACGCACTTCGTGTCGGCGATGGGCACGACGGGCACGATCATGGGCGTGTCGCAATATCTGAAGGAACGGAATCCGAACATCGAGATCGTCGGTGCGCAGCCCGAAGAGGGCTCGCGCATTCCGGGCATCCGCAAGTGGCCGGAAGCCTATCTGCCGAAGATCTTCGACCGCAGCCGCATCGACCGTGTCGAGAGCGTGAGCCAGGCAGCGTCCGAAGCGATGGCGCGCAAGCTCGCGGCTGTCGAGGGCATCTTCGCGGGCATCTCGTCGGGTGGCGCGTGCGAAGTCGCGCTGCGCATCGCGCGTCAGGTCGAGAACGCGACGATCGTTTTCATCATCTGCGATCGCGGCGACCGCTATCTGTCGACCGGCGTTTTCCCGGCGTAAGCGGGAGCCGGCACGAGCAACGAAAAACGCCGCACATTCGCGGCGTTTTTTTTCGTCGTCAGGCAAGCGTCGCTTATTGCGGCTGCTGCGGTTGCGTGCCGTTGCCGTTGTCCACGGCCTTGGGCGCACTGGTCGCCTCCATTTGCGCCTTCACGCTCTGGCCGAGTTCATAGACGGCGAGCGCATAGAAGAAACTGCGGTTGTAACGCGTCAGCACATAGAAATTCTTCAGGCCGAGCATATATTCGGTCGCGCGTCCCGGCGTCGGCAGGTCGACGATCGTGACGGGCGTGCTCGCTTCGGACGCGACATTGACCGATGCGTCGTTGAGCGTCAGGCCCGCACGCAGTAGCTGCGACAGCACCCAGTGCGGCTCAGGCTGTCCATCCGCCGCGGCCTGTGCGATACCCTGGCTGCCCATATCGGGTGCGATCTGCCAGACGACCGGGCGATTCGTTTCCCAGCCATGCTGCTTCAGGTAGTTGGCGACGCTGCCGATCGCATCGGTCGGGCTGCTGCGCAGATCCACATGACCGTTGTGCTCGTAATCGACCGCGTATTCGCGGATGCTGCTGGGCAGGAACTGCGGAATGCCGATCGCGCCGGTATACGAGCCGAGCACGGTCGTCGGGTCGAGCTGGTTGTCACGCGTCCAGACGAGGAAATCCTCGAGGTTCTTGCGGAACGTCGCCTGGCGGCTTTCGCGATTCGGCGTGTCCGGATAATCGAACGTCAGCGTGGTCAGCGCGTCCAGCACGCGGAAATTGCCCATGTAGCGGCCATAGATCGTCTCGACGCCGATGATGCCGACGATCACCTCCGGCGGCACGCCGAATTCCTCGGACGCGCGTTGCAGCGTCGCCTGGTTCGCGCGCCAGAACTTCACGCCCGCATTGATGCGGATCGGTTCGATGAAGCGCGAACGGTACACGCGCCAGTTCTTCACCGCCGGCGACGCCGCGGGCATCACGAGCTTGACCGCCGTTGCCGAGTAGCTCACGCGCGAGAACAGCGCATGCAGCCGCGCGGGATCGAAAGCGTGGCTGCCGGCCATGTCGTTGATGAACGCATCGACTTTCGCATTGTTTGCGTAGCGCTGCGGCACGATCTCTTCTTCGAACGTCTGGCCTTGCGGCATCGGCTGCTGCGGTTGCGCCTGCGCGATGCGCATGCCCGTGGGCGCCTGCGTCTGTGTTTGCGCGCTCGCCGGCGCGATGGACAGGGCCGCGGCGAAAGCGGCGATGACGAGCGGGAGACGAACGTGGGACAGCGCGGGAGCAGAGGCGGCGGGCTTGTTGTAATTCATGTCGAACCGGAGAGCGGACAAGGCATTGAGTTCGGCGCAGTATAACCGACGCATACGCGGCGCCGGGCCGAACCGGGCGTCCGATGTGGTAAGTTAGCGGCGAATTCGCACAAGGCGATCGACTACATCGACGGGAGACCAGCAGCGCAACGCGCGCTCTGACGAAGCGTATGGCAACCGCCTTTTATACCCACCCCGACTGCATGCTGCATGAGATGGGGGAATGGCATCCGGAATGCCCGGCCCGCTTGTCGGCGATCCAGGACCAGCTGATCGCGAGCCGCATCGACGATCTGATCGCGCACGAGACGGCGCCATTCGCGAGCGAGACTGCGCTCGCGCGCGTGCATACGCAGGCGCATATCGACTACATCAGAAGCCGGGTGCCGGCCGACGGCTACGTCGAGGTCGATCCCGATACGTCGATGAACCGTTACACATGGCGCGCGGCCCTGCGTGCCGCCGGTGCCGCGATCGCCGCGACCGATGCGGTGATCGCGGGGCGCTACGACAACGCGTTCTGCAGCGTGCGGCCGCCGGGCCATCATGCGGAGCCGGCGCGCGCGATGGGCTTTTGCTTCTTCAACAACGTTGCGATCGCGGCGCGGCATGCGCTCGACGTGCATGGACTCGAGCGCGTTGCGATCATCGATTTCGACGTGCATCACGGCAACGGCACCGAAGCGGCATTCGCGAACGACGAGCGCGTGCTGATGTGCAGCTTTTTCCAGCATCCGCTCTATCCGTTCTCGGGCGCCGAGCATCAGGCGCCGAACATGGTCAACCTGCCGATGCCGGCGCGCAGCAACGGCATGGCCGTCCGCGAGGCGGTCGACATGTTCTGGCTGCCGCGCCTCGACGCGTTCAAGCCGCAGATGCTGTTCATCTCCGCGGGCTTCGACGCGCATCGGGAAGACGATGTCGGCGGCCTGGGCCTCGTCGAAGCGGACTTCGAATGGCTGACCGACCAGGTTGTCGACGTCGCACGGCGCCATGCGCAGGGGCGTATCGTCAGCTGCCTCGAGGGCGGCTACAACCTGTCCGCGCTCGGGCGCAGCGTCGTCGCGCATTTGCGCGTGCTGGCCGGTATCTGATCGGGCCGTTCAACGCGCGGGGGCGCGCGCGTGAATCCACGCGATCAGCGCGTCGATCACGCGATCGCGCTCGAGGTCGTTCATCGTTTCGTGGTACCCGCCTTCATAGAGCGTGAGCGTGAGGTCGGGCGAGCCGGCGCGTGCGCCAAATGCACGGCTGCCGTCGGGCTCGGTCAGCTTGTCCTCGGTGCCGTGATAGACGAGCAGCGGTACGCGCAAGGTGCCGCGGCCGCGTTCGATGCGCGCCATGGCGTCGAGCACTTCCGCGCCGGTGCGCGCGGGCACCGCACCATGATGGACGAGCGGATCGGCACGGTTGGCCTCGACGACCGCCTTGTCGCGCGACAGCAGCGCCGCGTCGACCTTGAGCGCCGGGAAAGTCGGCCACACGCGGCTGATGACGCGGCTCAGCGCGAGCATCCAGCGCGGCACGTCGCGTCCGGGCGCGAGCGCCGGACTCGACAGCACGAGGCCGGCAACCGTCCGGCCGTGCGCGGGCATGCGCTCGATCGCATACAGCGCGGCGATCGCGCCGCCCATGCTGTGTCCCATCAGGAACAATGGCGAATCGCCTTGCGCCGCCTCGGCGACGAGCGCATCGGCATCGTTCAGGTAGTCGTCGAAACGTTCGACCCACGCGCGCTTGCCGGGCGACCGGCCATGCCCGCGCAAATCGATCGCCAGCACGTCGATGCCGGCGGCATTCAGACGCGCGGCGAGTGCGTCGTAGCGTCGCGCATGTTCGGCCAGCCCGTGCAGAAGCGCGACCGTAGCGCGAGGCGGTGCCGCGCCGTCGCCGGCGGACCAGCGATACGACGTCAGTTCCAGTCCGTCGGCGGTGCGCAGCCGGCCGGTTTGCGGCGGCCGGCCGGCGGCCGGCGCTGTCGCGCAGGAAGCGTCTGGCGAGGTCGTGGCATTCATCTGGCGTGTCCCTTCTCGGTATGGGTTTGATACGCGGGTTCCCGATCATAGACGCCGCCCGGACGCCGCGACTCTGTCACGTACTCTAATTTCGTCTGGTTATGAAAAAATCGAAATCAATTATTAAGGGGAATTAGAGGATTGCGGTAGAATCGCCGGCTATTCCAGATCCAGATGCATCGGCGGCCGACTGGCGGAGCCTGCACACGCGGCTCCACAGCCGTTCGCCGTTTTGCTTTTTTACATGATCGAATTACGCAATCTGTCGCAGCGATTCCCGGGGCCGAATGGCTGGGTCGAGGCACTGCATAACATCAATCTCGCCATTCCGCAGGGCGAGGTGTTCGGCATCATCGGCCGCAGCGGCGCAGGCAAGAGCACGCTCGTGCGCACCATCAACCTGCTGACGCGGCCGACCGAAGGCAATGTCGTCGTAGGCGGGCGCGATCTCACGCTGCTGCCGGCGCGCGAGCTGCGCGAAGCGCGCCGCGAAATCGGCATGATCTTCCAGCACTTCAACCTGCTGTCGTCGCGCACGGTGTTCGAGAACGTCGCGCTGCCGCTCGAACTGGCCGGCGCGAGCCGTGCCGAGATCGAAGCCGCGGTGCTGCCGCTGCTCGACCTCGTCGGGCTGTCTGCGCAGAAGGATCGTTATCCGGCGCAGATCAGCGGCGGCCAGAAGCAGCGCGTCGGCATCGCACGCGCGCTGGCGAGCAAGCCGAAGGTGCTGCTGTCCGACGAAGCGACGTCGGCGCTCGATCCGGAAACGACGCGTTCGATCCTCGATCTGCTCAAGCGCATCAACCGCGAACTCGGCCTGACGATCGTGCTGATCACGCACCAGATGGAAGTGATCAAGCAGGTGTGCGACCGCGTCGCGGTGCTCGACGCGGGGCGCGTGGTCGAGCAAGGCAAGGTGATCGACGTGTTTCTGCAGCCGCGTCACGAAGTGACGCGCGCGCTGATCGGCGACGTGATCGCGCAGGAACTGCCGCCCGCGCTGAAGGCGCGTGTCGCCGAGCGGCTCAAGGCGGGCAGCGGTCATCTGCTGCGCCTCGCGTTCACCGGTTCGGGCGTCGATCAGCCGATCCTGTCGGAGACGATTCGCCGCTACGAACTCGATTTCAACATCCTGCACGGCCAGATCGACGAGATCCAGGGCCAGGCGTTCGGTTCGCTCGCGGTGCTCGCGGGCGGCGAGCCGGGCAAGGTAGGGCAGGCGCTCGCGTTCCTGCGTGAGCAAGGCGTGGTGGTAGAGGAGCTTTCGCATGTTGAGTGAAATGTTCGATATGTTCGTGCAGTCGTTCTGGGAGACGCTGATCATGGTCGGCATCTCCGGCGTGGTCGGCGCGCTCGTCGGGCTGCCGCTCGGCGTGCTGCTCTATCTGACCGATCGCCAGGGCGTGCTGCAGAATCTCGCGGTGAACCGCGTGCTCGGCGGCATCGTCAATGCGGTGCGCTCGACGCCGTTCATCATCCTGCTGGTCGCGGTGATTCCGTTTACGCGGCTCGTCACGGGGTCGTCGATCGGCACGGCCGCGGCGGTCGTGCCGCTGACGCTCGCGGCCGCGCCGTTCATCGCGCGGCTCGTCGAGACGGCATTGCGGGAAGTCGACCGCGGGCTGATCGAGGCGGCGCAGGCGATGGGTGCGACGACATCGCAGATCGTCTTCAAGGTGCTGCTGCCGGAATCGCTGCCGGGCATCGTCGCCGGGCTGACGATCACGTTCGTGTCGCTCGTCGGCTATTCGGCGATGGCGGGCGCGATCGGCGGCGGCGGTCTCGGCGACCTCGGCATTCGCTACGGCTACCAGCGCTACCTGCCGGAAGTGATGTGGACGGTGGTGGCGATCCTGATCGTGTTCGTGCAGCTCGTGCAGTCGTTCGGCGATTGGCTGGTGCGGCGCTTGAGCCACAAGTAAAACGATATTCGACCTGTTTGGGGGATAGACGATGCAACGACGATTCATGCTGAAGTTCGCGGCGGCGCTGGGCGCAGCCGCGCTGCTGGCGGGCGCGCAGGCCCGTGCCGAAACCATCAGGGTCGGCGTGACGGGCGGCCCGCACGCCCAGGTGATGGAAGAGGTGAAGAAGGTGGCGGCGAAGAGCGGCCTCGACATCCGCATCGTCGAATTCTCCGACTACGTGCAGCCGAACGCGGCGCTCGCCGCGGGCGATCTCGACGCGAACAGTTACCAGCACGCGCCGTATCTCGCCGCGCAGGTGAAGGATCGCGGCTACAAGCTGATCAAGGTCGCGGACACCGTCACGTTCCCGATGGGAATCTATTCGAAGCGCGTGAAGTCGCTCGCCGAGCTGAAGCCGGGCGCGACCATCGCGATCCCGAACGATCCGACGAATGGCGGCCGTGCGCTGCTGTTGCTGCAGAAACAGGGGCTGCTGAAGGTGCGGGCGGACGCGGGGCTGAAGGCGACGCGCTTCGATATCGTCGACAACCCGAAAAAGCTGAAGATCGTCGAGCTCGACGCGGCGCAGATTCCGCGCTCGCTCGGCGACGTCGACGCGGCTGCGATCAACACGAACTATGCAATGGAAGCAGGGTTGAAACCCCGGCAGGATTCGATCGCGATCGAGGATCCGAACGGCCCGTACGCGAACATCATCGCGATTCGCGAGGCCGACAAGAACAAGCCGTGGGTGGCGAAACTCGTCGCGGCCTATCATTCGCCCGAGGTGAAGCAGTACATCGACGGCAAATTCGGCGGTGCGGTGATCGCCGCCTGGTAACAAGGGCAATGTATCGGACGCCCGCCGGTGATTAGAGTCGGTGATCGAACACCCGGGCTTTGCGTCCGGGTTTTTTCTCTTTTAAAATAGAACGACCGTTCGCTATTGCCGGCGCGCCGCAGAGGAGCGCTATCCTCGATAGCCACGATGGATTGGCCCGCTTGGCCGCGTAGTATGGAGGCCTCGCTATAAAATGGTCTCTGGTCGTATTCGTAACTTTGGAGCGTGTGCATGAAAATCCTGGTGCCAGTGAAAAGAGTGGTCGATTACAACGTGAAGGTCCGCGTGAAGTCGGACAACACGGGCGTCGACATTGCGAACGTGAAGATGTCGATGAACCCGTTCGACGAAATCGCGGTGGAAGAGGCGGTTCGCCTGAAGGAAGCGGGCGTCGCGACCGAAGTGGTCGTGGTGTCGGTCGGCGTGGCGCAGGCGCAGGAAACGCTGCGCACGGCGCTGGCGATCGGCGCGGATCGCGCGATCCTCGTCGAATCGAATGACAGCGTCGAGCCGCTGGCCGTCGCGAAGATCCTGAAGGCGCTGGTCGACAAGGAACAGCCGCAGCTGGTGATTCTCGGCAAGCAGGCGATCGACGACGATTCGAACCAGACCGGCCAGATGCTGGCCGCGCTGGCGGGCCTGCCGCAGGCGACGTTCGCATCGAAGGTGACGGTCGCCGACGGCAAGGCTACGGTCGCGCGTGAAGTGGATGGCGGCGCGGAAACGCTGTCGCTGACGCTGCCGGCCGTGATCACGACCGACCTGCGTCTGAACGAGCCGCGCTATGTGACGCTGCCGAACATCATGAAGGCGAAGAAGAAGCCGCTGGAAACCGTGAAGCCGGAAGATCTTGGGGTGGACGTGACGCCGCGCCTGAAGACGCTGAAAGTGGTCGAGCCGCCGAAGCGTGCGGCTGGCGTGATGGTGCCGGACGTGAAGACGCTGGTCGAGAAGCTGAAGACCGAAGCCAAGGTGCTGTAAGAGGGAGCGGAAAGAAATGACGATTCTGGTTATTGCCGAACACGACAACGCGTCGATCAAGGCGGCGACGCTGAACACGGTGGCTGCTGCGCAGAAGATCGGCGGCGACATTCACGTGCTGGTCGCGGGCCACAACGCACAAGCGGCGGCCGACGCGGCTGCGAAGATCGCGGGTGTTTCGAAGGTGTTGCTGGCCGACGCGCCGCAACTGGCCGAAGGCCTCGCGGAAAACGTCGAGGCGACGGCGCTGAACGTGGCGAAGGATTACTCGCACATCCTCGCGCCGGCGACCGCCTATGGCAAGAACATCGCGCCGCGCATCGCGGCGAAGCTGGATGTGGCGCAGATCTCGGACATCACGGCGGTTGACAGTGCCGACACGTTCGAGCGTCCGATCTACGCGGGCAACGCGATCGCGACCGTGCAGTCGAGCGACCCGATCAAGGTGATCACGGTGCGTGCGACGGGCTTCGATCCGGTTGCAGCGGAAGGCGGCAGCGCGGCGGTCGAGAAGATCGGGGCGGCGGCGGATGCCGCCAAGTCGCAATTCGTGAGCCGTGAAGTGACGAAGCTGGACCGTCCGGAACTGACGTCGGCGTCGATCATCGTGTCGGGCGGCCGCGGTCTGGGCAGCGGCGAGAACTACACAAAGGTGCTCGAGCCGCTGGCGGACAAGCTGCAAGCGGCGCTGGGCGCCTCGCGCGCGGCGGTGGACGCGGGCTATGTGCCGAACGACTACCAGGTCGGTCAGACCGGCAAGATCGTCGCGCCGCAGCTGTACATCGCGGTCGGTATCTCGGGCGCGATCCAGCATCTGGCCGGCATGAAGGATTCGAAGGTGATCGTCGCGATCAACAAGGATCCGGAAGCGCCGATCTTCAGCGTGGCCGATTACGGCCTCGTCGGCGATCTGTTCACGCTCGTGCCGGAGCTTGTCAACGAGCTCGGCTGAAGCGGCGCCATGCGCTGCGCATGACGTTCAGCGGCAAGCACATGACACAAGGGGCGCGGCAAGCGCCCCTTTTTTTACGCCAACATGCAGAAGGGAGAGAGGAGAGCACCATGAGTTACGTCGCACCTGTCAAGGATATGCTGTTCGTGCTGAAGGAACTGGCCGGCATCGACGATGTCGCGAAGCTGCCCGGTTTCGAGGACGCCGGCTTCGACACGGCTCAGGCCGTGCTCGACGAATCCGCCCGATTTTGCGGTGAAGTGCTGGCGCCGCTGAACGTCGAGGGCGACCGCAATCCGAGCAGCTGGAACCAGGGCGAAGTGCGCGCGACGCCGGGCTTCAAGGAAGCGTTCCGGCAGTTCGTCGAAGGCGGCTGGCAAGGCCTGCAGCATCCCGTCGACTATGACGGTCAGGGCCTGCCGAAGCTGATCGCCACGCCGTGCATCGAAATGCTGAACGCGTCGAACCTGTCGTTCGCGCTGTGTCCGCTGTTGACCGACGGCGCGATCGAGGCGCTGTTGACCGCGGGCACGCAGGAACAAAAGCAGCGCTACGTGCCGAAGCTGATTTCGGGCGAGTGGACGGGCACGATGAACCTGACCGAGCCGCAGGCCGGCTCCGATCTCGCGCTGGTGCGTTCGCGCGCCGAGCCGCAAGGCGACGGCTCCTACCGGATTTTCGGCACGAAGATCTTCATCACGTGGGGCGAGCACGACATGGCCGACAACATCGTCCATCTGGTGCTGGCGCGCACGCCGAATGCGCCGCAGGGCGTGAAGGGCATTTCGCTCTTCATCGTGCCGAAATTCCTCGTCAACGAGGACGGCAGTCTCGGTGCGCGCAACGACGTGCACTGCGTGTCGATCGAGCACAAGCTCGGCATCAAGGCGAGCCCGACCGCGGTGCTCCATTACGGCGATCATGGCGGCGCGGTGGGCTACCTCGTCGGCGAGGAGAACCGTGGCCTCGAATACATGTTCATCATGATGAACGCTGCGCGCTTCGGCGTCGGCGTGCAGGGTATTGGCGTTGCCGATCGCGCCTATCAGAAGGCGGCGGCGTTCGCGAAAGAGCGGGTGCAAAGCCGTCCGGTCGACGGTTCGGCCAGCCAGTCGGTGACGATCATCCATCATCCGGACGTCCGCCGGATGCTCGGGACGATGCGGGCGCTGACGGAAGGCGCGCGGGCGCTGGCATACGTCGCGGCCGCGCACAGCGACATTGCGCATCGCCATCCCGATGACGCGGTGCGCGCGCGCCATCAGGCGATCTACGAATACCTCGTGCCGGTCGTAAAGGGCTGGAGCACCGAGATGGTCAACGACGTCGCGAGCCTCGGCGTGCAGGTGCATGGCGGCATGGGTTTCATCGAAGAGACGGGCGCGGCGCAGTATTACCGCGATGCGCGGATTCTTGCGAT
>NZ_JAHACR010000104.1 GCF_018375725.1 Burkholderia sp. | reverse complement strand
GCCTCGAGCGCGCGCTCGACCACGTGCTGATCGAGAAGGCGAAGGCGGCGATCGAGAACGGCGAGCACGTGTCGTTCATCCAGCCGGTGCGCAACGTGAACCGCACGGTCGGCGCCATGCTGTCGGGCGTGATCGCGAAGAAGCATGGTCACGAAGGCCTCGACGACGACGCGATCCACATCCAGCTGAAGGGCACCGCGGGCCAGAGCTTCGGCGCCTTCCTCGCGAAGGGCGTGACGCTCGACCTCGTCGGCGACGGCAACGACTATGTCGGCAAGGGTCTGTCGGGCGGCCGGATCATCATCCGTCCGACCAACGACTTCCGCGGCAAGTCCGAGGAAAACATCATCTGCGGCAACACGGTGATGTACGGCGCGATCGAAGGCGAGGCCTTCTTCCGCGGCGTCGCGGGCGAGCGCTTCTGCGTGCGCAACTCGGGCGCGACGGCAGTCGTCGAAGGCACGGGCGACCACGGCTGCGAATACATGACGGGCGGCACGGTCGTCGTGCTCGGCGAGACGGGCCGCAACTTCGCGGCCGGCATGTCGGGCGGCATCGCCTACGTCTACGACCCGGAAGGCACGTTCGCGGCAAAGTGCAACCGGTCGATGGTCGCGCTCGATCCGGTGCTGCCGCAGGCCGAGCAGGAGCGTACGGTCGACCGCGCGCTCTGGCATGCCGGCGCGACGGACGAAGCGCTGCTCAAGGGGCTCGTCGAGCGTCATTTCCAGTTCACGGGCTCGCCGCGCGCGAAATCGCTGCTGGAAAACTGGGACGCGGCGCGTCGCCAATTCGTGAAGGTGTTCCCGCACGAGTACAAGCGCGCGCTGGGCGAACTCGGTGCGAAGAAGGCGGCGAACGAAGAGCTGGCCGCCTGAACGAGACGAACGACATAGCGGCCGCGCGCGCCTGACGAGCAGGGCGCGCGGCTCCCCCACCCGATACACGGAATCAGAAGAGAACCTTATGGGCAAGGCAACCGGTTTTCTGGAGTTTGAGCGCCGCCACGAGGCGTACGAAGCACCGCTCGCGCGCGTGAAGCATTACAAGGAATTCGTCGCGGCGCTGTCCGACGCGGACGCGAAGATCCAGGGCGCGCGCTGCATGGATTGCGGCATCCCGTTCTGTAACAGCGGCTGCCCGGTCAACAACATCATTCCCGACTTCAACGACCTGGTATATCGCCAGGACTGGCGTCAGGCGATCGAGGTCCTGCACTCGACCAACAATTTCCCGGAATTCACGGGCCGCATCTGCCCGGCGCCGTGCGAGGCCGCCTGTACGCTCGGGATCAATGACGATCCGGTCGGCATCAAGTCGATCGAGCACGCGATCATCGACAAGGCGTGGGCGGAAGGCTGGGTGCATCCGCAGCCGGCCGCGCACAAGACGGGCAAGACGGTCGCGGTCGTCGGTTCGGGGCCTGCCGGCCTGGCCGCTGCGCAGCAGCTGGCGCGCGCGGGCCACGATGTGACGGTGTTCGAGAAGAGCGATCGGGTCGGCGGTCTGTTGCGCTATGGCATCCCCGACTTCAAGCTGGAGAAGTGGCTGATCGACCGCCGCATGCGCCAGATGGAAGCGGAAGGCGTGACGTTCCGCACCAGCGTGTTTATCGGCAAGGATCCGCTGCCGGATTCGATCGGCAACATGGCGAAGGAAACCATTTCGCCGGAGACGTTGAAGGAAGCATTCGACGCGGTTGTGATCGCGGGCGGCGCGGAAACGCCGCGTGACCTGCCGGTGCCGGGCCGCGAGCTGGCCGGCATTCATTTCGCGATGGACTTCCTGCCGCAGCAGAACCGTGTCAATGCCGGCGACAAGCTGGCCGAGCAGCTGCTCGCGAAGGGCAAGCATGTCGTGGTGATCGGCGGCGGCGACACCGGCTCGGACTGCGTGGGCACGTCGAACCGTCACGGCGCGAAGGGCGTCACGCAGTTCGAACTGCTGCCGCAGCCGCCGGAACAGGAAAACAAGCCGCTCGTGTGGCCGTACTGGCCGATCAAGCTGCGGACGTCGTCGTCGCATGAGGAAGGCTGCGAGCGCGACTGGGCGGTCGCGACGAAGCGCTTCGAAGGCAAGAACGGCAAGGTCGAGAAGCTGATTGCGGCACGCGTCGAATGGAAGGACGGCAAGATGCAGGAAGTGCAGGGTTCGGAGTTCGAGATCAAGACCGATCTCGTGCTGCTCGCGATGGGCTTCACGCAGCCGGCCGCGACGGTGCTCGAGGCATTCGGCGTCGACAAGGACGCGCGCGGCAATGCGCGTGCATCGACCGAAGGCGATCGCGCGTATTACACGTCGGTCGACAAGGTGTTCGCGGCGGGCGATATGCGCCGCGGGCAGTCGCTGGTCGTGTGGGCGATTCGCGAAGGGCGTCAGTGCGCGCGGTCGGTCGATGCCTATCTGATGGGGCATTCCGAATTGCCGCGGTAAGCATGGCGCGAGCGTTGCCGTGAGAAATGGGCGTCCAAGGGCGCCCATTTTTTTATCTGTCATTTCCTGTCGATCGCGGCGCGGTTCGGTACACGTCGGTGGTCCGAGCGAATTCGCGTGAGCTGCCGCATTGCGTCTAGAGCAGGCCTGTGCCGCCCACGCCGTCGCCTAATCTGTAGACGTCCGCCGTCGATTTCCGTCTGACCGTCTTTTCCACGATGAAAGACGGGAGATGGACGGGCGCATATCGGGCATCCCTGCGGCAGCGACACACTGCCCGGCACGACTGACTCCATTCGGGAGGCCTCGGAATGGAAAAATTGGGACATGGGTGGGGCGACGCCGGCGATGGCATGCGGTCGGGCGACGTGCCGCATCTCGGTACCTGGCGTGAACGCGGCCCGTTATTGCGACGCCCGGCGGCGCCATTCGGCGGCGAACGCCTGTCTGGCATGACGGCGTGCCGATCATGAACGGCGATCGACTCCGTGCGTTCGTCGCGCTGGTGCCCGACACGGCATCGCGCGATGTGCTGCACGCGCTTCCGGTCGCGCACGGCGCGCGGCGCACGCTGGCCGAGCAACTGCACGTGACGCTCGCGTTTCTCGGTGCGATCGAGCGTGACCGGTGCGATGCGCTCGCCGCACGGCTGCCGGCGCTTGCGGCCGCCAATGCGCTGCCGCTGCAATACGTCGGGCGGCTGGCGTGGTGGCCGAGCATGCCGCGCGCCCGACTGATCGTCGCGGAGCTCGATGTCGATGCCGCGGTCGCCGTGCTGAACGATGCTTTGTCGGCAGCGCTGCGGGAGTTCGGG
This sequence comes from Burkholderia sp., assembly GCF_018375725.1. Lineage (GTDB taxonomy): Bacteria > Pseudomonadota > Gammaproteobacteria > Burkholderiales > Burkholderiaceae > Burkholderia. The sequence goes on along the minus strand of NZ_JAHACR010000104.1, from coordinate 9,180 downwards.
CTACCGGTCGAACGCCGGCCGTTCAGGCCGCATGTGACGCTCGCCCGGCTGCCGCGCGAAGCAGTCGGCCAGCCGGCGCACGGCGGCGCGTTGCGCAAGCCGGTTGCGCTGCGCTTCGATGCGCTGACTCTGTTCGAAAGCGTGCTGTCGCACCATGGTGCGTCGCATCGTCCGATCGTGTCGGCGCCGATTGCGCTCGCCGATGCCGGCGCGGACGGCTAGGCATCGCTTGCCCGACACGGCGGTTGCGTGCCGATCCGGCACGGAAGATGAAAGGCCGGCGGATGGCGCGCCGGCCTGATCGTTACGCGGCGACCTTGTCGCTGTCGCTGTCGCTGGCGCGCTGCACGTCGATCGTGTCGCCGTGGAACGCCGCGAGCGATTCGCGGTGCGCGATGCTGACAATCGCCGCCTTCGGCAACCGTTCGTTGAAGAGATGATAGAGGCGCGCCTCGTTGTCGGGGTCGAGCGCGCTCGTCGCCTCGTCGAGGAACAGGAAGTCCGGCTTGTGCAGCAGCACGCGCGCGCCCGCGAGACGCTGCTGCTCGCCCGGCGACAACGTGCGTGTCCAGTGTCCCGTCTCGCCCAGCCGGTCGGCGTAGCGCTCGAGGTGGCATGCGCGCAGCGCCTCGCGGCATGCGTCGTCGGAGAATGCGTCGGCGGCGGACGGGTACGCAAGCGCCGCCTTCAGCGTGCCGATCGGCAAGTAGCTCGTCTGCGGCACGAACATCATCCGCGCGCCGACGGGGGCGTCGATCGCGCCGTCGCCGAACGGCCAGAGGCCCGCAATCGCGCGCATGAACGTGCTCTTGCCGGAGCCCGACTTGCCGCGCACGAGCCAGCGCGAGCCCGGTTCGATCGTCACGTTGCCGATGTCCGCCAGCGCGTCGCCGTTCGGCAGCGCGAGCTTGAGCGACGACGTCGACAGTCGCTCGGCATCGACGTAATGCAGGTTGATGCCGCCGTGCTCGGTCGCGGGCGACACGCTTTCCTTCAGATGCGATGCGCGCATCACGCGCTTGAATTCACGCAGACGGTTGACGGTCGCACGCCATTCGACGAGGGTGCTGTAACTGTTGATGAACCACGAGAACGAATCGCTGACGGTGTTGAATGCCGACGAGATCTGCATCAGCACGCCGAACGAGAATGCGCCCGCGAAGTAGCGCGGCGCGGCGACGACGAGCGGAAAGATGATCGCGATCTGGCCGTAGAAGCTCAGCACAAACGTGAGCCGCTTCGTGTACTTCATCACGCGCCACCAGTTGTCGCGGATCCGCGTGAACAGGTTTTGCGCGGTGCGGGTTTCGGTCTTCTCGCCGTCGTAGAACGCGATCTGTTCGGCGTTCTCGCGCACGCGGATCAGCCCGAAGCGGAAATCCGCCTCGACGCGCTGCTGCTGGTAGTTGATCGACACGAGCGGATGGCCGACCTTCTGGATCACGAGCGAGCCGGCGACCGCATACAGCGCGGCCGCCCACACCATGTAGCCCGGAATCGCGATCGGCGTACCGCCCAGCGTGAACGTCAGCGCGCCGGCGAGCGACCAGAGGATCGTGATGAACGACACCAGCGTCACGACCGTCGAGAGCAGGTCGAGCGACAGCGAAAGCGTCGTCGTCGCGAACGATTGCAGGTCGTCGGTGATCCGCTGGTCGGGGTTGTCGGCGAGGCGGTCGCGCTCGATCCGGTAGAACGCGCGATCGCCGAGCCATTCGTTCAGGAAGCGGTCGGTCAGCCACTGCCGCCAGCGGAACCCGAGCATCTGCCGCAGGTAGCGGCCATACACGGCCAGGATGATGAAGCCGAACGCGAGCGCCGAGAACTGCATCAGCAGCGGCGGGAAATCGTGGACGTTCTTCGACTGCAGCGCGTTGTAGAACTGCGCGTTCCACTTGTTCAGCTGCACGTTGATCCAGACGACGCAGAGGTTGATCGCGATGATCGTGACGAGCAGCGCCCACGCGACTTTCCATTCTGACGACACCCAGTAGGGCTTGATGAGGTTCCACGCGGATACCGGACGCTCGTCCTGCGGCGCGTCGTGGTCGAAGCGGGCGTTGTGGATCGATTGGGTCATGTGCTTCCTAAGTGTGGCCGGCACGCGCGCCGCACGGGGCGGGGCGCATGCCGCGAAACGGCGAGCCGGAAAAGGTGCCGCATGGCTGAGGGCGCGCCGAAGTATGACGCGCGCGTCTTAAGCGGCACTGAATGCGGATCCGGCCTTGAAACGGCGGCCGGCGCGCGTGTGCGCAGCCGGCCTTGCGGGCATTGTGCCAGAGCGCCGGGCGAGCATCGGCGAAATCCCGCGGGGACAGTTTGCGGCGCTTTCCGCTTTTATGGTCTAATGGCCGTCGACGAAACAGGGGTGCTTCGCATGCGGCCGGCGGTTGTCCCGGGCGGCGCGGCGAGGCTGAGAGAGACCCTTCGCACCCGATCCGGGTAATACCGGCGCGGGAAGTTTCCGATCCCGCCGGGCCGCGCTGGCCCCTCCCATTGCCAGCGCCATGTTCCGTCCGGCCGGCCTTCGCAGCCGGTTTCGTCCTTTTGGGTGCGCGCACCGCGCGTTACGGAAGGATTCGATGGCCGTTCAATCTTCAGTCTTTTGCCTTGTCCCGCGTGCTCGCATGCTGTTTTGCATGTGTGAGCCGGCGCGTGGCGGACGTGCCTTCCCGGTGGAGGCTTCCCGATGAATATCCCGGATTCCCGGCCGGATTTCGCCGTGCTGGGCGGCGGCCTCGTCGGCCGCCTGATTGCATGGCGGCTCGCGGGTGACGGACATCGCGTCGCGCTCTATGAGCGCGGCGGTCCGGACGGCGAGCAGGCGGCCGCGTGGGTGGCGGCCGCCATGCTCGCACCGCTTGCGGAGGCGGCGAGCGCGGAGCAACTGATTACCGAACTGGGTGCGGCGTCGCTCGCGTTATGGCCGCAATGGCTGACCGAGCTGCCCGAGCCGGTTTTCTTCCAGCACAACGGCACGCTGGTCGTCTGGCATCACGCGGATCGCGCCGAGGCGCCGCTGTTCGAGCGGCGCGTGCGCGCGAATGCGCCTGCCGACCTGCTCGACGGCGGCTTCGTCACGCTCACCGGGATGCAGGTCGATGCCGCGGAGCCTGCGCTTGCCGGCCGTTTTGCACGCGGCCTGCTGCTGCCGCGCGAAGGCCAGCTCGACAATCGGCAGGCGCTGCGTGCGCTGGCCGCCGGCCTCGCCGAGCGTGGCGTCGACACGCACTGGCATGTCGCAATCGACGCGGCCAGCCTGCCTGACGCACATTTCACGATCGACTGCCGCGGGCTCGGCGCGAAGCCGGTGCTGCCGGCGCTGCGCGGCATCCGCGGCGAGGTCGCGCGCGTGCACGCGCCCGGCATCGGGCTGACGCGGCCGGTGCGGTTGCTGCATCCGCGCTACCCGCTGTATATCGCGCCCAAGCAGGACGATCTGTACGTGATCGGCGCGACCGAAATAGAAGGCGAGGATATGTCGCCTGTCAGCGTGCGTTCCGCGCTGGAGCTGCTGAGCGCGGCTTTTTCCGTGCATCCGGCGTTCGGCGAGGCGCGCATTCTCGAACTGAATGCGCAGTGCCGGCCGACGCTTCCCGATCACCGCCCGGCGCTGATCTGGGACGGCGCGGCGACGCTCGCCGTCAATGGCCTGTACCGGCACGGCTTCATGATTGCGCCGGAAGTGGCGCGCATGGCCGTCGCGCTGGCCGAGACGGCGCTGGCCGGTGCGCTCGGCGATGCGGACGCGTTTGCGGCGTGGCGCGAGGCCGCGCGCTGGCCGGATCTCATTCATCACCGTGACGACGCGCGCCAGCCGGCCTGACGCCCGCCGCACTCCGTATTCGACGAAGCATCCATGGACATCCAGATCAACCAACAGACGCTGACGCTGCCCGACGGCGCGACGGTCGCCGACGCGCTTGCCGCATACGGCGCACATCCGCCGTTTGCGGTCGCGCTGAACGGCACGTTCGTCGCGCGTGCGCAGCATGCGGCGCGTGCGCTCGCCGCCGGCGACAAGCTCGACGTCGTGCACCCCGTCGCGGGCGGCTGAGCGCCGCCGGCCTGTCCCCGTTCATTCCAGGAAAACCGAGATGACGTCCCTGACTTCCGCTGACGCGCTGACGCTGTACGGCGAAACTTTCGCGAGCCGCGTGCTGCTCGGCACGTCGCGCTATCCGTCGCTGCAGTCGCTGTCCGATTCGATTGCCGCGAGCCGCCCCGGCATGGTGACGGTCGCGCTGCGCCGCCAGATGAGCGGCGGCACGGCGGAGGCCGGCTTCTTCGATCTGCTCAGGCGTCACGCGGTGCCGCTCCTGCCGAACACGGCGGGCTGCCAGACGGTCGCCGAGGCGGTGACGACCGCGCATATGGCGCGCGAAGTCTTCGAGACCGACTGGATCAAGCTCGAACTGATCGGCGACGACTACACGCTGCAGCCCGACCCGGTCGGCCTGATCGAGGCGGCGGCACTGCTCGTCAAGGACGGTTTCAAGGTGCTGCCGTATTGCACCGAGGATCTCGTGATCGGCCGGCGCCTGCTCGATGCCGGCTGCGAGGCGCTGATGCCGTGGGGCGCACCGATCGGCACGGGCAAGGGCGTCGTCAATCCGTACGGGTTGCGCGTGCTGCGCGAGCGGCTGCCGGATGTGCCGCTGATCGTCGACGCGGGGCTCGGCGTGCCGTCGCACGCATGCCAGGTGATGGAGTGGGGCTTCGACGGCGTCTTGCTGAACACGGCGGTGTCGCAGGCGACGCACCCCGAGATCATGGCGCGGGCATTCGCGCAGGGTGTCGAGGCCGGCCGGGCCGCGTATCTCGCCGGGCCGATGGACGCGCGCGAAACCGCGCATGCAAGCACGCCGGTCGTCGGCATGCCGTTCTGGCATCAGGATGGAGGCGGCGCGTGAGCGGGGGGCTGGCCGCCGTGTTCTGGCCGCCCGCCGATGAACTGGCGGAAGCGGCCGAGCGGATCCGCGCGAAGCTCGGAGACTGGCCGCGCAGTGCGGCATCGTGGCGGATCTGCGTCACGCCGCCCGACATGCCGCTGGACGGTGACGTGCTGATCGTCTCGGAAGGCGACCACGCAGCGCGCGCGCTGGCGTCGTCCGCATCGCGGCCGGCGTCGTCCGGCGTGACGGTGATCGAGTTCGGCGAGCGCCATGCGGTGCTGCACAGCGCGGGCGAGCGGTACGCGCTTGACGCCGCGCATCCGTTGGCCGACGACTGGATCGCTGCCTTGGCGGCGTTTCTCGATTGCGGCTTCGCGCCGCTCGACGCATGGGTGCTCGCGCTCGCATGGCGTGACGGCGACGAGGCGCGCGCCGACGATGCGTGGCCGGCCGATGTGGCACGTTTTCCGCGTATCGCGGGGCTGCCGCCCGCACCCGAGCCCGCGTTTCCGTCCTGTCCGACGCAGCTCGGCCTGTATCCGGTCGTGCCGAGCGCGGAATGGGTGGAGCGCATGCTCGACTGCGGCGTGCGCACCGTGCAGTTGCGCGTGAAGGACGCCGCGCCGGATACGCTGCGCGCCGAAGTCGCCCGCGCGGTGGCGGCAGGGCGCCGCTATCCGGATGCCCGGGTGTTCATCAACGATCACTGGCAGATCGCGGCGGAGGCCGGTGCGTACGGCGTGCATCTGGGCCAGGAAGACCTGGACACGGCCGATCTCGCGGCGATCGCGCGCGCCGGCATGCGGCTCGGGCTGTCGAGCCACGGCTACTTCGAAATGCTGCGCGCACTGCATGTGCGACCGAGCTATCTGGCGCTCGGGCCGGTTTTCGCGACTGCGACCAAGGCGGTGGCGGCTCCGCCGCAGGGGCTTGCCCGGATCGCCCGTTACGCACGCTTTGCCGGGCCGCAGGCGCCCCTTGTCGCGATCGGCGGAATCGGCCGCGATACATTGCCGGCGGTGCTGGCGGCGGGCGTTGGCGGCGTCGCCGTGGTCAGCGCTGTGACGGGCGCGGCCGATTATCGGACGGCGCTGATTGCACTGCAGCAAATGTTCCCCGGATAATTTGACAATCATTGACCGCACGGTCGATCCAGGGTTCACGACATCATTCCGATGCAGGCCCTATAATTCGGCGTTCTGCGTAAAAGGATTGTCAGCTCCGTGAGCTCCCCCTCCGAGACCCTGCTAGAACTTCGCGACGTCGATTTCGGCTATGGCGAGCGCCTCGTCCTGTCGAACCTGAACATGCGCTTCGCGCGTGGGAAGGTGGTCGCGGTCATGGGCGGCTCGGGCTGTGGCAAGACCACCGTGCTGCGCCTCATCGGCGGGCTGGTGCGTGCACGCCGCGGCCAGGTGCTGTTCGATGGCGCGGACGTCGGCGCCCAGACGCGCGATGGTCTGTATGCGTTGCGCCGCAAGATGGGCATGCTGTTCCAGTTCGGCGCGCTGTTTACCGACATGTCGGTGTTCGAGAACGTCGCGTTCGCACTGCGCGAGCACACCGATCTTCCCGAAGAACTGATTCGCGACCTCGTGCTGATGAAGCTCAACGCGGTCGGGCTGCGCGGCGCGCGCGACCTGATGCCGTCCGAGGTGTCGGGCGGCATGGCGCGGCGCATCGCGCTCGCGCGGGCGATCGCCCTCGATCCGCAGCTGATCATGTACGACGAGCCGTTCGCCGGCCTCGACCCGATTTCGCTCGGCATCACCGCGAACCTGATCCGCACGCTCAATCACGCGCTCGGCGCGACATCGATCCTCGTCACGCACGACGTGCCGGAATCGTTCGCGATCGCCGACTACGTCTACTTCCTGGCGGGCGGCGGCGTGCTCGCGCACGGTACGCCGGACGAACTGCGCGCATCGACCGATCCGAGCGTGCGCCAGTTCATCGACGGCGCGCCGGACGGCCCGTTCAAATTTCACTACACGAGCCCGCCGCTTGCGGCGGATTTCGGGCTCGGCGGAGGACGCGCATGATCAGCGCGATCGGACATTACGTCACGAGCGGCCTCGCGCGCGCGGGCTACGGCACCCGCATGTTCGCGCGGCTCGTGCTCGAATTTTTCCCGTTGCTGCGCCGGCCCCGGCTCGTCACGAAGCAGATCCACTTTCTCGGCAACTACTCGCTGGTGATCATTGCCGTGTCGGGCCTGTTCGTCGGCTTCGTGCTCGGCCTGCAGGGCTATTACACGCTGAACCGCTACGGTTCCGAGCAGGCGCTCGGCCTGCTCGTCGCGCTGTCGCTCGTGCGCGAACTCGGGCCGGTCGTCACGGCGCTGCTGTTCGCCGGCCGCGCGGGCACGTCGCTCACCGCCGAGATCGGCCTGATGAAGGCGGGCGAACAGCTCACCGCACTCGAAATGATGGCGGTCGATCCGCTCAAGACGGTCGTCGCGCCGCGCATGTGGGCCGGCATCATCGTGATGCCGCTGCTGGCCGCGATCTTCAGCGCGGTCGGCGTGATCGGCGGCTACGTCGTCGGCGTGATCCTGATCGGCGTCGATCCGGGGGCGTTCTGGTCGCAAATGCAAGGCGGCGTGGACGTCTGGAGCGACGTCGGCAACGGCGTGCTGAAGAGCATCGTGTTCGGGTTCGCCGTGACCTTCATTGCGCTGTTTCAAGGGTATGAGGCGAAGCCGACGCCGGAAGGCGTCTCGCGGGCGACCACCAAGACGGTCGTGTTTGCTTCGCTCGCCGTACTCGGCCTCGATTTTCTGCTGACCGCACTGATGTTCAGCTAAGCCATTTTGGGATGACGATGAAAAAGACTGCTCTCGACTTCTGGGTCGGCTTGTTCGTGGTGCTGGGTTTTCTCGCGGTGCTGTTCCTCGCGCTGAAGGTCGGCAACATGAGTTCCCTGTCGTTTCAGGCGACCTATCCCGTGAAGATGAAATTCGACAACGTCGGCGGCCTGAAGCCGCGCGCCGCGGTGAAGAGCGCGGGCGTCGTGGTCGGCCGGGTCGGCACGATCGGCTTCGATACGAACACCTATCAGGCGCTCGTGACGCTCGAACTCGACAAGCAATACCAGTTTCCGAAGGATTCGTCCGCGAAGATCCTGACGTCGGGCCTGCTCGGCGAGCAGTACATCGGCCTCGAGCCGGGCGGCGATTCCGAAATGCTGAAGGCCGGCGACACGATCGCGATGACGCAATCGGCGCTCGTGCTCGAGAACCTGATCGGCCAGTTCCTGTACAGCAAGGCGGCGGACGCGGGCGGCGCGAAGCCGGCGCCCGGCGCGCCCGTTGCCAGTACGCCCGCAGCCGGCGCGCCCGCAGCCGGCGCGAGCGCCCACGCCCAATAACCAGACGAGAGCAAGAGGGTAGACCATCATGCAGACGATGCGCATCAGGCATGCCGCGCTTGCGGTGGCGGCAGTCGCCGCGTTGAGCGGCTGCGCCACCGTGCAGACGCCGACCAAGGGCGATCCGCTCGAGGGCTTCAACCGGTCGATGTACAAGTTCAACGACACGCTCGATGTCTATGCGCTGAAGCCGGTCGCGAAGGGCTATCAGAAGGTGGTGCCGCAGCCGGTGCGCGACAGCGTGACGAACTTCTTCTCGAACATCGGCGACGTTTATGTCGCCGCGAACAACATCGTGCAGTTGCGGATCGCCGACGGCGTCGGCGACATCATGCGTGTCGTGATCAATACGCTGTTCGGTGTCGGCGGCCTGTTCGACGTCGCAACGATCGCGAAGCTGCCGAAGCACACGGCGGACTTCGGCGTCACGATGGGCCGCTACGGCATGCCGTCCGGTCCGTATCTCGTGCTGCCGCTGCTCGGGCCGAGCACGCTGCGCGATGCGGCCGGCCTGGGCGTCGATTACCTCGGCAACCCGCTGACCTACATCAGGCCGGACGCCCTGAGCTGGGCGTTCTACGGTGTGAACCTCGTCAACACGCGCGCGAACCTGCTCGGCGCGGGCGACGTGCTCGAAGCGGCGGCGCTCGACAAGTATTCGTTCGTACGCAACGCGTACCTGCAACGCCGCCAGTCGCTGATCAGCAACGCGCGCGGCGAAGCGGCCCTGCCGGATTACGGCAGCAGCGACGCGCTGCCGAAGTACGACCTGCCGGACGAGGGCGCGGCGGGAGCCGCGGCGCCGGCGGCCGCATCGGGCGCGACGGCCGCGTCGGATGCCGAGGCCGGGGCGCTGAACCCGGCCAGCGCGACGAATGTGCCGCTGATGCAGGTGGTGCCGCCATCGCCCGGCGGC
>NZ_JAHACR010000516.1 GCF_018375725.1 Burkholderia sp. | reverse complement strand
CAGCTGCCGCATCATGTCGGCGAGCCGCGCAGCCGACGCGCCCGGCTGGCCAAGGGAGCGGATCCAGTAACGCAGCAGGTTCGCGCCGCGCGCGTCGTCGAGCGCGACCAGCGCCTTGCGCGACAGCGCGCGGCCGTCGTCGCGTGCGGCCGCCTCGAAATCGAGTGCGTCCAGATCGTCGAGCAGACGCTGCGCCGATGCCGCATGCTGCGCAGCGCGGCCGAGCGCATCGCGAAAACCGGGGAAATGCACGGCGAGCGCCGGCAGCACGTCGAGGCGCAACGCGTTGCGCGCATAGCGTGTGTCGTTGTTGGATTCGTCGTCGATCCATGCCAGCGCATGCTGCGCCGCATAGCGCTCGAGTTGCGCGCGCAACAAACGCAGCAGCGGGCGCACACGCTCGATGCGCGTCGTCGCCGGGCGGTAGCGCGGCGCCATCGCCGCGATCCCCGCGATGCCCGCGCCGCGCAACAGCTGAAGCAACACCGTCTCCGCCTGATCGTCCGCATGCTGGGCGAGCCAGAGCACCCCGACGCCGTGCCGCTCGCACATCGCGTCGAGCGCCGCATAACGAACCTCGCGCGCGGTCGCTTCGATGCCCGCGCCGCTGTCGCGCGGCACGTCGACACGCCTCGCTTCGAATGCGACGCCAAGCCTCGCGGCGGTGGCCGCCGCATGCGACGCCCAGGCATCGGCATTGGCGCTCAGCCCATGATGCACGTGCAACGCGACGCAGCGCGACGCGCCGGCAACACGCACCGCCGCATCGAGCAGCACCGACGAGTCGAGCCCGCCGCTGTATGCGATGGCAATGCGCGCGTCGGACGGGACGCCGGAAAGCGCAACGCCGACCGCGTCGAGCACGACGCGGTCGGCGGAGAAATCGTTCGGGGGAATCACGGTCGAATGACGCGCGTGACCGCGCGCCGTGATGAACGCACGCCGCGCGTCATGCGCCCGGCGTGGTTTCCTTGAACTTGCCGTAGGCCATCAGCCGTTCGAAGCGGCGCTCGCGCAGCGCGTCGATGCTCATGCCCTGGAACTGGCGCAGCGAATCCGCGAGCGCGCGGCGCAGCAACGCCGCCATGCCCTTCGGGTCGCGGTGCGCGCCGCCGAGCGGCTCGTTGATGATCTTGTCGATCAGGCCCAGCGCCTTCAGGCGATGCGCGGTCAGACCGAGCGCCTCGGCCGCCTCGGGCGCCTTCGCGGCACTCTTCCAGAGAATCGATGCGCAGCCTTCCGGCGAGATCACCGAGTAGGTCGAGAACTGCAGCATCATCACCGTATCGGCGACCGCGATCGCCAGCGCACCGCCCGAACCGCCCTCGCCGATCACCGTCGCGATGATCGGCGTCTTCAGCTCGGCCATCACGTACAGGTTGCGGCCGATGGCTTCCGACTGGCCGCGCTCTTCCGCGCCGATGCCCGGATACGCGCCC
>NZ_JAHACR010000103.1 GCF_018375725.1 Burkholderia sp. | reverse complement strand
ACTTCGAGGCCGCGCAGCGCCTTCTGGAACGATTCCTGGAACGTGCGGCCGATCGCCATCACTTCGCCGACCGACTTCATCTGCGTGGTGAGGCGCGAATCGGCTTCACGGAATTTTTCGAATGCGAAGCGCGGAATCTTCGTGACGACATAGTCGATCGTCGGCTCGAACGATGCCGGCGTCTGGCCGCCAGTAATCTCGTTCTTCAGCTCGTCGAGCGTGTAGCCGACCGCGAGCTTCGCCGCGACCTTCGCGATCGGGAAGCCGGTCGCCTTCGATGCGAGCGCCGACGAACGCGACACGCGCGGGTTCATCTCGATGACGACCATGCGGCCGTCCTTCGGATTGATCGAGAACTGCACGTTCGAACCGCCGGTGTCGACGCCGATCTCGCGCAGCACCGCGAGCGATGCGTTACGCAGGATCTGGTATTCCTTGTCGGTCAGCGTCTGCGCCGGCGCGACGGTGATCGAGTCGCCGGTGTGCACGCCCATCGGGTCGAGGTTCTCGATCGAGCAGACGATGATGCAGTTGTCGGCGCGGTCGCGCACGACTTCCATCTCGTATTCCTTCCAGCCGAGCAGCGATTCTTCGATCAACAGCTCGCGGGTCGGCGACAGGTCGAGGCCGCGGCGGCAGATCTCTTCGAACTCTTCACGGTTGTACGCAATGCCGCCGCCCGAACCGCCGAGCGTGAACGACGGACGGATCACAACCGGATAGCCACTGCCGCCCGTGGCCGCCATGATCTCGGCGTGCACCTGGTGCGCCTCTTCCATCGAGTGCGCGATGCCCGACTTCGCCGAGCCGAGACCGATCTTGGTCATCGCGTCCTTGAACTTCTGGCGGTCTTCCGCCTTGTCGATCGCTTCCGGCGATGCGCCGATCAGCTCGACGCCGAACTTCTCCAGCACGCCGTGCTGATGCAGGTCGAGCGCGCAGTTCAGCGCGGTCTGGCCGCCCATCGTCGGCAGGATCGCGTCCGGGCGCTCCTTCTCGATGATGCGCGCGACCACTTCCCACGTGATCGGCTCGATGTAGGTCACGTCGGCCGTGTTCGGGTCGGTCATGATCGTCGCCGGGTTGCTGTTGACGAGAATGACCTTGTAGCCTTCCTCACGCAGCGCCTTGCACGCCTGCGCGCCCGAATAGTCGAACTCGCATGCCTGGCCGATGATGATCGGACCGGCGCCGATGATGAGGATGCTTTTGATGTCTGTCCGCTTGGGCATAACGCTCTCGATAAATTGATTCTGTGTGCTCTGCCGGCCGCGCGCCGCGAAATCGCGCGCCGCGTCCGGCCGATGATTCCGTCCGCTCGCCGCTTACGCCGCCGCGCCCTGCTTCGCCTTGTGCGCATCCATCAGCGCGGTGAAGCGGTCGAACAGGTAGCCGATGTCGTGCGGGCCCGGCGACGCTTCCGGGTGACCCTGGAAACAGAACGCCGGACGGTCGGTCAGCTCGAAGCCCTGCAGCGTGCCGTCGAACAGCGACACATGCGTCACGCGCGCATTCGCCGGCAGCGAGTCGGCATCGACCGCGAAACCGTGGTTCTGCGACGTGATCACGACGCGCCCGTCCGCCAGATCCTTGACCGGATGGTTGGCGCCATGGTGGCCCGTCTTCATCTTGAGCGTCTTCGCGCCGACCGCGAGACCCATGATCTGGTGGCCGAGGCAGATGCCGAAGGTCGGCACGCCGCGCTCGAGGAACGTCTTCGTCGCCGCGATCGCGTAGTCGCACGGCTCCGGATCGCCCGGGCCGTTCGACAGGAACACGCCATCCGGATTCAGCGCCAGCGCGTCTTCCGCGCTCGCCTGCGCCGGCAGCACCGTCACGTGGCAGCCGCGCTCCGCGAGCATGCGCAGGATGTTGTACTTGACGCCGAAATCGAAGGCGACGACACGGTACTTCGGCGCGGTCAGCATCCCGTAGCCGCTGCCGAGCTTCCATTCGGTCTGCTTCCACTCGTACGGCTTCGACGTCGACACGACCTTCGCGAGATCCATGCCGGCGAGGCCCGGGAACGAGCGCGCGAGCTCGATCGCCTTGGCCTCGTCGTCCGAGCCGGCGAGAATGCAGCCGCCTTGCGCGCCCTTGTCGCGCAGAATGCGGGTCAGCTTGCGGGTGTCGATGCCGGCGATCGCGACGACGCCTTCGTCGCGCAGGTAGTCGCCGAGCGTGCGCTCCATGCGGAAGTTCGACGCGAGCGTCGGCAGATCGCGGATGATCAGGCCGGCGGCATGGACTTTCGTGGCTTCGACGTCTTCGGCGTTCACGCCGACGTTGCCGATATGCGGATAGGTGAGCGTGACGATCTGCCGCGCGTAGCTCGGATCAGTCAGGATTTCCTGATAGCCGGTGATCGCGGTATTGAACACGACTTCGCCGATCGTATGGCCTTCGGCCCCGATCGAATAACCACGGAAGACCGTGCCGTCGGCAAGTGCGAGCAAAGCGGGAGAAAAAGACGGCAACACGGGAGGCTCCTTGGGGAACACCCTGCTGCCGACCAGTCTACCCTGCCGCGCGAGCGTCGCGCTGCCTGGGCGCGCGGAGTCGCTTGCGTCACGCGCCTCGCGCAGTCGAGTCGCAAAACCGGCGCGCAGCGTGCGGGGTTTCGCGGCGTCGCCCGGCTGGCGGCGTGCGGCGGATGAACGGGATGATGGAGGTAGGCGCTAGGGTGCGAGGTTGATCAGCACAAACTTTCGAATTGTAGCCCGAAAATGGCCCTATCTTCAATGAATACGACGGATTCACGGCGCACTGCGGCGGCGCGCCGCACTCGCGACGGGTCGCCCCACCGCCACCGGAGGCCGCCATGCGCCAGCGTACTCCTGTGCCGACCGTCTTGGCCAGCGGCTCGCCAGCCGCATGCCGCACCCACGCCGACAGCGCTTTTTGCTGACGCCTGTGCGCCGCGGACAAACAAAAACGCCGCCACCTGGGTGACGGCGTTTTCGCCAAATGATGACAGCCACGTTGCAAGCGGCCGCCACGGATCGGTGCACTTATTTCTTCTTGCCCTTGTGAGCGGCCGCCTTCGGCGCCGCTTTTGCCGGCGCAGCGGATTTCGCCTTTGCCGCCGACTTCGCCGCACCGCGCTTCGAACCGCGCGTCGCCTTGCCGCCGGTACTCAGGCTGGCGCGCTCGATGCGCCCGCCGCCGACCGACGTCGCGATACGCTCCGGACCCGGCTCGGCCGGAACCGCGCGCCCGACCGGCACGTGCAGCACCATCGCCTGCCCCGGCATCACGGTGTCGCGATGCGTGCGGTTCCACGCCTTCAACTGGCCGACCGACACGCCGTAACGCACCGCGAGCGCCGCCATCGACTGCTTGCGCCGCACCCGGATCAACATCTTGCGCGTATCGGGCACGTCCGGCTCCATCGCCAGCACGCCGTTTTCCGCGACATCGGCACTGATATCCTCGTCATCGTCGTCGCCGCGCGGCACGACGATCGTCGAGCCCGGCTTCAGCCGCATGCCCGCCGGAATCTTGTTGATCGACATCAGCGTATCCGCGTCGACGCCGATCTTCTCGGCAATCGCCGCCGGACGCGCACGCTCGCTGACCGTGTAGGTCGTCCACGACGACAGCGCGCCGTTGTAGCCCTTCAGGTTCTTCTCGAAGGCCGACGCATTGTCGAACGGCAGCAGGATCTGCGGATCGGTCGCACCGAGGATCACCGGCTTCGCGAACGACGGATTGAGCGACCTGAACTCGTCGAGCGGCAGGTTCGCGAGCTTCGCCGCGACCTTCACGTCGATGTCGCGCGCCGTCGTGACCGTCACGAAGTACGGGTGGTTCGGGATCTCCGGCAACGTCAGGCCGTACTGCTGCGGATGCGCGATGATGTTCTTCACCGCCTGCAGCTTCGGCACATAGTTGCGCGTCTCGTTGGGCATCCGCAGGCTCTGGTAGTCGGCCGGCAGGCCCGCCGCCTGATTGCGCGCGATCGCGCGCTGCACGTTGCCCTCGCCCCAGTTGTAGGCAGCCAGCGCGAGATACCAGTCGCCGAACATGTCATGCAGGCGCGACAGGTAGTCGAGCGCAGCGCTCGTCGAAGCCAGCACGTCGCGCCGCTCGTCCTGCCACATGTTCTGCTTCAGGTTGTACGTGCGGCCCGTGCCCGGGATGAACTGCCACATGCCCGCCGCCTTCGCGACCGACAGCGCCTGCGGGTTGTACGCCGACTCGATGAACGGCAGCAGCGCCAGCTCGGTCGGCATGTGACGGGCCTCGAGCTCCTCGACGATGTGGTACAGATATTTCTGCGAACGCTCCGTCATGCGCTGCACGTATTCCGGGCGCTGCACGTACCACGTGGTCTGCATGTCGACCAGATCGGTCTGCAGATCCGGCATCTGGAAGCCGCGGCGGATGCGGGCCCACAGATCGGAATCGGAACTCGTGAGGTCGCCGACCGAATGCTTGTCGACGTCGACGGTTTCTTTGGCGGTGGCTGATTTACGGAGGTAGTTGGACGTCGCCTGCGAATCGGCGGCGGAATTGGCGACAGGGCCCTGGCTCGCACACGCGGCGAGCAGCAGAACCAGCAGCGCACTCAATAAAAGTCGCATGAAAATCTCGGCTTCCGACGGCTGGAAATTGCTGGCGATACTACGGAAGTGCGTGCTTCACGTCAATAAAAACACCGAAAACTCAGCGAAATCTGATATTTGGAGCAAATTTTACAGATTCCGGATGAGCTTCGACATCCCTCCAAATGAGTTCATCCGAACCGGTTTTTCCATTCCCTCATCAGCGTAAATGCGGTCAGGCGGTCTGGCACCGTTTCATGCAGCTGCGCCTCGAGCGTCGCGTGAATCTCGGGGCGGTCGGCGCGCAGGAACGGATTGACCGCACGCTCGTGCGCGATCGTGGTCGGCAACGTCGGCACGCCGCGCGACCGGCGCGTCCGCGCCTCGTCGTGCCACGCGTTGAGCGCCGCGTTGCCCGGCTCGCAGGCGAGCGCGAAGCGGATGTTCGACAACGTATATTCGTGCGCGCAGTGCACGCGCGTGTCGCCCGGCAACGCCGCGAGCGCGTCGAGCGACGCAAGCATCTGCGCGGGCGTGCCCTCGAACAGGCGGCCGCAGCCGCACGAGAACAGCGTGTCGCCGCAGAATACGTGCGGCACCGGCGTGCCGTCGCCCGCCGCCTGGAAGTACGCGATGTGGCCGCGCGTATGACCCGGCACGTCGAGAATGTCGAAGGTCGCGGCGGGCGCGTCGAGGACCACGCGATCGCCGCCGCGCAACGGCTGCGTGACGACGCCGATCGGCTCCGCCGCCGGGCCGAATACGGTCAGCGGCATGCCGTCCGGCTGACTGTCGATCAGCGCCGCGACACCGCCGACATGGTCGGCATGATGGTGCGTGAGTAAAATAGCGGTCAGCCGCCAGCCTCTTTCGGAGAGCGCCCGGCGCACCGGAGCGGCTTCGCCCGGATCGACGGCGATCGCATCGCTGCCGTCCGAGACGAGCCAGATGTAGTTATCTTCGAAGGCCGGTACCGGCACGTATTCCAGCTCGTTCATGGGCGCGCAATCATCGCTATGTCTGATCGACAAATTATAGACTGGCCCGCGTGGACCGACTCCCCGCCCGGCCGCTACGTGCTGGGTTGGGAGCAGGCGCAGCTCGACCGCGTCGTGTCCGACGTGTTCGGCTTCCACGCGTTGCAGCTCGGCCTGCCGAAACTCGACGCGCTGCGCAAGAACCGCATGCCGTTCCGCGGCCTTGCGCTCGACCAGGCGAGCGGCGCGAGCGCGCCTTACCAGCTTCCGCAGGCGCGCGAAGCGTGCGCACGCGAGCCTGCCCCCGCCGGACGGAGCACCGTCTGGTGCGACCTGCTCGACCTGCCGTTCGAATCGCAAAGCGTCGACCTGATCGTGATGCCGCACACGCTCGAATTCACGTCCGACCCGCACCGCCTGCTGCGCGAGGCCGAGCGTGTGCTGATGCCCGAGGGCCAGCTCGTGATCACCGGCTTCAACTCGCTCAGCCTGTGGGGCATGCGGCAATCGTTCGGAAAGATGGCGAACCGGCCGTTCGTGCCCTCGGTGCGCGACCAGATCGCGTTCATCCGCCTGAAGGACTGGATCAAGCTGCTCGGCTTCGACCTCGAGCGCGGCCGCTTCGGCTGCTACCGGCCGCCGCTTTCCTCCGACAAGTGGCTCGCCCGCCACGCTTTCATGGAAGCGGCCGGCGACCGCTGGTGGCCTATTTTCGGCGCCATCTACATGGTGACGGCCGTCAAGCGCGTGCGCGGCATGCGGCTCGTCGGCCAGATCAGGATGAAGAAACCCGTGCTCGCGCCCGGGCTGACGCCCGCGGCCACCCCGACCACCCATCAAGAACATTCATGACGACCGATACGATTGACATCTACACCGACGGCGCCTGCAAGGGCAATCCCGGCCCCGGCGGCTGGGGCGCGCTGCTGCGCTACGGCGAGCGCGAAAAGGAGCTGTTCGGCGGCGAGCCGAACACGACCAACAACCGCATGGAGCTGATGGCCGTGATCGCCGCACTCGAGGTGCTGAAGCGCCCGTGCAGCGTGGTCGTGCACACCGATTCGCAATATGTGCAGAAAGGCATCAGCGAATGGATCCACGGCTGGAAGAAGAAGGGCTGGGTCACCGCCTCGAAGACGCCCGTCAAGAATGCCGACCTCTGGAAGCGGCTCGACGCGCTCGTCGCGCAGCATCAGGTCGAGTGGCGCTGGGTCAAGGGCCACGCCGGACACCCGGAGAACGAACGCGCCGATGCGCTCGCGAACCGCGGCGTCGATTCGCTCACGGCCGCCTGACCGCCCAGCGCCCGCCTTTCCCCGTTTCCTCTGTTTTCCCGACATGCGCCAGATCATTCTCGATACCGAAACTACCGGCCTGAACCCACGCACCGGCGACCGCATCATCGAAATCGGCTGCGTCGAGCTGCTGAACCGGCGGCTTACCGGCAACAACCTGCATTTCTACGTGAACCCCGAGCGCGACAGCGATCCGGGCGCGCTGGCGGTGCACGGCCTCACGACCGAATTCCTGAGCGACAAGCCGAAGTTCGCGGAGATCGTCGATCCGCTGCGCGACTTCGTGAAGGATGCCGAGCTGATCATTCACAACGCGCCGTTCGACATCGGCTTTCTCGACGCCGAATTCTCGCTGCTTGGCCTGCCGCCATTCCTCGAGCACTGCGCCGGCGTGATCGACACGCTCGTGCAGGCCAAGCAGATGTTCCCGGGCAAGCGCAATTCGCTCGACGCACTGTGCGACCGGTTCGGCATCAGCAACGCGCACCGTACGCTGCACGGCGCGCTGCTCGACTCGGAACTGCTCGCCGAGGTGTATCTCGCGATGACGCGCGGCCAGGACAGCCTCGTCATCGACATGCTCGACGACGACGGATCCGAGGACGGTTCGGCGAACGGCCAGCGCGTCGCGCTCGCGTCGCTCGCCCTGCCGGTACTCGCCGCGAGCGGCGACGAACTGGCCGCGCATCAGGCGCAACTCGACGATCTCGACAAGTCGGTCAAGGGCACCTGCGTGTGGCGCCAGCCGGCGCCGGGGGTCGGCGACGCGTGACGCGTCATTGCGGCCGGGCGATCATGCGCGCGGCTGCAATGCGATGACCGCCATCCCGGCCAGCGCGAGCGACAGCGCCGCGGGCGCCAGCAGCCATACCGGACGCCCCGCCTTCAGCACCAGCCACGGCAGATAGCAGCCGACAATTTCCGCCAGCGCAGTGGCGAAGAACAGCGCCGCAATCCTCATCCATTCGGTCATTTCGATCCTCTCTCCGTCCGGCCGCCAAAGGCGGCCGGACCGCCTCGCCGCGCGCCGTCGATTATGCCCCGGCACGCCCCGCCACACGGGGATTTCACGGCAATTTGCAGGATCGTCGCCCATCGTGCTATCATGTCGCTCGTTTCAACATCTAATCTCTGTCATTTCAATCTTGCCGGAAGTCCGCCTGAGCCCGATGGCGCGGTACTTCGACCAGGATTGCACCTACAAGAAAACACGCCTCGTCGGCCTGTTTTTTTCGTTTCGCCGCCCCTTCCAGGGCGTCTGCCGGACAGCCGGATTCCGATCCGCACCGGCCCGCCGCTCGCATCACGCGGCACTTTCTTCATGAGCGTCATATCGCAACGGCCTTTCAGGCCTGCGCCGGACTAGCCCTGATTTGCAGTAAGTGCTTAATGGCCTGCTCCGATGCACCGCGTGCGATATCGCGCTCGCCGGCAAACCGTGTCGGACGGCCCGCCCGTTCCGGCGCAGTCAAAGGAGTGCATGACCTTGACCGCAACACACGTCAGCCCGACCGCTGCTTCCGCTCCGTCCTCCGACGGCGCCCCACTCACCGCCGACGACGTCACCGTTGTCGATCAGAGCCTGCTCAAGCGCGCCGTCAGCGCGATGGCCATCGGCAATGCGATGGAATGGTTCGATTTCGGCGTCTACAGCTACATCGCCGTCACGCTCGGCAAGGTGTTCTTCCCGTCCAGCAACCCGTCCGCGCAGCTGCTCGCGACCTTCGGCACGTTCGCCGCCGCATTCCTCGTGCGCCCGCTCGGCGGCATGGTGTTCGGCCCGCTCGGCGACCGCATCGGCCGCCAGCGCGTGCTCGCGATGACGATGATCATGATGGCCGTCGGCACGTTCGCGATCGGCCTGATCCCGAGTTACGCGTCGATCGGCATCATGGCGCCCGTGCTGCTGCTCGTCGCCCGCCTCGTGCAGGGCTTCTCGACGGGTGGCGAATACGGCGGCGCCGCGACCTTCATCGCCGAGTTCTCGACCGACAAGCGCCGCGGCTTCATGGGCAGTTTCCTGGAATTCGGCACGCTGATCGGCTACGTGATGGGCGCAGGCGTCGTCGCGCTGCTGACGGCCTCGCTGTCCGAGGAGGCGCTGCTGTCGTGGGGCTGGCGCGTGCCGTTCCTGATCGCCGGCCCGCTCGGCCTGATCGGGCTCTACATCCGGATGAAGCTCGAGGAAACACCGGCGTTCAAACGCCAGGCCGAGGCCCGCGAGGCGCAGGACAAGGCCGTGCCGAAGGCGCGCTTCCGGGAAACGCTGGCCGCCAACTGGCGCGCGCTGCTGCTCTGCGTCGGCCTCGTGCTGATCTTCAACGTCACCGACTACATGGTGCTGTCGTACCTGCCGAGCTTCATGTCGTCGACGCTGCATTTCGACGAATCGCACGGCCTCGTGCTGGTGCTGATCGTGATGGTGCTGATGATGCCCATGACGCTCGCCGCCGGCCGCCTGTCGGATCACGTTGGCCGCAAGCCGGTGATGCTCTTCGGCTGCGTCGGCCTGTTGCTGATGTCGATTCCGTCGATGATGCTGATTCACACGGGTACGACGCTGGCCGTCTTCGGCGGCCTGCTGATCCTCGGCGTGCTGCTGTCGTGCTTCACCGGCGTGATGCCATCGGCGCTGCCGGCGCTGTTCCCGACCGAGATCCGCTATGGCGCGCTGGCGATCGGCTTCAACGTGTCGGTGTCGCTGTTCGGCGGCACGACGCCGCTGATGACCGCGTGGCTCGTCGACGCGACCGGCAACCTGATGATGCCCGCGTACTACATGATGGGCGCGGCCGTGATCGGCATCGTGTCGGTGCTCGCGCTCGCCGAGACCGCGCGCCAGCCGCTGAAAGGCTCGCCGCCGGCGGTCGCGACGCGCCGCGAAGCGCACCAGATCGCCCGGGAACTGCGTGAGAACGACGACGACGCGATGTACGACGTGGCGTCCGCTGCGCGCGCCTGAGCGGCGCCCGAAATGAATGACCCCGGCCGGGCGCCGGGGTCATCGCGAACGGCCGGTCATCCGGCCCGGACAGCCCGGCCCATGCCGGCCGGGCGTCATGAGATGGTCAGCCCGATCCTCAATCAGCGTCGTTCACCGAGCGAGGATCGGGCTGGCCATGGATACGTTCATGCATACTGCGCCATGGTGCTCAGTTCACCGTGCCGCAGCGGTAGTAACAGATCAGCTCACGGGAACGCGACACTGCCGCTTGCGCACCACGCGCCGCGACGATCAGGCCGACCTGGCCGAGATTGAAATCGCGTTCGACCATCAGTTGCGCCAGCGCGGCCAGCGGCAGCACGACCGACGGGTGGTACAGGTGCGATTCGATCAAGACCCTCATCATCGACTCCGGCAGGCAAGGCGGTATCCAATGACGTGCATTTTAGGGACGGCCGGCCTCCGGATAAATCGCGTGGCGACGAAGTCACTTGTCGGCTGCGCGAAACAATCGCGCGCTGCCGATTACGCGAGCGGCGTCTCGATGAAGGCAGGGAGCGCCTCCGCGCGTGCGGAATACGCGGCGAGCGCCGGATAGCGCGCCGGATCGATGCGGGCCAGCACCGGATAGTCGGCCGCCATGAACTGCGTGAAACGCCATGCGACCGCGACCGTCACATCGGCCTGCGACATGCGCTCGCCGCCGAGCCAGCCCTCTGTATCCGCGACACGCGGCTCCAGTTCGCGATACGCCGCCTCGAGCTGGTCAAGCACGCGGTCGAGCCACGGCTGGTGCAGTTTGTCGGCCGGACGCTGCCCGTGCTCGTACACGACCTGCACGGTCTTTTCGGCCGCCGCCAGCGCAAAGCCGGTCAGCGCCAGTGCGCGCAGCCGCGCCTCGGGCGCTTCGGGCAACAGACGGCGCTCCGGCGCGACGAGACGGTCGAGGTAATCGACGATCAGCGACGAGTCGATCAGGATCGTGCCGTCGTCGGCGATGAACGTCGGCGCCTTGACGACCGGATTGATCGCCTTGAACCGGTCGAATTGACGGAACACCGACAACGACTGATGTTCGAACGGCAGGTCGAGCAGCTTGGCCGAGATGGCGACACGACGCACAAAAGGGGAATCCAGCATACCGATCAGCTTCATCGCACAGGCTCCGCAGGGTGAGGTGGGATCGACGACTGTAGCAGCGTCCGGGCCGCCCGCCTAGCGGCGAACGACCGTCCGGCGCCCCTCCCGTGTGCGCTGTGCCGCCCCCGTCACGCTTCGGCCCGGAGCCGCGCTCGACCCGCGTCGTCAAAACGTCTCCCCGCTGCGCGGCAACCGTGCCCATAATCTGAATTCGCCCACCGCATCCGGGGGTTCGCCATGTGGTATCCCCTTGTCGAACAGCAGCGGCAATGGCTGCGCGCCTGGCGCGCGGCGACCCGCCAGATGTTCGAATTCTGGCCGGCGGCGACGCTGCCGCACGCCGCGTCGTCCTGCTATGCCGACCTGTTCGAGCCCTTGCTCGGCCCGGCGGACGAGCCGCCACCGTTCGCGATCGGCGCGCTCGAACACGATGGCCGGCGCGACACGGTCGACGAACGGATCGTCGCGCAGACACCGTTCTGCGGGTTGCGGCGGTTCTCTCGCGGCGAACACGCGTCGCGCGCCGTGTTGCTGTGTGCGCCGCTTGCAGGCCACGCGAGCGTGATGATGCGGGAAGCCGTCGAGACGCTCCTCGCGGATGGCGACGTGTATGTCACCGACTGGGCGAACGCGCGCGACGTGCCGCTCGAGGCGGGCCGCTTCGGCCTCGACGAATATGTGTCGATGCTCGACAGCTTCCTCGACATGCTGGCACGCGACGCCCGTCCGGCGCACGTCGTCGCGGTCTGCCAGGCCGCCTTCCCCGCGCTCGGCGCGCTCGCGCTGCGCGCGGGACGCGGCATTGCACCACCGGCGAGCGTCACGCTGATCGGCGGCCCGCTCGATGCGCGGCACAATCCGAGCGCCCTCGGCGTCGCGGCCGCCTCCCACTCGCTCGGCTGGTGCCGCCGGCACCTGATCGACGTCGTGCCGGCCGGCTTCGCAGGGCGCGGACGCCGTGTGTTCCCGACCTATCTGCAGCAGGCGGAGATCGCCATCGTCTATCCGCAACGCTATTTGTCCCTGATCGACCGCTACACGCATGCGGCGCTGCGCGCGGATGCCGTCGCGCTCGGCGACGCACGGCGCGCGCTGCACGAATACACGGCACTGCTCGACATGCCGGCCGAATATTTCCTCGATACCGTCGATCTGGTGTTCCAGCGCACGTGTCTCGCAACGCACACCTGGCGTGTCCGGGGCGTGCCGGTCGAGCCGGAAGCGCTGCGGAACACCAGGCTTTTGACCGTGGAGGGTACGCGCGACGCGGTCACCGGCGCCGGACAAACCCATGCCGCGCACATGCTGTGCAGCAGTCTCACGCCGGACGAGCGGCAATGCCTCGATATACAGGCGTGCGATCACTACGGGCTGTTTACCGGCACACGCTGGCGCGACGAAGTGCATCCCGCGCTGCGCGCCACGCTCTTGAAGGCCGAAGAAGCCGGATCCGGCCGCCGCCGCAAGCGCGTCGGACGACGCTGATTGTGCGGCGGATCCGCGCGTCATCATGCGGGGGGAATCACGACGCGGCGGCACCGCCCTACCCCTGCGCACCGGCGCGCGCGGCCTCTAGCCAGAAGCGCACCTCCTCGTCGCTCGTCTGCTCGAAGTGCACATAGAACTGACTGATCCCGAAGAACGACTGCGGACGCAACACCGCGACGACCGCGTCGGCCAGATCGTCGAACGTGTGCCGGATATCGGCCGGTGCGATCGGCGCGGCCACGACGATGCGCGCCGTGTGGCGCTCACGCAACGACTGCAGGGCGACGCGCATCGATGCGCCGGTCGCGCAGGAAAGGCC
>NZ_JAHACR010000515.1 GCF_018375725.1 Burkholderia sp. | reverse complement strand
CACGCCTTGCGTGCCCTGTCAGGCGCGGCGGCGCGCTGCCGTTATGCCCCTTTATGCGGCCGCGTGCTCGACGATCAGCTGGACGCGGGTGACGCCGTTCCACGTGTCGGCAACGAGACGGTATGCGACGAATGCGCGCGGCGGCAGCGGCTCGGTGTGGTTGAACCAGATTGCGTTGAAGCGCTGGCGCCCGCGCGCGAGCTGCAGCTTCAGGTGCTTGTCCTTCACGAGCGACTGCGACACGACGTCGAATTCGCCTGAGAAAAGCGGGGCCGGAAAACCCTGGCCCCATACCGCGCCGTCGAGCAGCTCGACGAACTGCGGCGTGAAATACGCATCCTCGAGCTCGCCGTCGGTCTCGATCACGCGGGCCAGCGCGTCGTCCGACAGCCATTCGCGTGCGACGGCTTCGAACGCGGCGGCAAAGCGCGGCACGTTTTCGGTATCGAGCGTGACGCCGGCCGCCATGGCGTGACCGCCGAACGCGACGATCAGGTCGGGATCGCGCTTCGACACGAGGTCGAGCGCATCGCGCAGATGGAAACCGGGGATCGATCGCCCTGAGCCCTTGACGCGCGTGCCTTGCTCGTCCGCGTGAGCGAACGTGAACGACGGCCGATGGAATTTCTCCTTCAGCCGCCCGGCGACGATGCCGATCACGCCTTGATGCCATGCGGGGTTGAAGAGGGTGATCGTGCAGGCGTCGGCGGGGTCGACATCGGCGAGATCCGCAAGCGCCTGCTGCTGCATCCCGGCTTCGATCTCGCGGCGTTCGCGGTTCATCGCGTCGAGCTGCTGCGCGAGTTCCCACGCGCGGCCGATGTCGTCGGTGATCAGGCACTCGATGCCGAGCGACATGTCGGACAGCCGCCCGGCCGCGTTCAGGCGCGGGCCGAGGCCGAAGCCGAGATCGAAGCCCGACGCGGCGCGCGCGTCGCGGGCCGCCGCGCGGAACAGCGCGGCGATCCCCGGCTGCATTCGGCCGTTGCGGATGCGCTGCAGACCCTGCGCGACGAGCACGCGGTTGTTGCCGTCGAGCCGCACGACGTCGGCGACCGTGCCGAGCGCGACGAGGTCGAGCAGGCCGTCGAGACGCGGCTCGGCGTCCTTGCTCGCGAACGCGCCGCGGCGGCGCAGCTCGGCGCGCAAGGCGAGCAGCACGTAGAACATCACGCCGACGCCGGCGATGTGCTTGCTCGGGAACCCGCAGCCCGGCTGGTTCGGGTTGACGATGGCGCGCGCGGCGGGCAGCGCGTCGCCGGGCAGGTGGTGGTCGGTCACGAGCACGTCGATGCCGCGGGCGTTGGCGGCTGCGACGCCGGCGACACTCGCGATGCCGTTGTCGACGGTGATCAGCAGATCCGGCTTGCGCGCGGCTGCCAGCTCGACGATTTCGGGCGTGAGTCCGTAGCCGTATTCGAAGCGGTTCGGCACGAGATAGT
>NZ_JAHACR010000102.1 GCF_018375725.1 Burkholderia sp. | reverse complement strand
GAAATGGGGGACATCTGGTTCGCTCCTCCAAAGTCTCATATGTGCTGCGGGCTCATATTGAGCATGCACGCTGACTTCGTTTTGACTGGTTTGCAACAACGATAGGCCGATCTTTTTGCGGTCGCAATAGGAAATCACGCTACATAATCTGGCACCGAATGCGGCGGGGTGATGTGCGTTGCGCAGAAAGCGGCATGGCGCGGCGCAAACGGGCTTGCCTCGGTATCGCGGCAGATCTCGGCAGCAGATCTGAATAGATCCCCGCATCGGATCGACGGTTGCACATTGGCCGGTCACGCCGGTTGGTTCGGTGACGGCACCGGGAATGAACCGATGGCGAGCCTGCTGCATGCCGCCGAACAGCGAGCGCACAACGAAACGCACATACCGTGTTTCCCCGTATATGAATGGGGTTTATCCGTATATGAACGATAAAAGCATATTGAACGTGCCTTTTCGTTGTTCTATGTTTCCGAGAACCCAATATAAGAAACGGCATTTCGATTATTCGGATGTATCGGATATATGACCGGAAATTGCATATCAGGCAGCGCGGTAATGCCCGACATGCGACGCCGGAACCGAATTCGAAAAGCCAATAAACAGATCGGATCACCGCAAGGTCCACAACGGAGACAGCCATGAGCAGTGTTATCGAGCCAGCCGGGCGCGCGGGTGCCGCGCCGTTTTTTTCCAAGGAAGCGACCGTCGCGCAACCGGGTTTTTCGCGCTGGCTGGTGCCACCCGCCGCGTTGGCGGTGCATCTGTGCATCGGGCAGGCCTATGCCTTTTCGGTATTCAACGGCCCGCTCACGAAAGTGATCGGGATCACCGAATCCGCGCCGGGCGACTGGTCGCTGACGACACTCGGATGGATCTTCTCGCTCGCGATCGCCTGCCTCGGACTGTCAGCGGCATTCGCCGGAAAATGGCTCGAGCGCGTCGGCCCGCGCCGCACCATGTTCACCGCCGCATGCTGCTTCGGCGGCGGCTTTCTGATTTCGGCGATCGGCGTCTGGACGCACCAGATCATGCTCCTGTACGTCGGTTACGGCGTGCTGGGCGGCATCGGGCTCGGGCTCGGCTATGTGTCGCCGGTGTCGACGCTGATCCGGTGGTTTCCCGATCGGCGCGGCATGGCGACCGGGATGGCGATCATGGGCTTCGGCGGTGGCGCGATGATCGCCGCGCCGCTGTCGGTGGCACTGATGAGCCATTTCAAGAGCGCGTCGAGCGTCGGCGTGGCCGAGACGTTCGTCGTGCTCGGCGTGGCCTACTTCATCTCGATGTCGATCGGCGCGCTGGCGATCCGCGTGCCGCCGGCCGACTGGCGGCCGGCTGGCTGGACGCCGCCGGCAGTCACGAAGCAGAAGATGATCACGTCGAAGCACGTGCATATCGACGAGGCGCTCAAGACGCCGCAGTTCTATCTGATCTGGCTCGTGCTGTTCCTCAACGTGACCGCGGGGATCGGCATTCTCGGGCAGGCCTCGGTGATGATCCAGGAGAGCTTCAAGGGCACGGTCAACGCCGCGACGGCCGCCGGCTTCGTCGGGCTGCTGTCGCTGTTCAACATGGGCGGCCGGTTCGCCTGGGCGTCCGCGTCGGACTGGGTCGGCCGCAAGAACACCTACTTCATCTTCTTCGCGCTCGGCGCCGTGCTGTACGTCTGTGTGCCGCATTTCGCGGCGTCGGGACAGATCGCCCTGTTCGTGCTCACGTATTGCGTGATCCTGTCGATGTATGGCGGCGGCTTTTCGACGGTGCCCGCCTATCTGGCCGACATGTTCGGCACCGCGTACGTCGGCGGCATTCACGGCCGGTTGCTGACGGCGTGGGCCGCGGCCGGCGTCGTCGGGCCGGCGCTCGTCAACTACATCCGCGCCTACGAGGTCGCGCACGGCGTCGGGAAAGCGGACGCATACACGATGACGGTCTATCTCATGGCATCGCTGCTCGTGATCGGCTTCATCTGCAACCTGCTCGTGACGCGCGTGAACGAGCGGCACTACATGAGCGACGCACAGCTCGCCGCCAAGTAATCAGGAGACACGACGATGAATGAATCCGCCCAGGTCCATCCGACCAACAAGGCCGTGCTGGCCGCGTTCTGGCTCTACGTGCTGATTCCGCTGACGTGGGGTGTCGTCAATACGCTCGCGAAGGCATTGACGCTGTTCGGCTGAATACGCTGACCATCCGGAAGCGCCCGCGCCCGCGCCGTGCATTGCGCGCGAGCGCAGGCGCGTCATGCACGCATCAAATCTGGCCGAACTGTTCGGTCAGGAATGCCTCCGCGTGTTCGTGCATGAAGTAGCGAAACGCTTCGGCCGGAGGCGACAGCACCTTCGACAGCATGTTGACGAGATGCCAGCGTCGCAGCACGGGGGTGTCCTCGACATCGAGGATCGCGATGAGCCGGTTGCTGAGTTCGAGTCCGAGCGTATGCAGCGACAGCATGCTGATGCCCATGCCGGCCATCACGGCCTGCTTGATCGTCTCGTTTCCCGGCATCTCCATCGAGATGTGCGGCGCAATGCCGTGCTTGTCGAAATACTCCTCGAGCACCGCACGCGTGCCCGAGCCGGGTTCGCGCACGATGAACTTGTAGTCGGCGAGTGCGTGCGCCGGCACGTGTCCGAGCCGCACGAGCGGATGGTCGGGCGAAGCCACGAGCACATGCGGATGCAATGCAAACGGCTCCGCACGCGTGGCCATTTCCTTCGGTGGCCGTCCCATCACGGCCAGATCCACCTCATTGCGCTGCACCTGCTCGACTAACGTCTGACGATTCCCGACCGTGAGAATCACATCGACGCCCGGATGATCCTTGCAAAAGCGCGCGAGCAGCTGCGGCACGAAATATTGCGCGGTACTGACCATGCCGATCGCGAGCCGCCCCGTCTGGACCTTCTTGAAGCTCGCCACCATGTCCTCGGCGTCCTTGAGTGTTGCGAGGACCTTGCGTGCATAGACGAGCAGGTACTCGCCGGTGATGGTCAACGACACGTTCCTGCCCTCGCGGTCAAACAGGGGTAACCCTACCTGCGATTCGAGTTCGCGGATCTGCATCGTCACGGCCGGCGGGGTGAGATTCAACGTCTCCGCGGCCCGTGCGAAGTTCAGATGCCGAGCGACGGCGACGAATACCCGCAGCTGACGAAGCGTGACGCCCTTCATTCAGAAATCCTTAATCGAGACCAAAGAAAATGTGAATTTTCGAAAATTATTCCACTGGGTAACCTCGGTGTCCATGAGGTCAGCCAAAAGAGGAGCGACTACGATGACCAAGCCCGTGGAAAGCAGCGTGATTCTCGATGCCAAGCAGCGTTATTCAGCTGGCGTGCTCAAGTACAAGCAGATGGGGTACTGGCAGCCGGATTACCAACCGAAGGAGACAGACGTCATCGCACTGTTCCGCATCACGCCGCAGGAAGGCGTGGAGCCGGACGAAGCGGCCGCGGCCGTGGCGGGCGAGTCGTCGACCGCAACCTGGACTGTCGTCTGGACCGACCGTCTGACCGCGTGCGACAACTACCGGGCCAAGGCCTATCGTGTCGATCCGGTGCCGAACACCGGCCCGGGCACGGCGACCGAGCAGCAGTACTTCGCCTATATCGCGTATGAGCTCGACCTGTTCGAGGAAGGCTCGATCGCCAACCTGACCGCGTCGATCATCGGCAACGTGTTTGGCTTCAAGCCGGTCAAGGCGCTGCGACTCGAGGACATGCGCATTCCGGTCGCGTACCTGAAGACCTTCAAGGGGCCGCCGACCGGCATCGTGGTCGAGCGGGAGCGTCTCGACAAGTTCGGCCGCGCGCTGCTCGGCGCGACGATGAAGCCGAAGCTTGGCCTGTCGGGCAAGAACTATGGCCGTGTCGTCTATGAAGCGCTGAAGGGCGGCCTCGACTTTACGAAGGATGACGAAAACATCAACTCGCAGCCGTTCATGTACTGGCGCGACCGCTTCCTGTTCTGTATGGAAGCCGTCAAGCGTGCGGAAGCGGCGAGCGGCGAGATCAAGGGTCACTACCTGAACATCACTGCCGCGACGATGGAGGACATGTACGAGCGCGCCGAATTCGCAAAGGAACTCGGTTCGTGCATCGTGATGGTCGACCTCGTGATCGGCTGGACGGCGATCCAGTCGATGTCGAACTGGGCACGCAAGAACGACATGATCCTGCACATGCACCGCGCCGGTCACAGCACGTACACCCGGCAGAAGTCGCACGGTATTTCGTTCCGCGTGATTGCCAAGTGGCTGCGCATGGCGGGCGTCGACCACGTGCACGCCGGCACCGCGGTGGGCAAGCTCGAAGGCGATCCGCCGACGGTTCAGGGTTTCTACGACGTGTGCCGTCAGTCGAAGAACGAGGTCAACCTGGCGCGCGGCCTGTTCTTCGAGCAGGACTGGGCCGGCCTGAAGAAGGTCCTGCCGGTGGCGTCGGGCGGCATCCACGCCGGCCAGATGCACCAGCTGCTGACGCTCTTCGGCGACGACGTGGTGCTGCAGTTCGGCGGCGGCACGATCGGCCATCCGATGGGCATCCAGGCAGGCGCCACCGCGAACCGCGTCGCGCTCGAAGTGATGACGAAGGCACGCAACGAAGGGCGCGACATCGCCAACGAGGGGCCGCAGATCCTCGAGGAGGCATCGCGCTGGTGCACGCCGCTCAAGCAGGCGCTCGATACGTGGCGCGACGTCACCTTCAACTATGCGTCCACCGACACGCCGGACTATGTGTCGACCCCGACGACTTCGAACTAATTGGAGAACGCCATGCGACTGACCCAAGGGGCTTTTTCTTTCCTGCCCGACTTTACGGACGACGAAATCCGCGCACAGATCGAATACGCGCTGCGCGAGGGCTGGGCCTGTTCCGTCGAGTACACGGACGATCCGCATCCGCGCAATTCGTTCTGGGAAATGTGGGCGACCCCGATGTTCGACCTCAAGGACGCCGCCGGCGTGATGCTCGAGGTCAACGCGTGCCGCAAGACGTACGGGGACCGCTACATCAAGATCAACGCGTTCGATTCGACGCTCGGCTTCGAGACGGTGCGACTGTCCTTCATCGTCAACCGCCCGAAGGACGAAAGCGGCTTCTGCCTGGTGCGCAACGAGGAAGCGGCGCGGAAGATCCAGTACCAGCTGCGCTCGTACGCCACGGAGCGCCCGGAAGGCGATCGCTACTGATCGTACGGTGATCCGCCCGGTGCAGGGCGCGCTGTCCGGGCGCCTTGCACCGCCCCTTCAATCCGTAGACGAGCTTCGACGCCATGAGCACCGAAAACGCCATCGACTTGCAAGCCATCGTGCGCGATGCGCAAATCCACGATGTGCTGGAGCGGCTTGACCGCGAGCTGATCGGGCTCGCGCCTGTCAAGGCGCGCATCGCCGAGACCGCCGCCTTTCTGGTGGTCGAGCGTGCGCGCAAGGAACTGGGCATGGCCACTGCGGCGCCATCGCTGCACATGTGTTTCACCGGCAATCCCGGCACCGGGAAGACGACCGTCGCGATGCGCATGGCCGAAATCCTGCACCGCCTCGGCTACGTGCGCAAAGGCCACGTCGTCGCGGTGACGCGGGACGATCTGGTCGGCCAGTACATCGGCCACACCGCGCCGAAGACCAAGGAGGTGCTCAAGCGCGCGATGGGCGGCGTGCTCTTCATCGACGAGGCGTACTACCTGTACCGCCCGGAGAACGAGCGCGACTATGGCCAGGAAGCGATCGAGATTCTCCTGCAGATCATGGAGAACCAGCGCGACGACCTCGTCGTGATCCTCGCGGGCTACAAGGACCGCATGGATACGTTCTTCAAGAGCAATCCCGGCATGGCATCGCGGATTGCGCATCACATCGACTTTCCGGATTACTCGGACGGCGAGCTGTTCCAGATCGCGGAGCTGATGCTGAGCGACATGCATTACCGGCTCGACGACGACGCCAAGGAAGCGTTGCAGGCCTATATCGAGTTGCGCAAGACGCAGCCCAATTTCGCGAATGCCCGTTCGATCCGCAACGCACTCGATCGCGCGCGGCTGCGTCAGGCGAATCGCGTGTTCAGGAGCAACGAGACCGTCACGCGCGAAGCGCTCGAGACCATCACCGGTGCGGATATCCGCGCGAGCCGCGTGTTCAGGGGCGGAAATTAGAAAGTAGAGGGAGACAGCTCATGCAATACGGCAGAACGACACTGTCGAAGTTCATCATCGAAGAGCATCGCCGCAATCCGCAGCAGGACGAGCAGCTGACCGCGCTCATCAATGACATCCAGACAGCGTGCAAATACATCGGTACGCGGGTGGCGCGCGGCGCGCTGGCCGGGGTGCTCGGCAGTGCGGGCGGGACGAACGTCCAGGGCGAGGTGCAGCAGATGCTCGACGTGCTGTCGAACGACATCATGCTGTCCTGTTGCGAGTGGGGCGGCCAGCTCGCGGGCATGGCCTCGGAAGAGATGGAGACGGTCTATGAGATTCCCGGGGAATATCCGCGCGGGCGTTACCTGCTGCTCTTCGACCCGCTCGACGGCTCGTCCAACATCGACGTCAATCTCACGGTGGGCACGATCTTTTCCGTGCTCGAGGCGCCGCCCGGGGTCACGCACCCGACGGTCGACGATTTCCTCCAGCCGGGCACCGCACAGGTTTGTGCCGGCTACGCGCTGTTCGGGCCGGCCAACATGATCGTGCTGACGCTCGGCAATGGCGTCCACGGCTTCACGCTCGATCCGGAAATCGGCGCGTACATCCTCACGCATCCCGATCTGCGCATCAAGGAAGAGACGCAGGAGTTCGCGATCAACGCGTCGAACATGCGGTTCTGGGAGCCGCCGGTGCAGCGCTACATCGACGAATGCGTGAAGGGCAAGGCCGGCCCGCGCCAGAAGGATTTCAACATGCGCTGGGTCGCCTCGCTGGTCGCCGAAGTGCACCGGATCCTGATGCGCGGCGGCGTGTTCATGTACCCGAAGGACAACAAGGATCCGGCGAAACCGGGCCGGTTGCGACTGCTTTACGAAGCGAATCCGATGGCGATGATCGTCGAACAGGCCGGCGGCTGTGCGTCGACCGGACGCGGACGCATCCTCGAAACGGTGCCGGAGGCGCTGCACCAGCGCGTGCCGGTGATCCTCGGATCCCGGTGCGAGGTCGAGCGCGTCGAACGCTACCACCAGGAATTCGACGGCGGCACCGACCATCGCTACGAATCGCCGCTCTTCAACACGCGCTCGCTATTCCGCTCGTGATCCGCCAGGCAGGGCCATTCGTATTGAGTTGAGGAAAAGAAGGAGGGGACATGTCGACCAAACATCCGATCGTGGCGATCACCGGTTCATCGGGCGCGGGCACGACCACGATTACAAAGGCGTTTCAGCATATTTTCCGGCGTGAAGGCGTGAATGCCGCGATCGTCGAGGGCGATTCGTTCCATGCGTACGACCGTCTGCAGATGCGCCAGAAAATGAAGGAAGCCGAAGACGCGGGCGATCACAACTTCAGCCACTTCGGGCCGGCGGCCAACCTGTTCGACGAACTCGCGAATCTGTTCGCGACGTACAGCGAAACGGGAACCGGCCGCTGCCGGAAATACCTGCACGACGAGATCGAGGGCGCCGAGCACGGTCAGCCGCCGGGCACGTTTACGCCCTGGGCCGATCTGCCGGGCGGATCCGACCTGCTGTTCTACGAAGGGCTGCACGGCGGCGTGGTGACCGACAGCGTCGACGTCGCGCAGTATCCCGACCTGCTCGTGGGCGTGGCGCCCAGCATCAATCTGGAGTGGATCCAGAAACTGCATCGCGACCAGAACATGCGCGGCTACTCGCAGGAAGCGGTCGTCGACGTCATCCTGCGCCGCATGCCGGACTACGTGAGCTACATCTGCCCGCAGTTTTCCCGGACGCACGTGAATTTCCAGCGTGTGCCGGTCGTCGACACGTCGAACCCGTTTTGTGCGCGGGACATTCCGTCGCTCGACGAGAGCATGCTCGTGATCCGTTTTGCGAATCCTCGCGGCATCGATTTTCCGTATCTGCTGTCGATGCTGCATGGCTCGTTCATGTCGCGTCCGAACACCATCGTCTGTCCGGGCGGAAAAATGGGGCTCGCGGTTCAGCTCATTTTTACCCCGATGATCCTGCGCCTGATCGGCAATCGACGCCAGGCGATGGCGTGAGCGCGCGCACCGACGGCATGAAGGAGAACTCGCAATGAACCATCCCAGCAACGTGCGCCTCGAGACGGCGCTGCCGCAGAACCGGCGCCGCGCGGCCAACGCGCTGCGCTTTCTCGCCATCGACGCGGTCGAGGCCGCGAAGTCGGGGCATCCGGGCATGCCGATGGGCATGGCCGATATCGCCGAGGTGCTGTGGCGCGGCCATTTGCGGCACAGCCCGGCCGAGCCGTCCTGGCCGAATCGCGACCGTTTCATCCTGTCGAACGGCCACGGCTCGATGCTGCTGTATGCGGCGCTGCACCTGTCGGGCTACGACCTGCCGCTCGACGAGCTGAAGCGCTTCCGGCAACTGCATGCGAAGACGCCGGGGCATCCGGAAGTCGGCATCACGCCCGGCGTCGAGACGACGACCGGCCCGCTCGGGCAGGGGCTCGCCAACGGCGTCGGCATGGCGCTCGCGGAAAAACTGCTCGCCGCGCGCTTCAACCGGCCGGGCTTTCCGGTCGTCGATCACCACACGTATGTGTTTCTCGGCGACGGCTGCCTGATGGAAGGCATCAGCCACGAATCGTGCTCGCTGGCCGGCACGCTCGGCCTCGGCAAACTGATCTGCTTCTACGACGACAACGGCATCTCGATCGACGGCCATGTGAACGGCTGGTTTACCGACGATACGGCCGCCCGCTTCCGGGCGTATGGCTGGAACGTGATCGGGCCGATCGACGGTCACGATGCGGTTTCCGTCGATGCGGCGATACGCGATGCGCACGCGAGCGACGGGCGTCCGAGCCTGGTCATCTGCCGGACGAAGATCGGCTGGGGTTCGCCGAACAAGGCGGATACCCACGACGTGCACGGCGCGCCGCTCGGCGCCGACGAGATCGCGGCGACGCGCGAGGCGCTCGAGTGGCCGCATGCTCCGTTCGAGATTCCCGACGACGTGCGTGCGAGCTGGTGTCAGCGCGCGCGCGGCGCTGCGCTCGCCCGCGAATGGGACGTGCTGTTCGACGCGTACCGCACGGAATATCCCGACGAAGCGGCGGAATTCGAGCGCCGCATGCAGGGTGAGCTGCCGTCCGACTGGCCGGGCATCGCGCAGCATCTCCTCGACGTCGCGCGTGCGGTGACGGCCCCGACCGCGACGCGCAAATCGTCGCAGATCGCGCTCGACGTGCTCGTACCCGCATTGCCCGAGCTGTTCGGCGGCTCCGCGGATCTGACCGGGTCGAACCTGACGGCGGCCAAGGCGTCCCGCTCGATCAACGAGGCGGAGACGATCGAGCCGGGCGCGAACTACCTGTCCTACGGCGTGCGCGAGTTCGGGATGATCGCGATGATGAACGGGATGGCGCTGCATGGCGGCTTCATTCCGTACGGCGGCACCTTTCTCGTGTTTTCCGATTACGCGCGCAACGCGATACGCATGAGCGCGCTGATGAACCAGCGTGTCATCCACGTGCTCACGCACGACTCGATCGGCCTCGGCGAAGACGGCCCGACGCACCAGCCGATCGAGCATGTCGCGAGCTTGCGGCTGATCCCGAATCTCGATGTCTGGCGGCCGTGCGATACGGTCGAGACCGCCATTGCGTGGCAAATGGCGATCGAGCGCGAGTCCGGCCCGAGCGCGCTCATACTGTCGCGCCAGAACCTGCCGCCGGCGACGCGCGACGAGGCGCAGATTGCATGCGTCCGCAAGGGCGGCTACGTGCTGAGCGAGCCCGCGGGCGGGCCGCCGGACGTGGTGCTCATCGCGACCGGATCGGAAGTCGCGCTCGCACTCGACGCGCAGCGCAAGCTCGCGGAAGACGGCGTGCGCGCGCGGGTGGTGTCGATGCCGTCGACGTCGGTGTTCGACCGGCAGGACGATGCCTACCGAGCGACCGTGCTGCCGCCGGGCATACGCCGCGTGGCGGTCGAGGCGGGCCACCGGGATTTCTGGCACAAGTACGTCGGGCTCGAGGGCCGGGTGATCGGTCTCGCGACGTTCGGCGAGTCGGCGCCGGCGAGCGCCTTGTTCCCGCACTTCGGCCTGACGGTCGAGCGCGTCGTGGAGGCATGCCGGTCATGAAGACGCGCCTCATCACCTTCGACCTCGACGGCACGCTGTTCGACACGGCGCCGGAGATCGCGCTGGCGGTCAATCGCACGCTGGACGAGTACGGATACCCGGCGATCTCGCTCGACACCGTGATCGGCTATATCGGGCACGGCACGCAGGAACTGATGCGGCAAGTGCTCATCAGCCTGGGCGTGGATCCGGACATCGTGCTGGACACGGTCATGCCGGTATTCGACGCGCATTACGATGCGACGGTGGGCACGCTGGCACAGCCGTATCCGGGCGTGCCCGAGGCGTTGGCCCGGTTGCGCGCCGCCGACATGCTGATGGGCGTCGTGACCAACAAGAACCGCCGGTTCACGCTGCGGCTGCTGGAGAACGCCGGGTTCGAGCCGTATTTCGACGTGGTGGTCGGCGGCGACAGCCTGCCCTACAAGAAGCCGCACCCGCTGCCGATCCGCCATTGCCTGGAGCGTCTCAAGGTGCCCGTGCGCGAGGCCGCGCACCTCGGCGATTCCAAGACCGACATCCAGACCGCCCGCCGTGCCGGCGTCGCGGCCTGGGCCGTGCCGTACGGCTACAACTACGGCGAACCGATCACGGACGCGCAGCCGGACCGCGTGTTCCAGTCCATCGCGGAGATGGCCGATCACATTGTCTCGCCGCACACCGCAGCGAGCTGAGACGAATGACGAATCCACGATAAAAGGAAAGGAGACGAGATGCCCATCAACGTAGCGATCAACGGCTATGGCCGCATCGGCCGCAATATCCTGCGCGCGCTGTACGACGCGAAGCGGACCGATGAAATCCGCATCGTCGCGATCAACGATCTCGGCGACGCGAACGTCAACGCGCATCTCACGCGCTACGACACGGTGCACGGCCCGTTCGCCGGCACCGTCGATGTGGATGGCGACGCGCTCGTCGTCAACGGCGACCGCATCAAGGTGCTGTCCGTGCGCAATCCCGCCGAGCTGCCGTGGCGCGAACTGGATGTCGATGTCGTGCTGGAATGCACGGGACTGTTTACGAGCAAGGAGAAGGCGTCCGCGCATCTCGCGGCCGGTGCGCGCAAGGTGATGATATCCGCGCCGGGCGGCAAGGATGTCGATGCGACGATCGTCTACGGCGTCAACGACGACACGCTCAGACAGGCGTTTACGGTGATCTCGAACGCGTCCTGCACGACCAATTGCCTGGCGCCGCTCGTCAAGCCGCTCCATGCGGCGATCGGGATCGAGCAGGGCCTGATGACGACGATTCATTCCTACACGAACGATCAGGTGCTGACCGACGTGTATCACGAGGACCTGCGGCGCGCGCGTGCGGCCACGCAGTCGATGATTCCGACCAAGACGGGTGCGGCGGCGGCCGTCGGCCTGGTGATCCCCGAGCTGAACGGCCGGCTCGACGGATTTGCGATCCGCGTGCCGACCATCAACGTGTCGGTGGTCGACCTGACCTTCACGGCCGCGCGGCCGACGACCGTCGAGGAAGTCAACGCGATCATCCGCGAAGCATCCCAGGGCGAACTGAAAGGCATTCTCGGCTACAACGACGCGCCGCTCGTCTCCGTCGATTTCAACCATGATCCGCGTTCGTCGATCTTCGATGCGACGCAGACACGTGTGATCGGCGGCACGCTCGTCAAGGTGTTGAGCTGGTACGACAACGAGTGGGGCTTCAGCAACCGCATGCTGGATACCACGGCGGCATGGATGAGGGCTGCGTGATGACGACGCCGGTGCTGAAGCTGGACGATCTGGTTGCGAGCGGTGCGGTAGGCGGCCGCCGTGTGTTCATCCGGGCCGACCTGAACGTTCCGCAGGACGAGCAGGGCCGCATTACCGAGGACACGCGCATCCGTGCGTCGCTGGGGGCGATCGAGACGTGCGTGAAGGCGGGCGCCGCGGTGATGGTGACCTCGCACCTCGGGCGCCCGACCGAAGGGGACATGAAGCCGCAGGATTCGCTCGCGCCGGTGGCGGCGCGCCTGTCCGAACTGCTCGGGCAGCCGGTGCGACTGGTGAGCGGCTGGGTCGATGGCGGCGTCGCGGTCGAGCCGGGCGAAGTGGTGCTGCTGGAAAACTGCCGCGTGAATCGTGGCGAGAAGAAGAACAGCGATGAGCTCGCACAGAAGATGGCGCGGCTGTGCGACATCTATGTGAATGACGCGTTCGGCACCGCACATCGCGCCGAAGCGACGACCGAGGGCATCGCGAAGTATGCGCCGGTTGCCTGCGCGGGGCCGTTGCTGACGGCCGAGCTGGACGCGCTGGGCAAGGCGCTGGGTGCGCCGGCCCGTCCGCTGGTGGCGATCGTGGCGGGCTCGAAGGTGTCCACCAAGCTCACCATCCTCAAGTCGCTGGCCGCGAAGGTCGACCAGCTGATCGTCGGCGGCGGCATCGCCAACACCTTCATGCTGGCCGCCGGACTGCCGATCGGCAAATCGCTGGCCGAACCGGATCTCGTGGGCGAGGCACGCGAGATCATGGACCTGATGGCCGCGCGGGGCGCATCGGTGCCGATTCCGGTGGACGTCGTGTGCG
>NZ_JAHACR010000101.1 GCF_018375725.1 Burkholderia sp. | reverse complement strand
CCGTCCATCTCGACGAGCAGCTGATTGAGTGTCTGTTCGCGCTCGTCGTTGCCGGACATCACGCCGACGCCGCGGACCTTGCCGAGCGCATCGAGCTCGTCGACAAAGACAATGCACGGCGCTTTCTGCTGCGCCTGTTCGAACAGGTCGCGCACGCGCGCCGCCCCGACGCCGACAAACATTTCGACGAACGCCGAGCCGCTGATCGAAAAGAACGGCACCGCCGCTTCGCCCGCAACCGCGCGTGCAAGCAGCGTTTTTCCGGTTCCCGGCGCGCCGACGATCAGCACGCCCTTCGGGATCTTGCCGCCAAGCCGCTGGTAGCGCGCGGGGTTGCGCAGGAACGCCACGATCTGCTGCAGTTCGGCTTTCGCTTCGTCGATGCCGGCGATGTCGTCGAACGAGATACCGGTTTCCTGCTGCACATAGATACGCGCCTGGCTCTTGCCCATGCCGGTGAAGTCCTGCAGCCCGCCGCGCCGACGCATCATCAGGTTCCAGATGAAGACGAAGGCGAGCAGCGGCAGCACCCACGACGCGAGCGACACGAGCCAGCTCGCGTCCGGCATGCCGTGATAGCGGATGCCGGCGGCCGTGAGCCTGTCGATCAGGCGTTCGTCGGTGACGCGCGCGGTCGAGAAGCGCCACGGCGCGCCTGCGTCCTTCACGGCGGCCGTCTCGGATGCGGGCAGCATCGCGCTCGCGCCGGGCATATGCAGGACGCCAGAAATCGAGTTCTGGCCGATCTCGAGATCGTCGACGAGACGCGCGGCGACCAGGCGGTTGAAGTCGCTATACGCGATCGACGTCGCGGTCGGGCGCAGCACCAGCAGCTGCACCGCGAACAGGAGAAAGAATCCGATCGCGATCAGCAGGCCGGGATAGTCGAACTTCTTGTTCATGGGGCAGATCCGGGATCGCGCGGGCGGCTGACGCTTACGCGTCTGCGCGCTTCCATTCGGCGCGCAAGATGCCCTCGCCGTGCAGGTTGTGCAGCTTCAGTTCGCCGTGGTGCGCGCGCAGCATCGCCTTGCCGAGCCGCCGCAACAGATGCACGCCCGTCGTGCGCACCGTCATTTCCGCGTCGCCGCCGTCGGCGATTTCCATGATTCGTTCGAGCGGATGCTCGCTGGTTTCGTCCTCCGCCTGATGGTTCAGCAGCGCGAGGATGTCCGCGCGACGGCCATGCAGATAGGCGCCGCTCAGGACCAGTTCGCCGGCCGGCGCCTGATCATGCGTGCGCTTGCACGCCGGGCATTGCTCCGCTTTCGCGTCGTCGGGCGCTTCGCGCCAGGTCCAGCGTCCGTCGTCGTAGGTCGCGCCGCATGTCGTACAGCGAGCCGCGGTCTTGAGCCGCCTGAGCGTGACATAGCTGTCGTCGGTGTGGGCGCGTGGTTGCTGGTCGCGCCGCATCGGGCGCTGTACCGTGGTGGGTTTCGAGTGGCTCATCGTCGCCTCGTTTCGTCAAATAAATGGGCGCGCGCACGTTCGTCGGCTCGCGTCTGCCCTTGTCTGACCATGCCGCACCGCCAGCGGCGCCCTGTTCTCCATGAGCGAACCGGTACGGGCGTCGGTTGGGGGCGGCTCGTAATCCCAGTCTAGTTCTCTGGCGAGCGTCGCGCAGCAGCGCGTGCTTCGACGCGGAAAACGGCCGGTGGCAGTGCGGCGCGGGAGACGGTCGGAACCGGTCCGCCAGCCCGGCTTTTGCCGTCCACGCTATAGTCTCGAACGTGACATTTGTGTGATCAATCGATGGCCGCCTCGGCCCGCGCTGCGACGACGTACGCCCGATGTCCGTGTCGCAACGACGCAGGCAACGTCGCTCCGTGCGCCGCGCCGATACCCATCACGCTATCCGAGGAGCACCCGCATGACCCACACCGCCGACCTGTCCGACACCGCGCCGGATCATCCCGACGATCCCGGCCGCCGCCGCATTCTGGGCGGCATGGCCGCGTTCGGCGCAAGCCTCGCGCTGGGCGGCTGCGAGACCGGGCCTTCCGGCGAAGCCGCGCCACGCTCTGCCGCCGACCTGCGCCTCGATCAGGCGCTGCGCGAACAGGTCCGGCACATTGTCGTGATCTACGCGGAGAACCGCAGCTTCGCCAACCTGTACGGCGATTTTCCCGGCGTGCAGCATCCGTTGAGCGCGGTGCCGCCCGAGCAGGCGCTGCAGCTCGACCGCGACGGCAAGACGCCGCTGCCGACGCTCCCGAAAATCTGGGGCGGCCTCGTGCCGCAGGCGCAGGAGATCGACGGGAAACGCTACATGATCGCGGAGCGCGATATCGACAAGCTGCCGAACGCGCCATTCCAGATTCGCGACGCACAGGGCAAACCGCTGCCGAACGGGGTGATGACGCGCGATCTGTGGCATCGCTTCTATCAGAACCAGATGCAGATCAACGC
Organism: Burkholderia sp.; assembly: GCF_018375725.1. Lineage (GTDB taxonomy): Bacteria > Pseudomonadota > Gammaproteobacteria > Burkholderiales > Burkholderiaceae > Burkholderia. The sequence goes on along the minus strand of NZ_JAHACR010000101.1, from coordinate 10,454 downwards.
GGGACGCAACAACCAGTTCGCGGCATGGGCGGATTCGGGCGGCCTCGTGATGGGGTATTACCGCAATTCGGCCGATACGCTGCGGCTATGGAATCTCGCGCGGCAGTACACGCTGTGCGACAACTTCTTCATGGCGGCCTTCGGCGGATCCTGGCTTAACCACATCTTTCTGATTTCCGCGCAGGCGCCGTTGTATCCCGACGTCCATACCAGCCCGGCAAAACATCTCGTGTCGGTGGTCGAAGGCAGCGATCCGGCCGGCACGCGGCTCAAGCTGGCCGCCGATTCGCCCGCGTCGGCGCTCGACGGGCCGCCGAAATTCGAGCGCGACGGGGCATTCACCCCCGACGGCTATGCCGTCAACACCATGGCGCCCCCGCACCAGCCGAGTTATGTCCGGCCGCTCCCAGGCGGCAATCCTGCGTATGCCGACCCGACCGATCCGCGGGTGCTGCCGCCGCAGCGCTATGCGACGATCGGCGACCGGCTGTCCGAAAAAGGAATCGACTGGGCGTGGTATGGCGGTGCGTGGCAATACGCGCTCGAGCATCGCGATACGGGCAACGTGCCCGATTTCCAGTATCACCATCACCCGTTCAACTACTTCGCCAGTTTCGCGCCGGGTACGGACGCGCGCCGCAGGCATCTGCGGGACGCGGGTCTCGGTGACGATCCGTCGACCAATCACTTCATCGCCGCGATCGATGCGGGCCGCCTGCCCGCGGTGACGTTCTACAAGCCGCAGGGCAACCTGAACATGCACGCGGGCTATGCGGACATCGCGTCGGGCGACCGCCATATCGCGACCGTCATCGAGCATATCCGGCGCGGGCCGCAGTGGGCGAACACGGTGATCGTGATGACGCACGACGAAAACGGCGGCTGGTGGGATCCGGTGGCGCCGCCGCCTGGCGATCGCTGGGGGCCGGGTTCGCGGATTCCGGCGCTGGTGATCGCGCCGTTCGCGAAGAAAGGGCATGTCGACCACACGCTGTACGACACGAACTCGATCCTGCGTTTCATCAGCCGCGTGCACGGACTCGCGCCGCTGGACGGCGTGACGGCGCGCGACAAGGCGTTCGCGGCGCGCGGCCAGACGCCGCCGGGAGATCTGACGAACGCGCTGACTCTCGGCTGAGGACGCGCCGGAAGAAACACGCCGGCGTGCATTGCTGGCGCGGGAGGTCCGCACCCTGCGGCGAGCGCGCCGCCGCAGGGCGATCGGATCGTTATGCGTCGAGCCGCCGCTCGATCTTCGCCATCGTGTCGAGCAGTTCGGCCGGCAGACGCAGCTTCAGCATGTCGAACAGCTGCGCGTGCAGCGCCAGTTCGTCGCGCCATTCGGCTGCATCCATCGACGTCACGGTATCGAATTGCGCACGGGTGAAGTCGAGCCCGTTCCAATGCAGGTCGTCGTATGCCGGCGATACGCCGAATGCATGCTCGTTGCCGCCGCCGGTCCCTTCCAGACGATCGAGTATCCACTTCAGCACGCGCATGTTCTCGCCGAAGCCCGGCCACACGAACCTGCCGTCCGCGTCCTTGCGGAACCAGTTCACGCAATAGATTTTCGGCAACTGCGCGCCGCTCGCCGCCAGCTTCTCGCCCATGGCGAGCCAGTGGCCGAAATAGTCGCTCATGTTGTAACCGCAGAACGGCAGCATCGCGAACGGATCGCGCCGCACGACGCCCTGCTGGCCCGCGGCGGCCGCCGTCGTTTCCGAGCCCATCGTCGCGGCCATGTACACGCCTTCGACCCAGTCGCGCGCTTCCGTGACGAGCGGCACCGTCGTCGAGCGGCGACCGCCGAAGACGAACGCATCGATCGGCACGCCTGCCGGATTTTCCCAGTCGTCATCGATCGACGGGCACTGCGCGGCCGGCGCGGTGAAACGCGAATTCGGATGCGCGGCCTTGCGTCCCGTCGTCTTGCCGATCTCCGGCGTCCACGCGTTGCCCTGCCAGTCGCGCAGCGTCCCGGGCGGCGTGTCGGTCAGCCCTTCCCACCAGACATCGCCATCCTCGGTCAGCGCCACGTTCGTGAAGATCACATTGTCCTTCAGCGTCGCGAGCGCATTCGGGTTGGTTTTCTCGCCGGTGCCGGGCGCCACGCCGAAGTACCCGGCTTCCGGGTTGATCGCGTAAAGACGCCCGTCGCGGCCGGGTTTCAGCCACGCAATATCGTCGCCGATCGTCGTGACTTTCCAGCCGTCGAAACCCTTCGGCGGAATCAGCATCGCGAAGTTGGTCTTGCCGCACGCGGACGGGAAAGCCGCTGCCACGTGATATTTCTTCCCTTCGGGCGAGGTCACGCCCAGGATCAGCATATGTTCGGCAAGCCAGCCCTGGTCGCGGCCCATCGTCGATGCGATGCGCAGCGCGAAGCATTTCTTGCCGAGCAGCGCATTGCCGCCGTAGCCGGATCCGAAGCTCCAGATCTCGCGCGTTTCCGGAAAATGCACGATGTACTTGACCGGATTGCACGGCCACGGCACATCCGGCTGCCCCGCCTCGAGCGGCGCGCCGACGCTGTGCACGCACGGCACGAACGGGCCGTCCTCGCCCAGCACGTCGTACACGTCGCGCCCCATGCGCGTCATGATCCGCATGTTCACCGCGACGTACGGACTATCGGTCAACTCGACGCCGACGTGCGCGATCGGCGAACCGAGCGGCCCCATCGAGAACGGCACGACATACAGCGTGCGACCGCGCATCGCGCCGCGAAACAGGCCATCGAGCGTCGCGCGCATTTCATCGGGCGCGGTCCAGTTGTTGGTCGGGCCGGCGTCGTCACGCGAGGCGCTGCAAATGAATGTGCGGTCTTCGACACGGGCGACGTCTGACGGATCGGATTGCGCCAGATACGAATCGGGACGCTTGGACGGATTGAGGCGCGTGAGTGTCCCTTGCTTGACCATGGCATCGCACAACGCATCGTATTCCGCTTGCGAGCCGTCGCACCACACGATGCGATCGGGCTCGGTCAGTTCGGCAATGCGGGTGACCCAATCGATCAGGCCGCGGTGCTTCACGTACGCGGGCGGGGCGATCTGCCAACCGCGTGTCGTCTCGGCCGTGGTGTTTCGCTGCATGAGCTTGTCTCCGGAATGATGAGTCTGGGATAAGGGGAACGGGCGGGATCTGCAAGAGGCATGCATTCGACAGGCAGGCGGGCATCGACGGCAACGCGCGGGCCGGCGCATGCGGACAACCCGCGTGCCGGGGCCGCGATGCGGGCTGGAGGAAGAGAGATCTCGTTTGACGGTGCGAACGCGCGTTTCGCCATGCATGCGACCTGCCGAACAACTCGATGACGGTCAGCATACCATCGCAAAAACGGCCCCGGCGCTGCGTCGCAGCAAGAAAGAAGCGGTCGGTCGAACGGATTGGCGCGACGCGCGGACGTCATCTTTACCGCCCCAGGCCGGGTGAAATCTGTAGAGATCTGCTGAATCCGCCACCCGGCAAGGGTTTCGCGCCGCGGTCGAATATGGTGCGACGTCTATCCATGCAATCGGTATGGCTGCGCGCGTCGCGCATCGAACATGACGCTACTGCGGCAAACCCTGAATTAGGTTGCGCATACAAACATATGATCAGCGTATTGCCGAGGCGCCCGGCGCTTGACGGTTGGCCGGCCATGCCGACTGACCATCTTTCCGCAGCATGTTCCATCACGTGCCACCGGGAATCGCGACCTAGACTATGAGTGTTGTCGTGCAGTTTCTCCGCGAAAGGAGCCACCATGAAGACCCTCGCGATTGCCGCCGTCGTGGCGGCCGCTTCGTTCCCGGTGTTCGCTCAAGCCGGGACGGCACCGTCCGGTTCGTCGATCCCCGATTCACCTGACGCGACTGTGTCGCAACCGTCGCCTCGCATGCTCGATGCAGTGAAACCTGCCGATGGCGGCGTAATCGCACGGATCGATCAGAACAATACCCCGCCAGATCGCGGCGGCGAGACCGGAAAGTCGCGCACGGGCCGCTTTTGAGCTTGCCGGCGCCCCCGCACGGCAAACCGGGACATGACAACGCACCGGCGCAGCAGCGTGCGGTGCGTTGGTGTATTCGTCACGGCATTCGAGCCGGCCGCTCCATGCGGTGTCGGCTCGTTGCTGTTCGCTGTGCCGCTCAGAAGCGATACGAAATGCCGATCTGCACGACGGGATACCAGCGATAGCGCGACATCTTGCTCCGCAGTTCGTCGAGGCCCGTCTGGATGAGGAGCTGGCTTTTCACTGGGCCAGCCATCGCGGCCAGTTCCGGCGACAAGGTGTATGAGCACCGCGGTATGCCATACGCGACGCCGAGATCGGCAATGAAGCCGAACCCCTTCGACTCAGGGCGGTGTCCATAACCAATGCCGAAATAAGGCATCACAGTCGGGTATCGCGCTTCCGCGACGGCATACATGCCCGGCGTGGCGGGAAATTTCCTGCCGGCGAAGGTATAGGTGCCGTTGGTCGGCACCGACACGCCGCGGATTTCGTCATCGTTGAACCGTAAGCCGACGGTCGCGCGAAAGCCGCTGCCGCGCCATGGGAAGATGTCCGCGTAGATGCCTCCCTGGCGAAGCTTGAGGTCGTCCTGATAGCGATTCCCGCCAAAGGAGAAGTCGCGGGACAGGTTGATCGCATTGAAATCGACATGCGCGCCGATCACCGAATTGAAGCTCACTGCCGCCCCGATGCCGGCCCCCTGCGTGCCGCCTTGCAGGAATATCTCCTGCGCGTGCGCGCTGGCGACGAACATCACCCCTAACGCGGCCCATTTATTGACAGTCTTTTTCACGGGCGTCCCCCCGGACGTGTGCCAGGTGCGGCAACCGACTTCGTTGGGTCAGCTTGTGCGACGCATCTGGCGTTTTACCTGCATCCCATCTGTTCAGTGCTTTCAATCATCGACTGGCCGAAGACGCGGCTTGATGTGCGCCATACCGGCACTGCCGGCATGGCGCCTGTCGCTTGTCACGCGGCACACCGCGGTTCGGTCCGATCCCCGATTCGTTATTCCCCGACTGCCGGCATGACATCGTCGACGCGAGTCTGTCGAGTCCTGCAACGGTGGCGATTGGGTAACCGCAAAAGGTATGCCATTGGCCCCAACGCCAGATGCGACGGGCGTCGAGCGTCGGCGGTCACGATTCGGAGATGGTCAAGCGGGGAAAATGTTTCAGCATTGAATCGCCTCGCCGGCAATCGCGTTTCAGCCATGAACAGCCGACGAGCCGGATTGCGTGCGCTGAGGAGGTTAATGGGTGGACGACGGGAAGGTTCGCGCGAGAAAATTGCGCTCGATGGAACGTGCACAGCGCCATCGGTCGACGTGTTTCATTTGCTTGACGTGGTCTCGGGCAGGCGTGCCCGGACAGATGAATACCGTCACGTCGGACAGAGCGCCGACGCCCGCGGCTGACCCCGAATCGTTTCGGTTGCTCTGCCGCGGACACCCGCCCTGCCCGCCGGATCGTTTAGCTATCGTGGCTGAGCGCCGTCATGGCTGATCGGGTCACTTCTTTCTCGGATCGTCAGCCGGATTGACGAAGACAATCCCCCACGGCCCCGTCACGTTGAGCTGGAGGACGGTTTCTTCCTTGGTCCATGCGAAGTGATGCATCCGGGGCGGCATCACGATGAAACTGCCCGGCGTCAATGCCCGCGACTGTTCCGGATCCATCTTGTCGCCCATTCCGTAGTTGAACGTCCCGGACAGCACGGTGACGCGCTCGAGGCCCGGATGCCAATGGGGTGGCACCTTGATGTCGGCAGGCAACTTGATACGCGCCGTGATGGGGCCTTTCCTGTCCATTTTTCCTTCGATCACGGCGATCTGGGCACCTGGCAGCAACGGGAAATCGGACCATTTGATTTCGTCCGGCGTGACGATGGTCGGCTGGCCTGCGGACTGTGCCCAGCCCGCAATCGGGGCAGCCAGACAGGCGGCGACGAACAGCACCGGAATCGAGAAGTGCTTGTTTTTCATTATTCGCTCCTTGAAGCGGCTTCATGAACCGCAAATGACTTCGCCGCTACCCGGATCGAGGCCGCTGCGCAGCAGGCTGTGCCGTTCGCAGCGAAGCAATTTCGAACATAGGAGAGGTGCAGGGAGATGTCATTGAGGCAAACCCGGAACGCGTACCCGGATCGGCGCGGCGCATGAAACGGCTTAGCCGGCGGTGCGCGCCCGCGCGAGCGCGACGTGCTGCTCCCCCTCGCCCGGATGATCCGGCAGATACGCATGCATCAAGTCGGTGTGCCGCGTGCCTTCTTCGTAGACGGGAAGCGTGCCATCCCGGCCGAATGGACAGTGCAAAGGTCGCCGCCTAGTGCAAACCCGCAAATCGTTCGATAATCGCACGCACTTGAACGATGATCGCGCGCTCCGGCGGTCCGGCCAATTGCCGCGATGCGACCCCCGCCCTATGCTCCGTTCACCCAACGCCTTCAACGCCATATCGGACGCGCCGCCGCCACGATGCCATCAAGCGCCGCACCAGGAGACATCCACATGACCCCAGCCTTTGACACCCTCGACGCGCGCGGCAGCGACCGTGTGCAGAGCCAGGCCCGAAAAGCCGCGATCGGCAGCTTCGTCGGCGCTGTCGTCGACTGGTACGACTTTCTGCTGTACGGCATCGTTGCCGCGCTCGTCTTCAATGCCGAATTCTTTCCGAAGATCAGCCCGGCGATGGGTACGCTCGCGGCGTTCGCGACCTTCGGCGTCGGCTTTCTGTTCCGGCCGCTCGGCGGGATCGTGTTCGGCCACTACGGCGACCGGCTCGGCCGCAAGCGGATGCTGGTGCTGACCGTGATGCTGATGGGCGTGTCGACCGTCGCGATCGGCCTGTTGCCGACCTTCGTGACGATCGGCTGGTGGGCGCCGGTGCTGCTCGTCGCGATGCGTGCGCTGCAAGGCTTCGCGGTCGGCGGCGAATGGGGCGGCGCGGCACTGATGGCCGTCGAAAGCGCGCCGCAGAAGCACAAGGCGTTCTACAGCAGCGGCGTACAGGTGGGCTATGGTGTCGGGCTGGTGCTCGCGACGGGCATCGTGTCGATCCTGAACCACACGCTCGGCGAGGCCGCGTTCAAATCGTGGGCCTGGCGTCTGCCGTTCGTACTTAGCATCGTGCTCGTGCTGATCGGCCTGTGGGTGCGCAAAAACATGGACGAATCGCAGGAGTTCCTCGAAAAGGTCGAACACGCGAAGCACAAGGTGCGCCTGCCGGTGCTCGAAGCGATGACGCGTCATCCGAAGGCGTTCCTGCTGATCGTCGCACTGCGTCTCGCCGAACTGTTCACGATGTATATCGTCACTGCATTCGCACTCAGCTATTCGACCGCGAACCTGGGCATGTCGCGCGATCTGTTCCTGAATATCGGGCTGCTGGTCGGCGCAGTAAGCTGCCTGACGATCCCGTGCTTCGCATGGCTTGCGGACCGCTACGGCCTGCGGCGCATCTACCTGATCGGCGCGCTGGTCGGCCTGGCGTCGGCGGTGCCGTTCTTCCTTGCGCTCGAAGCGCGCTCGATCCTGTGGATCGTGATCTTTTCGTTGCTGCTCGCGAACCTCGCGCACGACATGATCGTGAGCGTGCAGCAACCGCTTTTCACCGAGTTGTTCGGCGCCGAATACCGCTATAGCGGCGCAGGTGTCGGCTACCAGTTCGCCAGCGTGGTCGGCGGCGGGTTCACCCCGTTCATCGCGGTCGCGCTCGTCACCTTCGGGAATGGCTCATGGCATCTGGTCGCCGGATATCTGGCGATCGGGTGCCTGATTTCATTCGTTGTCGCCGCGCGGATGCGGGTGGTGCGACATTGATTGCATATGCGGCATGACCGCCCTCGCGGCAAGCGCTCATGCCCGCTTCCTCTCCGGGGGCACATACACCGCGCCGCACACGATCCGGTGCGGCGCGATGTCAAAGACTGTCATGCCGCACCCCGATTCCCGCACGGCACGTCCGCACTTTCGCCTTGGCGCCCCGACCGATGGCATCATATGGGCCTACGCAAGCCAACGATACGCCCCTATATCATGTCGAATCTCATCGTCCACGGCGGCAACCCGCTGCGCGGCGACATCCAGCCGTCCGCAAACAAGAACGCCGTCCTGCCGATCCTCTGCGCCACCCTGCTGACCGACCAGCCGCTTCGGCTCGTCGGCGTGCCGGACATCACCGACGTGCGCAAGATCCTCGATATCTTCCGCACGCTGGGCAGCGATGTGTCGATCGATTTCGAGACCGGCATCCTCGACCTGCATCATCGTGCAACCACGTTCGATCCGGCCGTCCACCGGCTGCCGGAAGCGATGCGCTCGTCGATCATGCTGATCCCGCCGCTGCTCGCGCGCTTCGGTGTCGCCCGTCTCGAGAACGACGTGAAGGGGTGCACGCTCGGCGTGCGTGAAATAGACCCGCACGTCGAGGTGTTCGAGCGTTTCGGCGCGCATATCGAGCGCACGCCCGATTCGCTGATCGTTCGCGCGGACGGTCCGCTGAAGGCGAACGATCACTGGCTCGACTACGCGTCGGTGACGACCACCGAGAACTTCGTGCTGTGCGCGACCGCGGCCGACGGCACGTCGACGCTGATGAATGCCGCATCCGAGCCGCACGTGCAGGAGTTCTGCCAGTTCCTCGCCCTGCTGGGCGTCGCGGTCGACGGCATTGGCACGTCGCGGATCAGCGTGACCGGCGGACAGCGTCTCGGCGGCGGCGAGTTCCGTTTCGCCGAGGATTTCCATGAAATCGCCACGTTCCTCGCGCTGGGCGCCATTACGGGCGGCGACATCGTCGTCAGGAACTCCGCGCCCGAGCAGTTCCCGCTGATCGACCGCACGTTTGCGAAATTCGGCGTGCACATTACGCACCGCGACGGCTGGTCGCGTGCGGAGCGCGACGGCCCGCTGCGTGTGCGCCGGCCGTTTACGCAGAACATCCTGACCAAGATCGAAGCCGCCCCGTGGCCGTACCTGCCGGTGGACCTGCTGCCGATCTTCATCGCGCTCGGTGTCCAGGCGGAAGGCAGCGCGATGTTCTGGAACAAGGTCTACGACGGCGCGCTCGGCTGGTCCGGCGAGCTGTCGAAATTCGGCGCGCACGTGCTGCTGTCCGATCCGCATCGGCTGATCACGTTCGGTGGACTGAAACTCACGCCCGCGCGCGTCGAGAGCCCGTACATCATCCGCGTCGCGATCGCGCTGCTGATGGTTGCGGCAAGTATCGAGGGGCGTTCGGAGATCATGAATGCGCTGCCGATCCGCCGCGCCCATCCGCGGTTTGTCGAGAACCTACGCTCGGTCGGCGCCAATGTGGAATGGACAAACGGCGAGTGAGGCCGCGTCCCGTCGTGTCCGGTGCGGATTGCCGCGCCTCGCACCGGCACGATTGGCCGCCCGGCCGCGCGAACGGCTGACGGCGCTGCGTTCATTTGCGCGATAGTCGCCCGCTTCTGCGCAATAGACGCACATTCCAAGGGCTTTGCCTGCATGAAGAAGACCGAACTCGACAAGCGCGACTGGATTGCCGGGCTGGAGAAAGGCCTGATGATCCTGGAGGCATTCGACAGCCAGCATGCGCGCATGACGCCGACCCAGGCCGCCGCGCGCACCGGCCTGACGCGCACGGCCGCACGGCGCTACCTGCTGACGCTTGAATCGCTCGGCTATGTCTATACCGACGGCAAGCTGTACGGTCTGACGCCGCGCGTGCTGCGGGTCGGCTGGTCGTACTTCGATTCGGCGCGCCTGCCGCGCACGGTCCAGCCCTATCTGCAACAGCTGAGCGCAACGCTCAACGAATCCGCCTATGTCAGCGTTCTCGACGAATGGGAACTGGTATTCATCGCGCGCAACGGCGTCTCGCGTGTCATGACGACCGGCTTTGTGCTCGGCGCACGCGTGCCCGCCCCGCTGACGTCGCCTGGCGTCGTGCTGCTCGCGCACCAGTCCGATCGTGACGCCGTCCGCGCCTGGCTCGATGCCGCCGAACTGCCGCCCTTCACCCCGCATACGATTACGAACCAGGCGCGGCTGCTCGAGCAGATCGATCAGGCGCGCGACAACGGCTTCGCGGTCATCGAACAGCAGTTGCAGGTCGGCGTACGGGGCGTCGCGGTGCCGCTGAAGAATCGGCACGGCAACGTCATTGCGGCGCTGAGCACCAATATGCCGTTCGGCGCGGAGACGACCGACGAAGCGGTGCGCCGCGTGTTGCCCCACCTGCAGGAGACGGCGCTCGCGATGCTCAACGTGCTGTGAAGCGACGCATTGCGTTCGAGGACGGCCGTCCGAGCCATCCCGACTGGCGCGCCACGCCGGTCGATCCGGTCAATGCGAGGCATCGCGTGCGCCATGCGCACCATTCACATCGCGCAGGCGCCGCCCTTACCCGACCCGCCACCAGCGAGGCAGCAGTGCCCGCACCTCGCGCCGCCGGTAACGATCGTCGAT
>NZ_JAHACR010000514.1 GCF_018375725.1 Burkholderia sp. | reverse complement strand
GGACGTGGACGACGTCGCATCCGGCATCTAGCGGCGGGCGACGGCAGCGTGTGGATGCGACGGCGGACGTTTTTGCCTACACTGCATCGTTCGCGCGCGGTGTCGTACCGTGCTTCCCCACGCAGGTGATCATGTCCGATACACAGGTCTTTCTCGACACGCTGCACGCCAGCATCGTCGATATCGAGCGCTGGCTGTCCGGTGCCGACGCCGGGCCGGCGGCGCTCGATGCGCTGCTTGCGCCCTTCGCCCCCCGTTTCACGGTGATCCTGACCGACGGCCGCATGCTCGACTTCGCCGGCTGGCGCATGCTGCTCGAGCGGCTGTCAGGCGCGAAGCCGGGGCTGCACATCACGTTGTCGGACATCCACGTGCTCGCAGCGGACGACCGGCACGCGACGATCGCGTATCTCGAAGCGCAACACGCAGCCGCGGGCGAACTGCCTGCGCGTCGCGGAACGGCGCTGTTCGAGCGCGACGCCGCGGGCGCGGTGCGCTGGATCCATCTTCAGGAAACCTTCTGCGCCGTGTGAGCGGCGCCGGGGCGACGCAGGCCGGCGCGCGCGATCGCGCCGGTGCATGCTTCATCCGCGCGTGCGCCCGCGCACGGCCGTCAGCTCGGCCGACACGCATTGCATCAACGCGCGCAGCCATGCGACGTCGGTCGGGCGATCCGGCTGCGGATGCGTGAGTAGATAGCTTTTGATACGTGGAAACGGCACTGGCGGCGCGATGACGACGAGCGGCAGCAACTGCGCATAGTGCATCGCGAATCGCCGGGTAGTCGTGAAGATCAGGTCGGATTGCAGCAGCACGTGCGGCACGAGCCCGAAATACGGCAGCGTCGCGACGACCCGTCGCGTGAGCCCCGCGCGCGCAAGGCCGATCTCGATCGCGTTGCGCTTGTCGCCGGTGTACGGTGTCGGCGCGAGATGCGCGGCGGCCGCATACGTGTCGCGGGTGAGCGGCACGCGTGCGAGCGGATGCGTGTCGCGCATGAGGCAGACCACCGTGTCGGAAAACAGGTCATGGCGCGCAAAACGCACGTCGGGTTTCGGCCAGTTGCCGATCACGAGGTCGAGCGAGCCGGACTCGAGCGCACGCGCGTGATCGAGCGCGGGATTCAGCGAATCGATTTCCAGATGCGCGTACGGCGCCGCGTCGCGAAATCGCGCGACGAGCGTCGGCGTGAAGAAGTCGTTCAGATAGTCGGGGGCGGCGATCCGGAAGGTGCGCCGTGCGGCTGCGGGATCGAAGGCGCCGTGCGGCGTCGCGATGAAGTCGACTTCGCGCAGCGCGCGCTGCGCGGCCTCGAGCAGCGACGCACCGTACTCGGTCGGCACCATCCCGGATTTGCCGCGGACGAGGATCGGATCGTTCAGCGTCTCGCGCAGCTTGCGCAGCGCGGTGCTGATCGCAGGCTGGGTCTGGTTGAGCCGAAGCGCGTCCTGCGTGACGCTGCGTTCGAG
>NZ_JAHACR010000100.1 GCF_018375725.1 Burkholderia sp. | reverse complement strand
CCGGACGGCGTGTCGATCGTGAGTTCGCCGCCGTTCAGGCGGCCCGTCACCTGCGCTTCCGTTTGACGCTCGGCGTCGTGCAGCGCGAAATCGACGATCCGGTTGCCGGTCGCCGCAACGCGCCAGATGCCCGCGTAGGCGTCGTCGGCCGGAAACACGGCCACGCCGTCCGGCGTCAGAGCGTGGATCACCGCCGCATGCTCGAGCGCGACGGCTTCGACCGTCGCCATGAACTCCTGATGCTCACGCTGCGCGTTGTTGACGAGCGCAACCGTCGGCGCGGTGAAGCGCGCGAGGCTTTCCGTCTCGCCCGAATGGTTCATCCCGATCTCGATGACGGCGAGCCGGTGCGTAGCGTTCAGGCGCAGCAACGTTAACGGCAGGCCGACGTCGTTGTTCAGGTTGCCGGAGGTCGCGAGCCGCGCATCCGCGCCGACCGCCGCAGCGAAGATCGACGCGATCATTTCCTTGACGGTCGTCTTGCCATTGCTGCCCGTCACCGCGACGACCGGCAGCGTGAAACGCATGCGCCAGCCGTGAGCGAGCGCGCCAAGCGCGGCGCGCGTGTCGGCCGCCTCGATCGCCGGCATCGGCACGCCGTCGGCGCGATGCGACACGAGCGCCGCGGCCACGCCGCGCGCCGCCACGTCGCCGAGAAAATCGTGCGCGTCGAAGCGCTCCCCTTTCAGCGCGACAAACAGGTCGCCCGGGCCGGCCGTGCGGCTGTCGGTCGACACGCGGTCGAACGTCACGCTCGCGTCGCCGTGCACGGTCGCGCCGGGAATCAGGCGAGCGGCTTCGCCCAGGCTGAGCATCGTCATTCGACACCTCCCTTGCCGTGGGTCGCGCGCGCCGCCAGCGCGAGCCGCGCGTGATCCTGGTCCGAGAACGTGCGCTTCTTGCCCATGATTTCCTGCGTTGCTTCGTGTCCCTTGCCGGCCAGCACGACGACATCCTCGCGTGCCGCGCCGCGCACGACCTGCAGGATCGCGCTTGCGCGATCCTCGATGCGGCGCGCCTGCGCCGGCGCCTGCATGCCGGCGACGATCTGGTCGATGATGTGCTGCGGATCCTCGCTGCGCGGGTTGTCGCTCGTGACGACGACTTCATCGGCGAGACGCTCGGCGATCGCCCCCATCAGCGGACGCTTGGTCGCATCGCGGTCGCCGCCGCAGCCGAACATGCAGGCGAGCTTGCCGCCGCGCGCTGTTGCGATCGGCCGCAGCGCGTCGAGCGTCTTCTCCAGTGCGTCGGGCGTGTGCGCGTAATCGATGACGACGAGCGGCTCGTCGTTCTGCAACCGGCCGCCCAGCCGCTGCATCCGGCCGTTGACCGGTTCGAGCCGCGCAATCTCCGCGAGCGCCGCGTCGAACGGCACGTCGGCCGCGAGCAGCGTGCCGAGAACCGCAAGCAGGTTGCTGACGTTGAATGTGCCGAGCGTGCCGACCTCGACGTCGGCATCGCCCCACGACGAATGCAGGCGGAACGCGGTGCCCGTCGCGGTCGCACGCACGTCGAGCGCCGTCAGGTCGCGATCCGCGCCCGTTTCGACCGCCTCGCCGATGCCATAGGCGATCGTGCGCACGCGCCCGGCCAGCTTCTCGAGCAGACGCCGGCCCGCCGCATCGTCACGATTGACGACCGCGGTGCGCAGGCCTCGCCAGGCGAACAGTTTGGCCTTCGCCGTCTCGTACGCGTCGAACGTGCGGTGATAGTCGAGGTGATCCTGCGTGAGATTCGTGAATACCGCGATATCGAACGCCGTGCCGTTCGCGCGCCCTTGATGCAGCGCATGCGACGACACCTCCATCGCCACCGCCTCGGCACCCGCTGCACGAAGCTGCGCGAGGCTGCGCTGCAGCTGCGGCGCATCGGGCGTCGTGAAACCGGTCGGCACCAGCTGGCCCGGCATGCCGCTGCCGAGCGTGCCGATCAGCGCGCATGGCTTGTGCAGCGCCGTCAGCGCGGCGGCGATCCATTGCGTGCAAGAGGTCTTGCCGTTCGTGCCGGTCACGCCGATCGCGAGCATGTCGTCGCTCGGATCGCCATACCAGCCGCTGGCGATATCGCCGGCCAGCTCGTTCAGCGCCGGCACGGCGAGCACGGCCGGTGCGGCAGGCGCGTCGGCGAGACCTTCCGGCTGATACAGCACGGCGGCAGCGCCGCGCGCGACGGCTTCGGCAATGTAGGCGCGATTGTCGGCCCCGTCGACCGCATACGCGAGAAACACGTCGCCTGCGTTGAGGCTGCGCGTATCGGAATGCAGCTGCGCCGTGGGGGCCACATGCTGACGCAGCCACGCAAGCGCGGCCGCGATCTGCTGATGCGCCGGATGAGAACTGCGAGCGGCGCTCATCGAATGACTCCAGGAGAATTACGTGTCGTGCTGGACACGATCATATGCTTCGCACCCGCGTTCGCGGCCAACTTTTGCGCGCCGGTTGCAGGGGTCGTATCGTCGGACACGACGAGCTGCTTGACCGGCATGTTCGGCGGCACATTCAGCGCACGCAGCGCATCGCCCGCGATCGCCGAGAATACCGGCCCGGAAACCTGGCCGCCGAAGTGGCTGCCCGCCGTCGGCTCGTCCACCGATACCGCGACGACGATACGCGGATTCGGCATCGGCGCCATGCCGACGAACGACGCGCGGTACTTGCGCGTATAGCCGTGGCCTTCGTGCTTGTACGCGGTGCCGCTCTTGCCGCCGACGCGATAGCCGGGCACGGCGGCGTCCGGCGACGTACCGCCCGGCGCCACCACCGTTTCGAGCATCGCGCGCACTTCACGCGCCGTGGTCGGCGAGAAGATCTGCGGGCCCGAGACCGGCTGCGTCGCGTCGGTCCGGAAAATCGTGACCGGCATCAGTTCGCCGTCGTGCGCGATCGCGGTATAGGCGCGCCCGAGCTGGAACAGCGACGCCGACAGGCCGTAGCCGTACGACATCGTCGCCTGCTCGATCCGTCGCCAGTTTTTCCACTGCCGCAGGCGGCCAGCCGCGGCGCCGGGGAAGCCAACCTTCGGCGCCTGCCCGAGGCCGATGCTCGTATACATATTCCACATCTCTTCGGGCCGCATCGTCATCGCGATCTTGGTCGCGCCGATGTTGCTCGACTTCTGGATCACGCCGCCCACCGTCAGCGTGCCGAAGCCTGCGTCGTCGGTGATCGGCGCGCCGTCGAGCACATAGTGGCCGTTGCCCGTCTCGACGAGCGTGTTCGGCGTCACGCGATGCAGGTCGAGCGCGAGCGATACCGTAAACGGCTTCATGATCGAACCCGGCTCGAACACGTCGGTCAGGATGCGGTTGCGCAGCTGTTCGCCCGTCAGGTGCGAGCGATCGTTCGGGTTGTACGTCGGATAATTGACGAGCGCGAGCACTTCGCCCGTGCGCACGTCGATCACCATCGCCGCGCCGGCCTTCGCCTTGAACTTCTCGACGGCGGCTTTCAGGTTCGCGTACGCGATGTACTGGATCTTGCTGTCGATCGACAGGTCGACGTCCGTGCCGTTGTGCGGCGGCAGCTGCTCGGCGACATCCTCGATGATATGGCCGACCCGATCCTTGATCACGCGGCGCATGCCCGGCGTACCGGACAGCAGTTTCTGATCGCCGAGCTCGACGCCTTCCTGGCCTTCGTCCTCGACGTTCGTGAAGCCGATCAGGTGCGCGGTGATCTCGCCTTCCGGATAGAAACGCTTGTATTCGTTGCGCTGATAGACACCGGGAATGCCGAGCGCCGCAACCTTGTCGGCGATGTCGATCGGCACCTGGCGCTTCACGTAGACGAAGCTCTTGTCTTCCGACAGCTTCA
This sequence comes from Burkholderia sp., assembly GCF_018375725.1. Lineage (GTDB taxonomy): Bacteria > Pseudomonadota > Gammaproteobacteria > Burkholderiales > Burkholderiaceae > Burkholderia. The sequence goes on along the minus strand of NZ_JAHACR010000100.1, from coordinate 9,112 downwards.
CGCGCAATTCCTTCGACGTCATCCCGAGCAATTTGCCGAGCTGATCGACCTTGTCCGCGCCGAGATCGTCCGGCACCGCTTCGGGGATCGCCCAGATCGCGCGCACGGGCAGACTCGTCGCGAGCACGAGCCCGTTACGGTCGAGGATCTTGCCGCGCGTCGCCGGCAATTCGATCGTGCGCTGGTAGCGGCTTTCGCCCTGCTTCTGATAGAACGCGTTGCCCGGCCCCTGGATCCAGAACGCGCGCGCCGCCAGTGCGGCGAACGCCATGAACAGGAGGAACACGACCAGCTTCGAGCGCCACATCGGCAGATGCACCGACAGCACGGGGCTCGACGTGAACTTCACGTTCTGGCGCTTCGACGGCGGTTTCATCGCACGTTCCCCTTGGACTTGCCCACCACATCCCCGGATGCGGGAATCGGCGCATCGATCGCCTTCGCGGCGCCCGGCTGCTGCGTCAGGTATTGCGTGCGGCCGGTGGTGATCGCCTGCATCTTCAGGGAATCGTTTGCGAGCTGCTCGATGCGCGAGGTCTTCGAGAGTGCGCTCTGCTGATACTGCAGCTGCGCGTAGTCCTGCTGGAGCTGATGCTCCTGCGACTGCGCGCGCTGCAGCTGGATGAAGATCTGGCGCTGCTGGTTCGTCGACTTGACGACCGACAGTGCGCACCCCATCACGATGATCAGCAGAAAGATATTGAATCGACTCATGGCGAGATGCGCTCCGCGATGCGCATCACCGCCGACCGGGCACGCGGATTCGCCACCACTTCCGCGTCGCTCGGGAATTTGCGGCCGATCACCTTGAGCGGGGGGCTCGGGAGGTCGACGGCACGAATCGGCAGGCGGCGATCGACTGCAGGCGCACTCGCGTGCGCCTGCATGAATCGCTTGACGATCCGGTCCTCGAGTGAATGAAAGCTGATCACCACCAGCCGCCCCCCTTGCTCCAACAACGACAATGCCGCGTCTAGTACGACTTGCAGGTCCGCAAGCTCTTGATTGACGTGAATCCGTATAGCCTGAAAGGTGCGGGTTGCCGGATCCTTGCCCTTCTCACGGGTCTTGACGACGTGACCCACGATTTGGGCAAGCTCGCCCGTGGTGTCGAGAGGCCCAAGACGGTCGGACTCTGCCCGGCGAGCAACAAGCGCCTTTGCAATCTGAAAAGCAAACCGTTCTTCCCCATAATCTCGTATCACCTCCGTCAGTTCCTGCAGCGAGGCTCGCGCGAGCCATTCGGCCGCCGATTCGCCGCGCGTCGGGTCCATCCGCATGTCAAGCGGGCCATCCGCGCGGAAGCTGAAGCCCCGCTCCGGATCGTCCACCTGCGGCGACGACACACCCAGATCCAGCAACACACCCGACACCTTCTCGATGCCACGCGCCGCAAGCGCGCCCTGCATCGACGCAAAGCTGTCATGCACGATCGAAAAGCGCGCGTCCTCGATGCGCTGCGCCGTCTCGATCGCACGCGGATCCTTGTCGAACGCGATCAGCCGGCCGGCCGGCGCCAGCCGCGCGAGCACCGCGCGGCTGTGACCGCCGCGCCCGAACGTTCCGTCGACATAAATGCCGTCCGGCCGCGTCACGAGCGCATCGACCGCCTCGTCCAACAACACTGTCCGATGCTGCAATTCGTTTCCCATCGCGGGCGTCTCCGTCACCGCAATCAAAACGTGAAATTCTTCAGCGCATCGGGCATGCCCTGCGCCATCGCTGCCTGCTCCTTCGCGATGTAGGTCTGCGAATCCCACAACTCGAAGTGACTACCCATTCCCAACAACATGACTTCCTTTTCCAGACCGGCCGCCATGCGCAGCTCGGGCGATACGAGAATCCGGCCTGCGCTGTCGAGATCGACATCCATCGCATTGCCGAGAAAAATCCGCCGCCACCAATGGGCATCCATCGGCAGCGCGGCAATCTTTGCGCGAAACACTTCCCATTCCGGGCGCGGAAACAGCAACAGGCAGCCGTCCGGGTGCTTGGTCACAGTCACCCGTCCCTCTGCCTGTTCTTGCAGCGCTTCGCGATAGCGAGCCGGCACCGACATCCGCCCTTTCGCATCGAGCGTCAGCGCCGACGCCCCTTGGAACACTGTCCGCTCTCCCGTTCGGGGTACCGAAGCACCCGCTCCACGCTGAGAATTTAGCCGGAATAGCCGGCTAAATCACACAAAAATACACTTTCTCACACTGTCTCCCACTTTAGAGGAAGGGTTTGGCACGGTCAAGGGAGCCGCCCCGTTTTTTGACGAATTTTGTTAGTTAGAACAAGGACTTACGCGCACACCCTCATGTACCCCATTATTCCAAAAACCGTTAAGAATTAAAGGGCTAGTGCAACTAGTGAAGGTGATACGTGAACAAGACGGGCCAGATGGGTGTGCGGGCGGGGCTTTCGGGTGCGGGAAAACGCTGAAAAAGCGGGCGGCATCGGACGGCTCGATCGGGGCGGCGCAGCCGGCCGCCCACGGTATTTCGTCAGAGATAGTACGCAGTGCTCGTCATGACTTTCGACGCGGCGCGCATCAGCATGCGGGCGGGCAACGGCAACTCGATGCCACCCGCCTCCGCCGCCGCCTTGCCGTGCTTGACCTCGTCGGCGCGCATCTGCTCGACGATCGCGCGCGACGCCGTGTCGGCCGCCGGCAGGTCGGACATATGCCCCTCGAGATGGCTTTCGACCTGGCGCTCCGTTTCGGCCATGAAGCCGAGGCTCACCTTGTCGCCGAGTGCGCCGGCGGCAACGCCGATCGCGAGCGAGCCGGCATACCACAGCGGGTTGAGCAAGCTCGGACGCGAATCGAGCTCCTTCAGCCGATGCGCGGTCCACGCGAGATGATCCTCCTCCTCGCGCGCCGCTTCCTCGAACATCGCCTTGATTCCCGGAGAACGCGCAGTCAGCTTCTGCGCCTGGTAAAGCGCCTGCGCGCAGACCTCGCCGACGTGGTTCACCCGCATCAGCCCGGCCGCGTGAGTGCTTTCTGCAGGCGTCAGCTCGGCCGCGGGCGGCGCGTCCGGCACCGGCACCGGACGGCTCATCCGGGTCACGCCCGTCAGTGACCGCAGGCCGCGATCGAACTCGCTGATCAGTTCATCCAACATCATCCTGTTCTCCTGGCTTGTGCGTCCGCACGCGCGGAAAAGTATGTATCCGCTGCGTAACCGACTTGATTCGTCAGCGGAAATTGAGGTTAACCCGTGATTGTAACCGTTGTTGCATAAAGGAAACATGCGGCTCGCGGGCCCCGGCGTTTCGCTTTGTAGCAAAAAGTCCTTTTGCTACATTACGTCGGACTTCTTGCGAAGTTGAAGCGGGGAACGTCAACAGAACATAACTATTTGGCCCGCAACAATAAACTTTGTGATTCTTGGAGATCCGTTAATGAAAAAGTCGCTTCTCGCGCTGGTCGCGCTGGGTGCGTTTGCTGGCGCAGCGCACGCGCAAAGCAGCGTGACGCTGTACGGCATCATCGATGAAGGCTTCATCTTCAACAACAATGCCAAAGGTGGCCACCTGTACGGCCTGTCGAGCGGCGTGATGCAGGGCAGCCGCTGGGGCATGCGCGGCACGGAAGACCTGGGCGGCGGCCTGAAGGCACTGTTCGTGCTCGAAAACGGCTTCAACGTGAACACCGGCGGCCTCGGCCAGGGCGGTCTCGAGTTCGGCCGTCAGGCATATGTCGGCCTGTCGAGCGGCTTCGGCACGCTCACGATGGGTCGTCAGTACGACTCCGTCGTCGACTTCGTCGGCCCGCTCGAGGCAGGCGACCAGTGGGGCGGCTATCTCGCCGCACACCCGGGCGACCTCGACAACTTCAACAACGCGAACCGCGTGAACAATGCGGTCAAGTACACGAGCCCGACCTACAACGGCTTCACGTTCGGCGGTGTGTACAGCTTCGGCGGCATCGCAGGCCAGTTCGCGAAGAACCAGGTCTGGTCGCTCGGCGCTGGCTACAACAACGGCCCGCTGGTTCTCGGCGTCGGTTACTTGAACGCGCGTACGCCGGCAAACTTCGGCGGCATGTTCAACAACGGCTCGTCGTCGTCGTCGACCATCGCATCGCTGCCGATCTTCGGCGCATACGCGAACAGCGCGAACACGTACCAAGTGATCGGCGCAGCCGGCGCATACACGTTCGGCGCGGCAACGATCGGCGCCACGTACTCGAACACGCAGTTCAAGGGTTTCACCGCCGGCCAGTTCGTCAACCAGACCGCACACTTCAACAACGGCGAAGTCAACTTCAAGTATCAGCTGACCCCGGCCCTGGTGCTCGGCGCTGCGTACGACTATACGCGCGGCAGCTCGATCGAAGGTGCTTCGGCAGCCCAGTACCACCAGGGCTCGCTGGGCGTCGACTACTTCCTGTCGAAGCGCACCGACGTCTACGTGATCGGCGTGTACCAGCATGCTTCGGGCAACACGCTGGATTCGGCCGGCCACGTCGTCAACGCGACGGCTGCGATCAACGGTCTCGATGCGTCGAAGACCACCAACCAGATCGCTGCTCGCGTTGGTATCCGTCACAAGTTCTAATCAGCTTGCCTGACAAGCCGCAGTGCATTGAAGGCGCCTTCGGGCGCCTTTTTCTTTTGATGCGCCGGGAATGATGAGCGAAAACGGCGCGACGTCCGGCATCGGGTTCGGTAGGCGGGTGAGCCTCGGATCGCGTCGGGTTTAGGTCTCCGATGACGCGTGGCCGATTGCAGTCCACCGAACGCCTTGCACCGATCATGGATCGCGGCAGAACCACAGTGCGATAACGACGATGTGACGCACGTCAGATCGACCGTGAACGTATTGGCGCATTCGTTGCGCATACATCGAAACCCGCGTCGGACGCGAAGCGAATGGTGACATCGCAATAGTTTCCCGGCTCACCGTTGCGCAGCGGAGGCATCCATCTCCCCAATACCATGCCGGTGCGCATCCGCGCTGCCGAACCGCGCACGCCGAAACGGCCAGAAAAAACCCGGCAGAGCCGGGTTTCGTTCATTTCACTTCGCCTGCTCGATACAGCGTCACGCGCGTCCATCACGCAGTTCGCGCCGCAGGATCTTGCCGACATTCGTTTTCGGCAACTCAGTCCGGAATTCGACGAGTTTCGGACGCTTGTAACCGGTGAGCCGCTCCTTGCAGTAGGCCAGAATATCCTTGTCGGTCAGTGCGGGATCCTTTTTCACGACGAACAGTTTCACCGCTTCGCCGGAATGCTCGTCCGGCACGCCGACGGCGGCCACTTCGAAGACGCCCGGATGCGATGCAACCACATCCTCGACCTCGTTCGGATACACATTGAAGCCGGACACCAGGATCATGTCCTTTTTCCGGTCGACGATCTTTACGTAGCCGCGCGCGTCCATCACGCCGATGTCGCCCGTCTTGAAGAAACCGTCCGGACACATGACCTTGGCAGTCTCGTCCGGACGATTCCAGTAGCCGGCCATTACTTGCGGCCCGCGGATGCAGATCTCCCCGGGTTCGCCAAGCGCGACCTGATTGCCCTCTTCGTCGCGGATCGACACCTCGGTCGACGGCAGCGGCAAACCGATCGTTCCGCTGTACGCGGTCGCCGTCACCGGATTGCAGGTCGCGACAGGCGACGTCTCCGACAGGCCGTAGCCTTCGACGATTGCCGTACGCGTCTTTTCGTACCAGCGCGTTGCGACGCTTTCCTGGATCGCCATGCCGCCGCCGTTGGCGATCACGAGCTTCGAGAAATCGAGCTGACCGAAATCCGGATGATTCAACAGCGCGTTATAGAGCGTGTTGACGGCGGGAATCGTCGAGATCGGGTAGCCCTTCAGCTCCTTGATCATGCCGCCGATGTCGCGCGGGTTCGGAATCATGATGCCCATTCCGCCCGTGCGCAGCGTCAGGAAACCGCATACGGTCAGCGCGAACACATGGTAGAGCGGCAATGCGACCACGCCGACGAACTGCGTCACTTCCGGATGCCGTGCATGGGCCGGCTCGTGCCACGCGCCGGCCTGCAGGACGTTCGCCACGATATTACGGTGCAGCAGCGTCGCGCCCTTCGCAACGCCGGTCGTCCCGCCCGTGTATTGCAGAAACGCGACGTCGCCCGGACCGAGCTTCACCGGTCTGAGCGTTTGCCGCGCGCCTTCCGCAAGGGCCGCATTGAAACGCGTAAAGGACGGCAACTGCCACGCCGGCACCATCTTCTTGACGTTGCGCACGACGTAATTGACGAGCAACCCCTTCAGGCCCAGCATGTCGCCCATCGAGGCGACCACGATATGCTTGATCGCCGTATTGGCAACGACCGCTTCAAGCGTGGTCGCGAAATTCTCGAGGATGACAATCGCTTCGGCGCCGCTGTCCTTGAGCTGATGCTCGAGCTCGCGCGGCGTGTAGAGCGGGTTGACGTTGACGACCGTATAACCCGCGCGCAGCACCGCGACGATCGCCACCGGATACTGCAACACGTTCGGCATCATGATCGCGACACGCGCCCCCCGCGCCAGGCCGCGCGATTGCAGCCACGCGCCGAACTGGCGCGAAAGCTTGTCCAGTTCGCCGTACGTGATCGCCTTGCCCATGCAGACAAACGCTTTCCGGTCGCGGTACTTGCTGAAGCTTTCTTCAAGCAGTTCAGGCACGGAAGCATACTGAGACGCGTCGATTTCGGCTGGAACGCCGGGCGGGTACGATTTCAGCCAAATCTTGTCCATGCAACGCGTCTCCTCACAGATTTTCGAATGGTCGTGCTAAAACGCATCCTAGCCGGTCGCTCGCACTGAGACAACAGGGTTAGACGCCCCCTTCGAACTCCGCATGGCAACGCGCGGACATCCGCCGCGCACTTTCTCTTTAGGCTCGCGCGACTTCGACCAGACAGTCGTAAAACGTCGCCGAATTCCCGAGATCGGTCAGCGCCTGGCTCGTGACCTCATTCGCGTTTCGCCCATCCGGCGCCAACTTCTTCCACCAGATCGACAATCCGACCACGAGCCCGACCCGTGCTCGATCGGTGACCCGCGCACGCGCCTGCATCGATCCGCGGTCGTTGAAGATGCGCACGGTGTCGCCGTCCGCGATCCCCCGCGCGCCGGCGTCGTCGGGATGTATATCCAGGTGCGGCTCGCCTTCGGTGTTCCGCAGGCTGTCGACGTTGACGAACGTGCTGTTCAGGAAATTTCGGGCAGGCGGCGAAATCATCGCGAGCGGATAACGCGCCGCAAGCTCGGGCGCGGCTTCGGCCGATTCGTATGGCGGAAGATAGTCGGGCACCGGATCCATTCCCGCATCGACGAGCCGCGCGCTATAGAACTCGCACTTGCCGGACGGCGTGCGGAAGCCGCCATTCGCGAACGGCGCGTCGGGCAGCCTGAGCTTCAGCCATCCCGCCTGTTTCAGTTCATCCCAGTCGCTCGCGACCGCGGGGTCGTCCCATTTGAGCGCTGCACGCGCGACCTCTTCGTCGCTGTGATAGAGGGCGGGCTCGGTGAGTCCCATGCTGCGCGCAATTCCCCGGAAGATCTCCGTGTTCGGACGTGCATCACCGACCGGCGGGATCGACGGCAGGTTCGCCATCACATAGGTATGACCATACGATTTGTGGATGTCGAGATGTTCGAGTTGCGTGGTTGCCGGCAGCACAATGTCGGCGAAATCGACGGTATCTGTCTTGAAATGCTCCAAGACGACTGTGAAAAGGTCTTCTCGCCCGAACCCGGCCGCGACCTTCCGCGAATCCGGCGCGACGGAAACGGGGTTCGAGTTATAGACAATGACCGCCTCGACCTTTGGCCCGAAGTCGGCATCGCCCGGATGCAGCAACGCGTCGCCGATGGCGTTCATGTTGATGATTCGCGGAAGCTTGTGCGGCCAGCCCGGCATCAGATCCGGGCGCAGCAATGCTGGCTGATTGACCGGCGTCCACTCCGACGACGATAGCAGCAATCCGCCGGATCGCTCACGCCATGCGCCGGTCAGCGCAGGCAAGCTGGCGATCGCCCGCACGGCGTTCCCACCGCCCCGCACGCGCTGCATGCCGTAATTGAGCCGAATCGCGGCCTTTCGCGTCGAACCGTAGCGACGCGCGAGATCGATCAACACGGACGCATCGATACCGCAAATTTCCGCGACCCGCTGCGGCGGATAAGACATCGCGCGCGCACTGAGCGCCTCGAAGCCGAGCGTATGCTGGTCGATGTAGTCATGATCGAGCAGGTTTTCAGTGATCAGGACATGCATCATGCCAAGCGCAAATGCACCGTCGGTACCCGGCCGCAACGCAATGTGCTGATGACATTTTTCGGCGGTCAACGATCGATAGGGATCGATTGCGACCAAATGAGCGCCCCGCCGCTTCGCCTCCTGAGCGCGCGTCCAGAAATGCAGGCTCGACGCGATCGGGTTCGCGCCCCAGATCAGGATCAGTTCGCTCTCCTCGAAGTGCTCGAGATGCATGCCAAGGCTGCCGCCATATGTGTAGCGCAAGCCCGCCGCGCCGGCGGCCGCGCAGATCGCCCGCTCGAGCCTCGACGCGCCCAATGCGTGGAAAAAGCGTTGCGCGATACCTTCCCCCTGCACGAGTCCCATCGTGCCTGCATAGCTGTAGGGCACGATCGCTTCCGGGGCGCGTTTGGCGATTGCGCCAAGCCGCTTGCCGATTTCGCCGAGCGCCTCGTCCCAACTGATCGGCACGAATTTCCCCTCGCCTTTCGGTCCGACGCGCTTGAGGGGTACGGTCAGGCGCTCGGCATGATGAACGCGATCGGCATACCGGCTGACTTTGGTGCACAACACGCCCTGCGTCGGCGCATGATCCGGATCTCCGGTGACCTTGATCGCCCTGCCGTTTTCGACCGTTACGCGCATGGCGCACGTATCGGGACAATCATGCGGGCATACGGCTCGAGCTATCTGAGTGGGGGTGGCCATTGTTGTATACGCAGATAATTGGTCGGACTCGAAGATTTTACGTTGGCCACGGATGGAGAAGTGCCTATTTCATTCGAGTACGCGAAGGTCCAGACGCCGCCGAAGCCGAAGCACGTCGACGCCAAGAAGAAGTAAGGCTGCTGCGATGCCGCGATAGCGCGCCCGACCAAGCCGCATGGCTGACGCG
>NZ_JAHACR010000099.1 GCF_018375725.1 Burkholderia sp. | reverse complement strand
GCCATGCGCCGCTGCGCTCGGCCAGCAGCGCACCGACACCGATCGGCAGCACGCCGAGCGTGATCTGCGTCATGGCAAGCCGGGGCAGCGCCGCATTGCGCGACGCGATTCCGCCGAATACCCCGCCCGCCACCATGACGGCCAGCGCGCCGACTTCGACGTCGGCGGCTTCGACGCAGCCCATCGTGCCGAGGCCGAGCAGGAAGCATGCGGCGAGCGACACGGGCGCATAGCGCAACGCCCAGCATTCGGCGCGATCGTCGCCCGCATCGCGACGCGTCACGTACGCGCGGGCGATCGCGAGCCGCGCGACCAGCAGGCCCAGGTCGGCGACGAGCCACAGGAGCGCCCAGGTCTGCTGCAGGCGGATCAGTGCAACCGTGGCGACAAAGCAGCTTGCGAGTCCGGACAGAAACATCGGCCGGATATCGTCGAACAACGTGGACAGCATGGAAGGGCGCATCTCCGCGGTGACGCGGTGATGGCCGGAGGGGGGCGTGGCGACTAAGGAGTGCAGGAGGAATGCCCTGACCGCCATGATCGATGACCTCGACACGATATCTGCTGGACGCGCCCGTGCAAGCGACGACGCGGGCGAAACAGGAAATCGGATGCGCATGACGTTATCACGAAACATCCCGTCTTGTCGGACGATAGCCGGCATGCCGGATCGGGCGGCGTGCCGCCGCGCACACGCCCGGCGGATGCTGCGCCAGCGCGGGTGCATGGGCACCGATTTCTCCTGCGGCATGCAAGCAAGACGCGCGCCCGCCATTGTCGGATCATTGGCGGTCCGCCGCGTGTCGGGCGATATTGCATGCGGTCCGGCATGCTGCATCGGGATCGGGCCGGTCGCGCGGCGTTCGCAAGGTTCGGCACGACATCAATGCCTGCGCTAGCCTGCTCTCCAGTAACGGATGCCGGATCGTGACACGGCAGACGCTCGAGGCGTCCGAGGGCCGCCAGGCGAGTCAATAACCGCCACCTCCGCCCCCGCTACCGCCGCTGCCCCCAGCCCCGCCATAGCGGCCGACGGCATGGTCGCCGAACCGGTGCCGTCCGGCGACGTGCAGCCTGCGTCGAGCAGAAGTGCCAACGCCGCGATAAGTGCGACGACCAGCGTGATCGGTTTCATGTCCCCCTCCGGTCGATATGACGAAACCGCATGTCCGGCCCGACGATCAGTGGTCAGCGTCAGGGCGGAAGCGACCGCTACGAAACGTTCAGCAGGACGGGGTTATTCCGCGCCCGGTTCGTCTCATTGCCAATCGGTATCGATCGGTCGGTGCGGATAGCCGGCCGGAAGTCATGCGTCTTGCTGATCGTCGCCTGCTGCGCCGTGCCGGCAAGCGGCGTCCGGACATACTTGCAGCGCGGGTTCTGCGTCAGATCGGCGATCGTCGGCGGTTCGTCGTTCACCTCGCCTTTTCGGTCGCCGCTGTTTATCGCATCATCTGGCTGTTGTTCACCACCGGCACATGCGGACGGTTGATCGGCAAATCGTCGAAGTTTGCGCCGAGCCGGTACATCTGCGTATCGGCATAGGAGAGCAGGCGGCCCTGCAGCATGCGATCCTCGGACAGGTCGATGCCGATCTGCAGCGCCGGAATCAAGATGGATGCGGGCCGTTCCCTGCACCATGTACGTGAACATCCGTACCGGCCGTAACCGGGAAAACCACATTAAACCAATCGAGGATCGATATGCGTCTGCTGCTTGCGTTGCTTCTTCCGTGGCTTCAGTTCTTCACGATCGGCAGACCGTTTGCCGGCATCATTTGCCTGCTGTTGCAGATCACGCTGATCGGCTGGATTCCGGCAGCGATCTGGTCCGTCTACGCGCTCAGCCAATACAAGACCGACAAGAAAATCGAGCGTGCACTGTCCGGCCGCAACTGACGCCGGAAGACCAGCCGGCGCAATCGCGCATGCGGCGACGCTCCGCGGCACATGACTGCGTCGCCGATCACGCATCCGTGTCATTCACGCCCGGGTAGACGATCATGCCGGCGTCTCCCGCTCGAAGGCGACTTCCGCACGAAGATTCGCGAGGTCGCGGCCGACCGTGGCGACGGCGAGCCGCTTGCCATCGCGCCAGTAGGTGACCGTGCAGTCATGCGCGGCGGGATCGCCATCCACGTCGACGCGATCCCATTGCTCCGCATGGCCGACATAGTTGATGGCCACATCGTAGTGCTGCGTCCAGAAGAACGGCACCGCATCGAAACGCTGCCGTTTGCCGAGAATATTCTGTGCGGCAATCGCACCCTGGCGTTCGGCGACCACCCAGTGTTCGACGCGAATGCTTTCCCCGGTCCGCGGATCCGGCCAGCGCGCGATATCACCAGCGGCATAGATGTTCTGTACGCTCGTCTGAAGGAACGCGTCGACCGACACGCCGCGATCGATCGCGAGGCCCGCCGCCTGCGCCAACGCGAGATCGGGGCGGACGCCGATCCCCGTCAGGACGAGATCGGCGGCAAGCTCCACGCCTGTCGACAGTCTCACGCGATCCTGCTCGATCTCCGCGATCGTGGCTCCGAGATGGAACACCACGCCGTGCGATTCATGCAGCGCCTTGACCATGTCGCCGAGCGTCGCGCCGAGCACATGCTCCATCGGATGCGCGCCGGGGGCGACGACATGGACCTCGAGCCCGCGCTTTCGCAACGCAGCCGCGGCTTCGAGACCAATAAAACTCGCGCCGACCACGACGCATCGGCGCGCCGTCGCGAAACGCGCGATCAGTGCGTCGCAATCGGCCAGCGTGCTCAGCACATTGACGTGCGGCAGCGTTGCGCCGGGCACGGCGAGCCGCACCGGTTCGGAGCCCGTGGCCAGCAAAAGCGCGCCGTAGCTCACCACGCCGCCGTCCGAGAGCGTGACGGTTCGTTTCGCCGGGTCGAGCTTGACGACACGCACGTCGCAACGCACGTCGATCCGATTTTCCGTGTAGAAATCGATCGGGCGCAAAGGCAGCCAGTCGGCCTGCGCAGTCCCGGCGAGATAGTCCTTCGATAAATTCGGCCTGTCGTACGGAAAGGCGCGATCGGCGCTCAGCAGCGTGATCGGGCCGGCGTAGCCTTCACGGCGCAAGGTCTCGGCCGCGATGGTGCCCGCGGCACCGCCGCCGACAATCACCACCGATTCGGGCGCCTGTGCGGCCGGCAGTTTCGTCGGCTGGACTGCCGGCAGCGCTTCGTGCACGAAGGCCTTGCCATCGTGCTGCTCGACACGCCAGCATTTCAGATCGTCCTGCGCGGGCGCGCGAAGCATCTCGCCGGTGCGAAGACTGAAGCAAGCGTGATGCCACGGACATCGAATCGTATCGCCGACCAGCAATCCGTCGGCGAGCGGTGCACCGTAATGCGTGCAGGTCGCGCCGATCGCGAACAATTCGTCGGCGCGGCGCACAAGCAGAACCGGTTCGTCGCCGACGTGGCCCGTCAGCATGCCGCCATCGGCGATATCGGCCACCGGGACACCCTGTGTGAAGTCGGGGTTGTCCGGAGACGAAGAAGCTTCGGTCATGGCATTTCTCCTTGCTGATCGGGGACATGCGCATTATCAACCTCGGCCCCTTCACGAAAAAGATACAGAACCGCGCATGCCGCTACCGCCACGCGATCGCACGTGCCGCATGATGCGGCGCACTGTGCCGGCGCGTAACGACTGCATCACGCAGCGGAATGATCCGGGTCATCCGAGGTACCTGTCGCAAAAGAATCATATTGCATATTGCTTTAGAACCGTGGATGTTCATAATGCATTCCAGGCTTGGGCATATGAACGCATCACCTTGCACCGGAGACAGTCATGTTGACGCAGAAGACCAAGGACATCGTGAAAGCCACCGCGCCGGTTCTGGCAGAGCACGGATATCCCATCATCACGTGCTTTTACAAGCGGTTGCTGGACGCGCATCCCGAACTGAAGAATGTGTTCAACATGGCGCACCAGGAGCAGGGGCAGCAACAGCAGGCACTGGCGCGCGCGGTCTATGCCTACGCAGAGCACATCGAGGATCCGACCAGCCTGATGGCGATGCTGAAGACCATTGCGAACAAGCACGCGAGCCTGGGCGTCCGTCCCGAGCACTATCCCATTGTCGGGGAGCATCTGCTGGCGGCGATCAGGGAGGTCCTCGGCGCCGCGGCGACCGACGAAATCATTTCCGCCTGGGCGCAGGCCTACGGCAATCTGGCCGATGTCCTGATGGGCATGGAGACCGAGCTGTACGAGCAATCCACGTCGCGGCTGGGCGGCTGGACCGGCTGGCGTCTTTTCGTCGTTCGCGAGAAGCGCCCGGAAAGCAGCGTGATTACGTCCTTTATCCTCGAACCCGCGGACGGCGGCGTCGTCGAGAACTTCGAGCCCGGACAGTACATCAGCCTGGCGATCGACGTCCCCGCGCTGGGCCTGCAACAGATTCGCCAGTACAGTTTGTCGGACATGCCGAACGGGCACAGCTATCGCATTTCCGTCAAACGCGAAGACGGCGGCGGCGTCAACCCGCCGGGATTTGTTTCATGCCTGCTGCACGAGCATGTCAATGTCGGCGACGAGGTCAGGCTGGCCGCGCCGTATGGTACGTTCCACATCGACGTCAATGCCAGGACGCCGATCGTGCTGATCAGCGGCGGCGTCGGGCTGACCCCGATGATCAGCATGCTCAAGCGGGCGATACAGGATCCGCAGCGGCAAGTGGTATTCGTGCACGGCGCACGCAACAGCAAGGTGCAGGCGATGCGCGAGCGGCTGCGCGAGATAGCGAAGTCGCATGCCAACTTCCGTCTGACGGTGTATTACAGCGAACCGTTGCCGGAGGATGTGCCGGGCAAGGATTACGACTACGCCGGGCATGTCGACGTCAAGGCGATCAAGAACGAGATCCTGCTGCCGGATGCCGATTACTACATCTGCGGCCCGGTGGCGTTCATGCGGGCGCAACACGATGCCTTGAAGGCGTTGGGCATACACGAGGCCCACATTCATTACGAAGTGTTCGGCCCGGATCTGTTTGACGAGGAATAGACGCGTTGAACGCGCGGTGCGCGCAGCAGGCTGCGCAAGTGGGCCAGCCTGCTGCGCGTCGCCGGTGCCGTCCTGCCGTGGGTCAGCTTTCGAGATTCATGCCGAGTCGCCGCCGCGCCACCTGTTTCAGGCTGGTCGCGAGCGCAGGGTCGGACAGACCGTTTGCCCAATCGGAAAACGAATCCTCGACCGTGTCGCGCCGATCCGGCGGCAACTCGCCGAGCAGGAGCGAGACCACGGTGAACAGCACCGCGATCTCGGCTGTCTGCCCGCCGGACGACGTGTTTACCGCCTTTTTCAGGGTCTCGACCGAGGCTTTCAGTTGCTGGATGGCATCGTTCGTATCGCTCATGAGCGTCTCCTTGCGGGGTGGGTACGGTCGTCGGCGGGCAAGCGCCCGGTACGGGGCGCCTGCGATTATTGCTTCGGCGCGGGTTGGTGCGGCGCAACCGCCACCGACGCTTCGCTCGTCAGCATCAGGAACGTGAAGGTTTCCCGCAGGTACAGCCGAACGACCGTGTCGGTGTGGCTGATATAGCCGATGGAAACGTCCTCGCCGAGGTGCAGCTCATAGTCGCCGCCACGGGTCGTCAGGACACAGCCGCCGCTGATTGCGGGCGCCCAGATGATTTCGCCGCTGACGATTCGCTTGATGTGATCGATGACCGGATAACCCTGATCGCGCGCCTCGCTGAGTGCCGTGTAGGCGTCCGCGCCGAGCAGCACCGAGTAGGGGCCGTCCACGCCTGCGAGCCGCAGCGATTCGAGCGCATTGCTGATCGCGTCCGGGTAGGCGCCGACTTCAGCCGGCAGCGTGAGCTTCCGGTTCGACGTACCCTGGCGGATCCCCTCGATACCCGCAGCCCGATAACCGTCGAAAATCGCGTTGTCTTCCGCATACGCGAGCCGCTGCGCCGCCTCTTTCGCAGGCTGCCAGTCGGCATTGCGCGCGCCGCGACCGACGCTGTCGATTTCATCGCGGCGGAGTTCGAACGGAACGGTCAGCTGCACGAGCGCCTTGACCTCGCGCAGCCGGGCATCGACGTGCTCCCGCGGCGCGGCGATCGTGCTCAGGTGCCCCGTACCGACGCCGGACAGCTCGGCGCCGCCCGGGCCGATCACATCCACGACACGACGGCCGGCAACGGAACGTTTGAAGGTCCGCGCCACTTCCTCTTCGATTTGCTCCCATGCGGCGGAGGAGATCGGTGCGAGCTGGCGATGTAGGTTATTCATTCGGTTGGGTTCCTTTGAGCGATCCGATGTTCAGCGAGCCGCCATGAAGCGGCTCGGTCGATTCAGTGGCCGCCGGCTGGGCGGCATCCGTGGCCGGCGCGTCACGATCCGCGAGCGCGTCGAGCAGGTCGGCCGACGGCACGAAGAACAGCGAGCCGGTGACTGCGCGGCTGTAATCGAGCAGGCGATCGTAATTGCCGGGCGGGCGGCCGACGAACATGTTCTCGAGCATCTGCTCGATGGGTGCGGGCGAGCGCGCGTAGCCGATGAAGAACGTGCCGAACTCGCCTGAGCCGGGACGCCCGAACGGCATGTTGTCGCGCAGGATCTTCACTTCCTGGCCGTTCTCGGTCAGCGTCGTGAGCGAACTGTGCGACGACGACGGCTTGACCGCCGGGGCGAGCTCGATATCGGCCAGCTTGGTGCGGCCGATGATGCGTTCCTGTGTTTCGACCGCCAGCGCATTCCAGCCCGCCATGTCGTGCAGGTATTTCTGCACGATCACATAGCTGCCGCCGGCGAATTCCGCGTCTTCGTCGCCGATCACCGTGAAGTTGACCGCCTCGCGCCCGGCCGGGTTTTCCGTGCCGTCGACGAAGCCGATCATCGCCCGCTGGTCGAAATTGCGGAAGCCGTGCACTTCATCAACGACCGTCACCGCATCGCCGAGGCGGCCGAGCAACTGCGTCGCAAGTTCGAAGCACAGATCCATCGCATCGGCGCGGATGTGCAAGAGGATATCGCCGGGCGTCGATACGGCCGTCCGCTGCCCCGCGCCGAACTCGCGAAAGGGATGCAGCGATGCGGGACGCGGCCCGCCAAACAGCGTATCCCATGCATCGGAGCCGAACCCGCATACACACGAAAGATTGCTGGACGGCACGCGCTTGCTGACGGCGCGCACGAGGGCGGCGATGTCGCCGCACCATGCACGGATCGTCTCGGCATGATGCTCGCCCGGGTTCATCGTCGCCACGAGAAAAATCGCGTTGCGCGTGGTCGGGCTGTGGACTGCTTGGGAAAGGGGGGGAGGAGTCAGCATTGGATCTCGCCAGTCATTCATGCCAGGAAGAAATGGGCCGCAGGCCCGACGGCGCACGAAAACGAGCGATGGGAATGTGTCATGCGTCTGTTCTCTTGTGTGACAGGTCGGGGAATCTTGCGGGGCGCGCAATCAACCGCCGCTGCGCAACAACGCGGCGAATTCGCGCAATCCGACGCGGACGACTCACGCACGGCACGCCGCGGGCGTGCACGGAGCATGCCGGCCCCGAACCGTTCCTTCACCGATCGTCGCTGGCCCTCGCGTACAGCTGACCGCGTCGCATTACATCATTCGGCTTGCAATCTAACAGTTTCAGCGGTTCTTTGGAACACATCGCGTCCATCTGTAATTCGATTGCATCAATCGAAGCCAGATTTCGCCCGGCGTGCAACGCTGTGCTCTTGATGCCATCGCGGCGCGTGCAGTAGATTAGGATCGCTCTGCCATCTGACGAGGTGCGTCACGATGAACCTTCTGGAATCGATGCGCATTTACGTCGTGGTGGTCGAGCATGGATGCCTGGCCCGCGCGGCGACCGAACTGCAAATCGGCGAGTCGGAGATCAGCGAACGGATCGACTGTCTTGAACGGTATCTCGACTGCCATCTTCTGCTTCGTCATGCACACGATGTCACGTGCACCGACGCCGGTGCGGCATTCCATGAGCGTTGCCGGACGACGCTGTCGGCGGTCGAGCAGGCCATTGCCGAGACGGGCCGGCGCGCGCCGGCTGCACGGGATCACTGATTGAAGGAAGGAAGCGTTCGCGTGGATATGCGCATCCGCATGTCCGCCCACTGAATCAACCCGGAGCATCGGAAAACACAGATACGCCCGCATTCGTCGACACACCGCCGGGCGCGTTGCGTGCGCAGCCATTCAGGCCACGCCGCCGCGACGCCGGCACCGATGTGCGCACCGCGACCGAATGCCGCTCATGCCTGTCACGCCGCCCGACGACAATACAGATCGACTGGCGCGAACAGGAGACGCAGTCACGCAGCGCCAGCGCAGGCCGCGACGATCGTCGGCCAGCCCGCCGGGGAAGCCGACGATATCGACCGCACGACAAGCGGCTTGTCCGCTCCGAAACATTGACCAACCCTTCACCCCGCACATCACCTTGAATACACCACAAACGATACATACCCCCGCAGACGCAGTCCGCCGGCGATTCGCGCGATTTCTCCATGTGGCCGAGCTGTCCGGCCTGATCGCGCTCGGGCTCGCGACGGTCTTCGCGATGGCACAGGAAGTGGTGAAAGTCGTCCAGGCGGGAACGGTTTCGCTGACCGACCTGCTGCTGATGTTCCTGTACCTGGAAGTGCTCGCGATGAACGTCCGCTACCTGCGCTTCGGCCGGTTGCCGGTTCGTTTCCCGCTCTACATCGCCATGGCGTCGCTCGCACGAGACCTGATCCTGCGCGGCGGATCGGACCATCCGGATCACATGCTGATGACGACAATCGGTATCGTCCTGCTCGCCATCGGCGTGCTCGTCCTGAGTTTCGGACAGCATCGCTTCCCGGTCGAAGTGGACGAGGCGGGCGACGATACCTTTGGTAGCCGATAGCATCCGCGGCACATCGTGAGCGGGCCGGCGGCTGGCGCCGGTCGCTCATGTATCAGGATGCCGATATTTGCAGAGGGAACGGATCATGAGTGCAGTCGACAAGGCCCGCGCGGCCGAACTTCAGAACATCTCCGCGCACGCTTACCAGTTGGCAAGGGATGCCTACCAGCCCGGCGCGGCGCCGGCGGACAGGCAGGCCGCGGCTGCCAGGCAGCAAGCAGCCGCAAAGACCTATCTCGACGCCGCGAAGGCGCGCGAGGCGGCGACAGGCGTCTGACGGCAGGCGCCGCGGGCAACCGGAACTCCGTTCGCGCAAGCAGGCCCGATGCGGATGCCGCGTCGCGGAAGTGGGCGAATCCGCGGGACGGCGCGGCTTTGGCACGCGCGATCCATGCATATCACGTACGCAAGAGGTTTCAGATGACGAAGCAACTGATCGTTGCCGTTTTCGGCAACGTCGATCTGGCGCAAAAGGCCGCCCGCGATTTCGATGCACTCTCCCAAAAGGATGTGGGGTTCACCATCGAAAACGGTGTCATCGCGGAAAAGGATGCCGCGGGAAAACTCGCGCTGCTGGGCGCCGAGACGCACCCGTTCTGGGGCGGCGTCGTGGGTGCGATCACGGGCGGGCTGCTCGGCATGCTGGGCGGCCCGGTCGGCGCGGTGGCCGGCATGACCGCGGGTGCGAGTACCGGTTTGATCGCCGATACGGCAGGCAACACGCTGCTGGATGCCGAATTCGTCGAAATGGTGTCGGCGAAGCTCGCGCCGGGCAGCGTGGCCGTCATTCTCGAAGCGAAGGAAGCGACGCCGTTTTCGGTCGACAACGTCGTGACGGGATTCGGCGGAACGGTTTTCCGCAACGCGCTGGGCTGATCGTGTCAGACGGGCAGGCGGCGCACGCCGCCCGATTCGATTGCATTCCACGACCGTAT
This sequence comes from Burkholderia sp., assembly GCF_018375725.1. GTDB lineage: Bacteria > Pseudomonadota > Gammaproteobacteria > Burkholderiales > Burkholderiaceae > Burkholderia. The sequence continues at coordinate 3,138 of NZ_JAHACR010000099.1, read as the reverse complement.
GGAGGTGCCGACGTGCGCATTGACCAACAATACCGCCGCTTCAACATCGCGGCGACGCTGTCGCCGTTGCCGGGCAACCGGGGGCTGGCAGTCGTCGACGTGACGACGGAAGATCCGGGCCGCATCGCCGATCTCGGCACCGAGCAGTTCCTGCAGATCCGGAAGTGGATCGAGGCGAACGACGCAGACCTTCTCACGGTCGTGTTGAACGAATGCAAGCTGGCCATCGATCACTATGCCGACAATGTCGACGACGCCTGATTGCTGACGGCAGCGCAGTTCTCGCACCGGCGCGTGCCCGCTGATATGACATGTGGCGGCCTGCGTGCACCGATGTGGCACGCACGATGTCCGCCGTTGACGGAGCGGAACGCCACTGCCGCGTCTGGCCGGAAAATGCGGACGCCGCATTGACCGCGAGCGACATGCAATCCCGGATCCTGCCGCCAAAGGGCGACGCGCGTTCACGCGCGCCGCCCGATCAGATCTGCACCGGGCTTCAGTTCAGCCGGTAAGACTTCGCGCCGGTTCCTGCGAGTGCGCCGCCGGCGACGATCAGGTATTCATTCCGGATCGGCGTGCCATTGAAATAGCACTGCAGTATTTCCAGCGTGCCAGCCGCATAACGCGCCTGTGCCGACAACGACGTACCGGAGATATGCGGCGTCATGCCGTTGAAGGGCATCGTGCGCCACGGGTGGTCCGGCGGCGCCGGCTCCGGAAACCACACGTCGCCCCCGTAGCCCGCGAGGTGGCCGGACGTGAGTGCGCGCACGACGGCATCGCGATCGACCAGTTTTGCCCGTGCGGTATTGATCAGATAGGCGCCGCGCTTCATGCTCGCGATCATCTTGTCGTCGATCAGGTTTTCGGTCGACGGATAAAGCGGAATCTGGAGATTGACGATATCCACGGTGCTCACGAGCGATGCCACATCCGGGTGGTATGTCAGCCCCAGCTCCGCTTCGATATCCGCACCGAGCCGGTGACGCTGCGTGTAATGCAGGTTCAGGCCGAAGGGCTTCAGCCGGCGCAGGACGGCAAGACCGATGCGGCCCGCACCGACCGTACCGAAATGCATCCCTTCGATGTCATAGCTGCGGGACACGCAATCGGCGATATTCCAGCCGCCCTGTTCCGAAACCTGGTGCGACGGCAGGTAATTGCGGATGAGCGCCAGGGTGGTCATCACGACGTGTTCGGCCACGCTGATGCTGTTCGAACCGGTGACCTCGGCGACCGTAATGCCGGCCTTCGCCGCGGCCTCGAGGTCGACGTGATCGGAGCCGATGCCCGCAGTCAAGGCCAGTTTCAGCTTCCTGGCCTTGGCGATGCGTTCCGCCGTCAGGTAGGCCGGCCAGAACGGCTGGGAAATGACGACCTCGGCTTCGGGAAGCCACTTCTCGAATTCCGAGTCGGGACCATCCTTGTCGCTCGTCACAATGAGCGTATGTCCGTGCGCTTCCATGTAGCTGCGCAGTCCCAGCGCACCCGATACCGACCCGACGAGTTCGCCGGGCTTGAATCCGAGCGGGCCGCTCGGGGTCGGGGCGGTCTGGCCGTCCGCATATCGCGTGATGGTCGGGATTTCGTCGCGCACGTAGCGCGGCGGATAGCCATCTACCGGATCAGGGTAGAGGACGCATAGGACGATTGCCATTGTGGGTTGACTCCTTGGATGCTTCGTCGGTGCCGCTCGCGCCGGGCGATGCCGCGCGAGCCAGGATCGCCTCGCGGTTTCGATGCATGGTTCTGCCGGCCGCCGCCCCCGATGAACCGGTCGAAGCAGAACCGGCCCGCGACACAAGGCGAGGCGGCGATGATCGATTTCTACCCGGACAGCGCACCATATACAAGTAACAGTGCGCGTGGCGGTTGGCCGCAACGTTCTCTGTGTCTGTTCTTTTGAATCATGACGTCGATAATGGCGACGTTACGTGATCGTCACGATATTTTTGGGCAAGAGGATGAAATGACTCCAGAACAGCATGCACGTTTCGAAACCGACTATGCGCCGCGCATCGTGGAAAGATTGCTGAGTCTGTATCGGCATGGCGACGTGAAGGTCAGCGTCGTTCCGCGCGACCCGCAGGGCCGGCCCGCCAGCATTTCCGTGATCGGCATCACGTCGGAGGTCGGACTGCCGAATCGCCTGAATGCATTCCTCGCATGGAGCGACGACGCCATCGAGCGCCTGCTGGCCGAGCCGGACCGGAGCCGCTTCGATCGCTATCTGGCTGCGCTGCCGGTCAAGATCGAACAATGGCAGATGGAACTGCCGGTCGATTTCAGCACGAGAACCCAGCGCGATCCGGAGATCATGATCAGCGATCTCGACTTCGACGCCTGACCCACGCCGTTCTCATGTGCGGGCGGTGGGCGACGTCGTGCCGTTTTCGCCTATTCGCTCGCCTTTCGCCCTTGGGCATCGAACACGGCGTCGCCGTCCTCCTTCGCGAACGGGCCGCGTTGCGACGCCGGAAGGATGTCCAGCACGCGCTCTGACTGACGGCAGAGCCGAACGCACGGCGGCGCGACGACAAACGGACAATTGATCAGAGCCGGGCGGGCCGGCATTGGACAACGCGCCGACGCTGTGGCGCTCGTCACAAGGCTGACAGAACGCGCAACATCGACACGGCCGATCCCGGACATACGCCCTGGAATTGGCTCGACGCCAATACCAAGGGCGGTACGTCGCCGCGCGCAATACGCACAAAACCGTGACGAGTGAAATAGGCCTCTGCGGTCGTAGTGAGGAGAACCAGCGCCCGGACGTGGCGCGCATGGCACGTGGCGACTAACTGCGAAACGATACTCTGCCCCAAACCAGAATCGCGCGCATGTTCCGCAACCGCGATGGAGCGCAAAAGTGCGGCGTCGCCGTAATGCTCCACGCCACCGCACCCGCACACCGTCGAATTTTCAATCGCGACCATAAAATTCTGCAAATGGTCGCTCACACCGACGACGGGCAGACCGCATTGACACAGCAGCGCTTCAAGCGACGCCAGGTCGTCGACCGTGGCGGGACGGATCTCCATCGTCACTCCTTGGGCTGGGTATTAGATACTCCGCTGATTCACGCGCCGCGAAAGCGCCTCGGCGCTTTCCTTTCGCTCGCTGTACCGGTCGACC
>NZ_JAHACR010000513.1 GCF_018375725.1 Burkholderia sp. | reverse complement strand
TCCAGACGCCGCCGAAGCCGAAGCACGTCGACGCCAAGAAGAAGTAAGGCTGCTGCGATGCCGCGATAGCGCGCCCGACCAAGCCGCATGGCTGACGCGGTCGTACGGAGCGGACGCCGGATGAGGACAGCACATGCCTCGTCCGGCGTTTTTATTACGTGGTCTTGTATTGACCCAGTGAAACCTGCACAGGTTAAGCGGCTAAAGCGAATGCCTCAGCCGGGGTCTTCATCTTCAGTGCCTGGTGTGGCCGTCGATGGTTGTAAAACTGGATCCAGTCGGCAATCGCGCGGCTGGCATGTTGCAGCGTCTCGAACCGGTGGCGATGCACGCATTGCTCTTTGAGCGTGCGGATCACGCGCTCAACCATGCCATTTTGCTGCGGGCAGTGCGGCGTAATGAACTCCTGCCGCAACCCGTAACGGCGCACCAATGCCGTGTAATCGCGGCTCGTAAAAACCAAGCCGTTGTCGCTCCGGAGCAGGAATGGCCTTGGCACCCGTCCGAGCGTCCCGAACCGAGCAATCAGCGCATGCTCCAACGCGCTTGAGGCGGTGCTGGCCTTGCCGCTGCGCGACAGGCGCCAACCCAGTAATTCACGCGTATGGCAGTCAATCACCAGCGCCAACGTAGCCCAACCGTCGCGGCCGGCCCAGACGCGGCACATATCCGTCGACCATCGCTCGTTCGCTGCGGTGGCGACCGACGGCATCGCTTGAACGCGAGGCCGGAAGCCAATCGGTCGCTTGCGAACCTGCCAGCCCTTCAACTGGAAGATCCGCTGCACCGTGTTCTTGTTGAACCCCAGCAGGTGCGCCACGGTCCGGTAGCCGAACGACGGCGATTCCTCAATCAGTGCTTTGATCGGTTCGGAAAAACGCGCCTGAACCTTCGGTGCAGACTTGACCGGCCGGTAATACACGGTGCGGCGCGGCACCTCAAACCAACGGCACAGCTTCGAGATCGAGACGGTAATACCGTCAGCTTGCAGTCCCTGGCGGATCGTCTCGATCACTTGTCGTCCTCGCCCAGCAGGGACTGCAATTTTTTTCGGGCGCGCAGCTCCAGCATCGCTTCGCCATACGCCTCTTGCAGTTCCTTGATCTGCCGTTCGTATTGCTCTTTCAGATCCAGTGGATTGGCCCGCAGCGCGTTCTCCATGCCCCGCTTGCCGTCGTCGACCCAGTTCTCAACCTCGGAAGGCGACAGGTCGTAAGCGCGACTGGCTTCCGCCACCGTCATTTTGCCTTGGATGATGTCCAGCACCAGCGCGCTCTTGCGCTTCGCCGTCCATCGCTTGATGTCTTCGTCCATCTTCGTGCTCATCGTCTTTCCGTCCATTATGGCGTGAGCAGGAATTCACTGGGTCAATACAGTCTGGTCGGAGGCGGGGCGGGTTGCGGCGCTGCAAAGCAAAAACCCCCGCCTGACTGGGCGGGGGTTTTCAGATGGGGAGCCTGACGATTACCTACTTTCACACGGGAA
>NZ_JAHACR010000098.1 GCF_018375725.1 Burkholderia sp. | reverse complement strand
CATGCGGCATCGATGCCGCATGCGCCTCCCCCCGCTTACGTCCACCGCTTACGTCCACCGCTTACATCCGCCGCGCGCGATCCGCGCCGCGCGACACGGCGCCTGCCAGCCGCATCGGCTGACGTTCGTCTCACACGAGCACGCCGTCGCGCGCCACGACGATCCCCGACGACACCACGAGCCTGCGTACCGGCCGCGCGACCACCGCTTCGGCCAGCGTGCGCGCGTCGACGAGCACGAGATCGGCGCGGCTGCCCGGCTGCAATCCATATTCGGCAAAGCCGCAACCGCGCGCACCGCCATACGTCACGCAATCGAGCGCGCATTCCAGATCGTCGTCGCGGCGGAAATCGTTGCGCATGCCGATCAGCATCACTCGCTCGAGCATGTCGGGCGAACCGTACGGCGTCCAGGTATCGCGGATCCCGTCATTGCCGCCGATCACCGTGACGCCCGCCGCGCGGCATGCCGCGAGCGGGGGCACCGCAACGGACGCCGGCGCGGTCGTCACGAGCGCGACGCCAAGCGCCGCCATGCGCGCGAGCAGCGCATCGCGCTGACGTTCGCCGATCTCGCCGAGACAGAAACCGTGGCTGATCGCGACCTTCCCCTGCATCCCGAGCGCCGCCGTCCGCTGCAAGATCAGGTCGAGCGAGAAAGCGCCCATCGCCGCGGGCTCGTGCAGGTGAATGTCGAGCCCGCAACCCTGCCGGTCGGCGATGCCGAACAGCACGTCGAGCGCCTCGACTGGATCGCCTTCGATCGAGCACGGATCGAGCCCGCCGAGCACGTCGGCCCCTGCGCGCAGCGCATCGGCGAGCAGCGTGTCGGTTCCCGGCCGCTTCAGCACGCCCGATTGCGGGAACGCGACGATCTGGATCTCCAGCCGGCCGCGCAGCGCTTCGCGCGTGGCGAGCACGCCATGCAGGTGCCGCAATCCGGCATCGGTATCGACGTCGACGTGCGTGCGCAACCGCGTCGTGCCTGCGGCGAGGAACGCCCGCGCCAGTGCAAGCGACTGCGTGCCCGCATCGTGGCCGCTCGTCGCGCGCCAGCGGCGCTCGTTCTCGATGCGGTCGATCAGACGCGGCCCCACTTCGTTGCGATACCACGGCATGCCCCAGTGGGTCTTGTCCAGATGCGTATGGCCCTCCACGAGGCCCGGCAACACGAGCGCGCCGCCGCCGTCTTCGACGACGCAGCCGTCCGGCACATCGATCGCCGGCCCGATCCCGGCAATGCGGTCGCCATCGATCAGGATGTCGAGCGCGTCATGCACACCTGTATTGACATTGCGAATCAGCAAGCAGGCCATCGGCGTTTTCCTTCAACGGAATCCTACGGACGAAATATGGCGGCTGCCCGGCCGACCGCCGCACATCATCGCGCGCGATCCGACGCCGGCATGACCCGCGCCACCGCGCAGCGCGGCGGGGGATTTACGCCGCAACAGACTTTACATGTTGTTACGCGACCGCCTCGGACGTGCATCCGGCGTTTCCTTATACTCACGGCGAGTTCGCCGCCCCTCCCGATCATTCTGCGGCGAACGCCTTGCCGATGCAGGAAACATCATGATGCGCACGCCCTCCACGAAGACCGTCTTGTTCGCCGCCCTTGTCGCCGTCGCGGCACTCCCATTGACTGCCTGTGTCGCGCCGGGCTACGGCCCGTACGGCGGGCAATCGGGCTTCCCGGGCCAGCAGTATGGGACGCCGGCCTATTCGCAGCCCGCCTATTCCCAGCCCGGCTATGTCTCGCAGCCCGCGTATCAGGGCAACCCGGCGCCGGCGTATCCGTATGACACGCAGAATGGCGGTCAATACGGTTCGCAGTACGGGAACCCGTCCGGGAGCGCGTACGGCACGCAATACGGCACGATCACGAACATCCGGCCGATCAGCAACGCGACGGGCCCGTCGGGTATCGCAGGCACCGTGGTCGGCGCGCTGATCGGCGGTGTGCTCGGCAACCAGGTCGGCGGCGGACGCGGACGCGACGCAGCGACTGTGATCGGCGCGCTCGGGGGCGCCTATGCGGGCAACCAGATCGGCCAGCAGATGGGTGCGCAACAGGCCAGCGGCTATCGGATCGACGTGCAGGTGAACGACGGCTCGATGCGCTCGTTCGACGTGCCGACGCCCGGCGACCTGCGCCCGGGCGAGCGCGTGCGTCTCGACGGCAACCAGTTGTCGCGGTATTGAGCGACGCGCGCGGCGCGGCGAACGCTTCGCAGTGCGGGCCGCCCGGACAACCCGAAGTCGATTAGCATGGTCACGGCACGCCGCGCGGTTCGCGCGGCGTGTTTCGTTTCCACGCTCAATCACGACGACACGCTGCGATGATCACAATCCGCCCGCTCGAAAACGCCGACGCCGCACGATTCCAGGCATTGCGCCTGCACGCGATCGACACCTCGCCGACCTCGATCCTGCCGACGCGCGACGAAGAAGCCGCCCGCTCGCTTGACGAAGTGGTCGAACGCATTCGCCCGACGCGCACGCAGGCCGTGTTCGGCGCATTCGATGGCAATGCGCTGATCGGCATCACCGGCGTGCGCCGCGAGGCGCTCGCGCAGGCGAGCCACAAGGCGACGATCTGGGGCGTGTTCGTCGATCCGGCCTATCGACGCCAGGGCATCGCCCAATCGCTGCTCGACGCCGCGACGGCACACGCGGCGCATGCGTGGCACTGCATGCAGTTGATGCTGAGCGTGAACGCGATCAACGCGTCGGCCAGACGGCTCTATGCGTCGCAGGGATTCGTCCGCTTTGGCACGGAGCCGCGTGCACTGGTCGTCGATGGCTGCTTCTATGACGAAGAGCACATGGTCAAACTGCTGAAGTAATTCACGGAAAGCGGCGCGTGCGGGTCGCGCGATGTCGGCGCGCATATTCGCCGCCATGCGTACGCCGGCGCAATCGATCGGGCATCTGATCCGACACAGTCGCCCAAGACATCCGTTCGGCGATCCGGCTGCCCGCTCGCAGACAAATGAGGGCTCACTTCGCGACGTGCAACAGCGTCATCACGCACGTCGTCGAATCTTTATGCGCACAAACTCGATTCTGTTTCGCCTCAGCAGAACCCAAGGCCAGGCGGCCAGAACGAATGCCTCAGCCGGCGTCCGCATCCCCGGCGCCGGTCAAGCGCGTCGAGTGTGACGGGACGGCATCCTGTGGCCATCACCCAGCCGGCGAACGCCGTCGTCCACGCGCCGAGCAGACTCATTCGCCGCGTCGGCTCGGCTGCGCGCAACTCGAGCACTTACGCAAGCTCGGCACACCAGTCCCCCCTTCGCCCCGGCAGCGCCCGCTCCGTTTCCTGAAACCCGGCTTCATTACTTCCACCCTTCGAGCCTGAGCGTCGAGCGCACGAGCCGCTGCTCCTCCTGTTCGATTTCCCGCAGATACTCGACGCACTGGCGAATGTGCTCGCTCGCGGCCTTGCGCGCCTGCTCCGGCAAGCGCCCCGTCACCGCATTGAAAAGCCGCGCGTGCTGGCGATCGATCTGCTTCTTCAACGGTTCGCGGTGATACAGGTTGTTCACCGACGCGAATACCGAGCTGAGCAACAGGTCGGTCAGCGATTGCAGCGTGTTGACGAGCACCGGGTTGTGCGACGCCTCGCAGATCGACAGATGAAACGCATGATCGAGCTTCGCGCGCGCGGCCGGATCGAGATCCTGCGCCTCGGCGGCGACCATCTCCTCGTAGCGCCGCGTGATCAGGATGAAGTCGGCCGGCGTGCCGCGCAGCGCCGCAAGGCGCGCCGCCTCGGCCTCGAGCATCCCGCGCACTTCGAACAAGTCGAACAGCGTGCGCGGCTGCGAGCCGAGCAGATGCATCATCGGCGTGATTTCCCGCTGCGGGGCCAGGCTTGCAACGAACGATCCCTTGCCGTGCGTCGTCTCGATGATGCCGCGCGCCCTCAGCAGCTTCATTCCCTCGCGCACCGCCGTGCGCGACACGCCGAGCTTCTCCGTAAGGCGCCGTTCGGACGGCAGCGCCTGCCCCGCCTTCAGCACGCCATCGACGATCAGCTTCTCGATGCGCTCCGCGACGACGTCCGCCACCGCCCGCGCCGGATGCTCCCGATCCTGCATTTCCATACTGGTATGACCACCTTTACGAAACGAGGCCGATTGTCTCATAAACCCTTGTCGCCATTGCGTTTTACCCACATCCAAAACACGCTTTCCCGGCCCTGGACAAAAAACTGGTATGACCACGCTTCCCGCATCTGGACACGTGCGAGCCGACCCACAAGAATCCGTCCATTCGACGATCGGCGCATTCGCCGCGCGATCGCAAGCATGGCGGAGACACTCCCGATGAATTTCATCTACGACGAACAGATCGACGGACCGCTGCCGCCGGTCGACCGGCACGCGCTGGTCACCGCGCTGCATGCGGCCGCGCCGGGACTCGAGGTGCTGCACGAGCGCGAAGCGCTGAAGCCGTTCGAATGCGACGGCCTCGCAGCGTATCGCACCGTGCCGCTCGCGGTCGTGCTGCCCGACACGGTCGACCAGGTGCGTGCGGTGCTGCGCGTCGCGTCCGCGCACGGCGTCCCCGTCGTCGCGCGGGGCGCGGGCACCGGCCTGTCGGGCGGCGCGATGCCGCTCGAAAAGGGCATCCTGCTCGTGATGGCGAAATTCAACCGGATCCTCGCCATCGATCCCGACGCAGGCGTCGCGCGCGTGCAGCCCGGCGTGCGCAATCTCGCGATCTCGCAGGCCGCCGCACCGTACGGCCTTTACTACGCACCGGATCCGTCGTCGCAGATCGCCTGCTCGATCGGCGGCAACGTCGCCGAAAACGCGGGCGGCGTGCATTGCCTGAAATACGGGCTGACGGTGCACAACATTCTCAAGGTCGAGATCCTGACGATCGACGGCGATCAGTTGACGCTCGGCGCCGACGCGCTCGACAGTCCCGGCTTCGATCTGCTCGCGCTGTTCACGGGTTCCGAAGGCATGCTCGGCATCGTCACCGAGGTGACGGTGAAGCTGCTGCCGAAGCCGCCGAGCGTGAAGGTGCTGATGGCGAGCTTCGACGACGTCGGCAAGGCGGGCGGCGCGGTCGCGACGATCATCGGCGCGGGCGTCATCCCCGGCGGCCTCGAAATGATGGACAACCTCGCGATCCGCGCGGCCGAGGATTTCATTCACGCCGGTTATCCGGTCGATGCGCAGGCGATCCTGCTGTGCGAACTCGACGGCGCGGCGAGCGACGTCGCCGAGGACGCCGAGCGCGTCGCCGCGCTGCTGCGCGACGCGGGCGCATCGGAGATTCGCGTCGCGCGCGACGAAGCCGAGCGTCAGCGTTTCTGGGCCGGCCGCAAGAATGCGTTCCCCGCGGTCGGCCGCATCTCGCCCGACTACTACTGCATGGACGGCACGATCCCGCGCCGCGAGCTGCCGCGCGTGCTCGAAGGCATTGCTGCGCTGTCCGCCGAATACGGCCTGCCGGTGGCGAACGTGTTCCACGCGGGCGACGGCAACATGCATCCGCTGATCCTGTTCGATGCGAACCGGCCCGGCGAGCTCGATCGCGCGGAGGCGCTCGGCGGCCGGATCCTCGAGCTGTGCGTGGCGGTCGGCGGCAGCATCACCGGCGAGCACGGTGTCGGACGCGAGAAGATCAACCAGATGTGCGTGCAGTTCAATGCCGACGAAATCACGTTCTTCCATGCGGTGAAGGCCGCGTTCGATCCGCAGCGCCTGCTCAATCCGGGCAAGAACATCCCGACGCTGCACCGCTGCGCCGAATTCGGCGCGATGCACGTCCATCACGGCCAATTGCCGTTTCCCGAACTGGAGCGCTTCTGATGCGACGCGAATTCGAATCGATGGACGACAGCGCCGCGCTGGTCGCGCAGGTCAACGAGGCGATCGGCGAACGCCATTCGCTGCGGATCCGCGGGGGCGACACGAAGGCGTTCCTCGGCCGCCCCGTGTCCGGACGCGAGATCGACACGCGCCGGCACCGCGGCATCGTCAGCTACGCCCCGACCGAGCTGGTCGTGACCGCGCGTGCCGGCACGCCGCTCGCCGAACTCGAAGGCGCGCTCGACGCCGCCGGCCAGATGCTACCGTGCGAGCCGCCGTCGTTCGGCGGCGCGGCGACCGTCGGCGGCATGTTCGCGGCGGCGCTGTCCGGCCCGCGCCGCCCGTGGGCCGGCGCGGTGCGCGACTTCGTGCTCGGCTGCCGCGTGATCACCGGTCACGCGAAACATCTGCGCTTTGGCGGCGAAGTGATGAAGAACGTCGCCGGCTACGACGTGTCGCGCCTGCTCGCGGGCAGCTTCGGCTGCCTCGGCCTCGTGACGGAAGTGTCGCTGAAAGTGCTGCCCAAGCCGCGCGCGACGCGCGACCTGGCGCTGACGCTCGACGCCGGCACTGCGCTGGCGCGCGTCGCTGCATGGCGTCGCGCGGGCATGCCGCTCGCGGGCGCATGCCACGCGGGCGGCATCCTGCGCCTGCGCCTCGAAGGCGGCACGGGTTCAGTACGCGCGGCACGCGACGCGATCGGCGGCGAGGCAATGGACGATGCATTCTGGACGCAATTACGCGATCAGACGTTGCCCTTCTTCGACGATCCGCGTCCGCTGTGGCGCCTGTCCGTGCCGGGCGCCGCCCCGCTCGACGCACTGGCCGGCCCGACGCTGCTCGACTGGGGTGGCGCGCAGCGCTGGCTGAAAACCGACGCCGATGCGGCCACGCTTCAACGGCTCGCCGCGCAATGGGGCGGCCATGCGACCTGCTTCACGCCGGGCGTGACGCCGACGCCGTTCCAGCCGCTCCCTTCCGCACTACTGCGCGTGCACCGGCAACTGAAGGCGCAACTCGATCCGCACGCGATTTTCAATCCCGGCCGCCTGTCCGCCGACTTCTGACGCGATACGCCGATGCAAACCCATCTCAGCGAAACAAGCCAGGCCCTGGCACGGGCCGATGAAGCGGAGGCGATCCTGCGCGCCTGCGTGCACTGCGGCTTCTGCAATGCGACGTGCCCGACCTACCAGGTACTCGGCAACGAGCTCGACGGCCCGCGCGGCCGCATCTACCTGATCAAGCAGATGCTCGAAGGCGAGCCGGTCGGCGACACGACGCAGCAGCATCTCGACCGCTGCCTGACCTGCCGCAACTGCGAGACGACCTGTCCGTCGGGTGTGCGCTATCACGCCCTGCTCGACATCGGCCGCGCGGAAGCCGAGAAACACGCGAAGCGCACCGCACGCGAACGCCTGCTGCGCGCCGGCCTGCGCCACGTCGTGCCGCGCCCGGCGACCTTCGCCGCATTGCTGAAGGCCGGCCGCGCACTGCGCCCGCTGCTCCCGGACACGCTGCGAGACAAGATCCCGGCAGCCGCGCCGGCCGCCGCGCCACGCCCGCCCGTGCGCCATGCGCGGCGCGTACTGATGCTCGAAGGCTGCGTGCAGCCGTCGCTGTCGCCGAACACCAACGCCGCCGCCGCGCGCGTGCTCGACCGGCTCGGCATCAGCGTGACACCGGCGCCGCTCGCCGGCTGCTGCGGCGCCACCGAATATCACCTGAATGCGCAGGAAGCGGGACTTGCCCGCGCGCGACGCAATATCGACGCATGGTGGCCCGCGATCGAAGCGGGCGCCGAAGCGATCGTGCTGAGCGCGAGCGGCTGCGGCGCGTTCGTGAAGGAATACGGCGACCTGCTGCGTTTCGACGATGCCTATGCGGACAAGGCGCAGCGCGTCAGCGCGCTGGCACGCGACATCGCCGAAGCGATCGCCGCCGAGCCGCTCGACGCTCTCGTCCGCGCCGGTTCGCGCCGCATCGCATTCCATTGCCCATGCACGCTGCAGCACGCGCAACGGCTGGGCGGCGTGGTCGAAAGCCTGCTCGTCCGGCTCGGTTTCGATCTGACACCCGTCGCCGATGCGCATCTCTGCTGCGGTTCGGCAGGCACCTATTCGCTGACGCAGCCCGGGATCGCGACGCAACTGCGCAACAACAAGCTCGATGCGCTCGAAGCGTCGCGCCCCGACCTGATCGTCACGGCCAACGTCGGCTGCCAGACCCATCTGAACAGCGCGGGCCGCACGCCCGTGCGTCACTGGATCGAACTCGTCGACACCCCACTCGCCAACTGAACGGATTCCGGAGAACCCTGATGCACACCAAACCCGTACTCGATCGCGCCGACGCCGACCGCATGCTCGCCGCCGCCCGTGCAGAAGCCGACGCGCACGGCTGGGCCGTGTCGATCGCGATCGTCGACGACGGCGGCCATCCGCTCGCGTTCTCGCGCCTCGACGGCGCCGCGCCGGCGAGCGCCGCCATCGCGCAGGAAAAAGCGCGCTCGGCGGCGCTCGGACGGCGCGAAACCAAGACATATGAAGATATGATCAACGGTGGCCGCACCGCCTTCCTGAGCGCGCCGCTCGCGGGCCTGCTCGAAGGCGGCGTACCGATCACGGTCGGCGGCCACATTGCAGGCGCGATCGGCGTGTCTGGCGTAAAGTCCGAACAGGATGCGCAGATTGCCCGCGCCGGCGCAGAAAGCGTCGCGGCTTGATCCGCGCGCGTGACACTTTTCCCGGGAGGATTCACGATGATCGACCATGACGGACTGCAAGTCGCGGAAGCGCTGAGCCAGTTCATCGAAAACGAAGCGCTGCCGGGCACCGGCATCGACAAGGCCGCGTTCTGGCGCGGGTTCTCGGCGCTCGTGCACGACCTTGCCCCGCGCAACCGCGCGTTGCTCGCGGAACGCGACCGTCTGCAACAGGAACTCGACGCCTGGCATCGCGCGCATCCGGGCCCCGTGCGCGACATGGCCGCGTACCGCGCGTTCCTCGAGAAAATCGGTTATCTGGTGCCGCCGCCGGCGAACGTCGCGGCCGCCACCGAAAACGTCGACAGCGAAATCGCCGTGCAGGCCGGCCCGCAGCTTGTCGTGCCGCTGTCGAACGCCCGCTATGCGCTCAACGCCGCGAATGCGCGCTGGGGCAGCCTGTACGACGCGCTGTACGGCACCGACGCGCTGCCCGAGGACAACGGCGCGGAGCGCACGGCGACCTACAATCCGACGCGCGGCCAGCGCGTGATCGACTATGCGCGCGACGTGCTCGATCAGGCCGTGCCGCTCGCGCAGGGCTCGCATCGCGAAGCGTTGCGCTACCGCGTGCATGACGGCCAGCTCGCCGTCGATACCGGCCGGGGCGTCACGCATCTCGCGCATCCCGAACAGTTCATCGGCTACCAGGGCGCGGCCGACGCGCCGTCGGCGATCCTGCTGAAGCACAACGGCCTGCACATCGAAATCCAGATCGACGCCACGACGCCGATCGGCCGCGCCGATCTCGCGAACGTGAAGGACGTCGTGCTCGAAGCCGCCGTCAGCACGATCATCGACTGCGAGGATTCCGTCGCCGCGGTCGATGCGGAAGACAAGGTCCAGCTCTATCGCAACTGGCTCGGCCTGATGCAGGGCACGCTCGTGGAGGAAGTCGCGAAGGGCGGCAAGACCTTCACGCGCCGCCTGAACGAGGACCGCACCTACACGACGCCGAACGGCGGCACGCTGACGCTGCCCGGCCGCTCGCTGCTGTTCGTGCGCAACGTCGGCCATCTGATGACGAACGGCGCGGTGCTCGACCGCGACGGCAACGAGATTCCCGAAGGCATCCTCGACGGCGTCGTCACGACGCTGTGCGCGCTGCACGACCTGAAGGCGAAGCGCAATTCGCGCACGGGTTCGATCTACATCGTGAAGCCGAAGATGCACGGCCCCGCCGAAGTCGCGTTCTCCGATGCGCTGTTCGCGCGCATCGAGGATCTGTACGGCCTGCCGCGCAACACGCTGAAGATGGGCATCATGGACGAGGAACGCCGCACCAGCGTGAACCTGCCCGCCTGCATCGCAGCGGCTGCCGGACGCGTCGCGTTCATCAACACCGGCTTCCTCGACCGCACCGGCGACGAGATGCACACCGCGATGGAAGCGGGCCCGATGATCCGCAAGGGCGACATGAAGTCGTCGGCATGGATCGCGGCCTATGAACGCAACAACGTGCTCGCCGGCCTGTCCGCCGGCCTGCGCGGCCGCGCACAGATCGGCAAGGGCATGTGGGCGATGCCGGACCTGATGCACGCGATGCTCGAACAGAAGATCGCGCATCCGCGCGCGGGCGCGAACACCGCATGGGTGCCGTCGCCGACCGCGGCGACGCTGCATGCGCTGCACTATCACCAGGTCGATGTGCCGGCCGTGCAGCAGGCGCTCGAGAAGATCGCGTACGCAAGCGAGCGCGACACGCTGCTCGAAGGGCTGCTGGCCGTGCCGGTCGTCGAGCGCGCCGAATGGAACGACGACGACATCCTGCGCGAAGTGGAAAACAACGCGCAGGGCATTCTGGGCTACGTCGTGCGCTGGGTCGAACAGGGCGTCGGCTGCTCGAAGGTGCCCGACATCAACAACGTCGGCCTGATGGAAGACCGGGCGACATTGCGCATCTCGAGCCAGCACATCGCGAACTGGCTGCGCCACGGCGTGATCTCCGAGGACTTCGTGATCGGCGTGTTCAAGCGGATGGCGCGCGTCGTCGACGAACAGAACGCGGGTGATCCGAACTATCGCCCGATGGCGCCCGACTACGACGCGTCGGCGGCATTCAAGGCAGCCTGCGCGCTTGCGCTGCAGGGCGCGGCGCAGCCGAGCGGCTACACCGAGCCGCTGCTGCACCAGTCGCGGCTGGCGTACAAGCAGCATCGGCGCGCCGGCTGAATGAAGCGCGGGCATGGCCCGCGCGCATGACGTCGACACGGGCGGCCGCATGGCCGCCCGTTTTCATATCCGCGGGCGACGTCCGCCGCGGCATCGGTGGCACGCATGCGTTGACGTCAAACGTGGCGCGGCGTCGATTCTCAATATTTATTCCACGTCAAAATGTGCGCGTTATACTGCCTCCAGCGCATGCCGCGCGACGGATAATTCATCCTGTCCGGAACGCTTTCACGCTATTTTCATGCGGGAAAACGCGCGATCGGCAGGCGCGCTGTTCCCGCATCGGGGAATACCATGTCGGACGACAGTCGTGCCCGCACGGAGCGCGCCAGTCGTCCCCAAGAACACCGGACGGGATCGCGGCCGATCCCGTCATACGAACAAACGCATTGGCCCGAAGCGCCCGTCTTGCGCAGCGGCGATGCCTACCGATTTTCGGAACATGGCAGAAACCGAATACGCAGTGTCCAGCGGGCCCGGCTTGCTCAGCCGCGCGACCGCTCGATTCCGCCGGCTGTTCGCCCCGCATCTCGTCTTCTATTCCGGCCTGCTGATTGCCCTGATCCTGTTGCTGCTATGCGGCATCGTGCTCTACGAGGGCAGGATCGATGCGCGCGAGAGCGCGCGCACCACCCTGCAGAATCTCGCACTGATGGCCGCGTGGGATATCGAGCGCAACGTCGAAATCTATTCGCTGTCGCTGCAGGCGGTCGTCGACGGCGAGAACCAGCCCGACATCGTCAGGCTGCCGATGCCGATGCGCCGTCAGGTGCTGTTCGACCGCGCGACGACGGCCAAGTATCTCGGCGGCATCTACGTGCTCGACGCAAAAGGCAATATCACCGTCGACGGCGCGGGTGACGTGCCCCGCGCCGCCAACTATTCCACCCATGCGTTCTTCACGGTTCAGCGCGACAATCCGGACGCCGGGCTGTTCCTCAGCGATCCGTACCACTCGCACCTGCGCAACGGTTCGCCGAGCGTCGCGCTCAGCAAGCGCATCACGCGGCCCGACGGTTCGTTCGGCGGCGTCGCCGTCATGGCGATCCGGCTCCAGTATTTTCAGGATCTGTTCGCCCGCCTGTCGCTCGGCAAGCGCGGCGCGATCTCGCTGATCGGCACCAACGGGCTGATGCTGATGCGCCAGCCGTACGACCCCAAAATCATCGGCCGCGACATCCGCAACGCGAGCACGTTCCGGCAATTCATGTCCGCGAGCGAGGGCAGCTTCTCGGACACCGCATCGATCGACGGCGTGCGCCGCCTGTACGTGTACCGGCATCTCGACAATCTGCCGCTCATCATCATGGTCGCCGAGGCCGAATCCGAAATCTATGCCGCATGGTACGAGCGCGCGATTCCGGTCGGCACGGCGATGGTGCTGCTCGCGGCCGGCTTTGTCGGTCTGTCGCTGCTGCTCGACGTGCAGTTGCGCAAGCGCTATCGCGCGGAGACCGAGTTGAAGGCGCTCGCGCGCACCGACGGTCTTACCGGCCTCGACAATCGCCGCATGCTCGACGACACGCTCGCGCGCGAATGGCGCCGCGCCGCGCGCTCGCAGCATGCACTGTCGCTGCTGTTCGTCGACGTCGACCTCTTCAAGCGTTACAACGACACCCAGGGCCATCAGGCGGGCGACGATGCGCTGGCGGCGGTAGGACGCTGCATCGCGGGCTGCCTGCGCCGCCCGGCCGATTACGCGGCGCGCTACGGCGGCGAGGAGTTCGTCGTGATCCTGCCGGACGTCGCGTCCGAAGGCGCCGCGGCGATCGCCGAATCGATCCGCGCGAGCATCCAGGATCTCGACATCCGGCATCCGGACAGCGAATCCGGGCAGCTGACCGCCAGCATCGGGGTGACGACCTGCTTCCCCGCATGGGGCGGCAGCGTCCAGGCGGCGCTGAAGCTCGCGGACGAAGCGCTGTACCGCGCGAAGGCGAGCGGACGGAACAAGGTCGTGGTGCAGGACGCCCGGCATTCCGAGCGCCGCCGGGCCTGACGCAACCGCCGGCGCCGTCGCGGCATAGGGCCGCAACGGCGGGCGGCGGTGTCACGCCTGCGCAAAATCGCGGACAATACGCGCTCGATGCGTCGCCGCGCGGCCCGTGCCGGTACACGCGCCGGCCAGCGCCCGTCCGTGCGCCGGGCCCACACCCACCATGAAACTCAAGGCAAAGATCCTTCTTCTGGCCATCGTGCCGTTTCTCGCCGCGATCGCCGGCATCGGCTTCGGCGTGCGTCAGCAGGCGACCTCGCTCGCGCGCTCGCGGATGGAGATCGAGC
>NZ_JAHACR010000097.1 GCF_018375725.1 Burkholderia sp. | reverse complement strand
TCATGGGTTCCTCAGTTGAGCGAAAGGCCGCGCCGCCGTTTCCTATGACGCAAGCCAACGGCGCCATGCTACCGCAACCTTTCGACGCGCGCGGACTGTCAGGATGGCCGTCGCCGCCGGCGGCGTCCCGTTCCCGATGTGACTGCCCTGTCACAAAGAATGCGACTATTGACGCCGGCGAAAAGGGGTTTTGGTAAGATTGGCGCGGGTTCCGGCCCCGCCGATGCGTCGCCCCGACGCGGCGAAACCGCTTTCCCCATGCAACGAAACGATCTGATTGCCTGCCACGATTGCGACGCACTGTTGCACAAACCGCGCCTAAGCGGGCGCGAGGTCGCGCGCTGTCCGCGCTGCGACGCGCTCCTGTACAGCAACAGCTCGACCCAGCTCGAACGGATCTGCGCACTCACGCTTGCCGCGCTGATCACGTACGTCATCGCGCAGGCATTCCCGATCATCGAAATGGATGTGAACGGCAATCATGTCCGCACGACGCTGATCGGCGCGATCGAATCGATGTGGCGCCAGGGCATGGCGCCCGTCGCCGTCATGGTGTTCTGCGCGACCGTGCTGTTCCCGCTCGTCGAGCTGGCCGCGCTGCTCTACGTGCTGCTCCCGATGCGCCACGGACGCGTGCCGCCCGCGCTGAATGCCGTACTGCGCGCGATCCAGCTGGCGCGCCCGTGGAGCATGATCGAGGTGCTGATGCTCGGCATCGTCGTCACCATCGTGAAAATGGTCAGCCTCGCGCGTGTCGTGCCGGAAACGTCGCTGTTCGCGTTCGCCGCGCTCACGCTGATGATCGCGGTCGTCCTGATGTTCGATCCGCGCGCGCTGTGGGATCTCGCGGACGACCTGCGCGCCGGCCGCTCGCCGTCGGGCGGCCGCGCACCTTCGCCGCAGCCGGAGACGCCCCGCCGATGACGACGCCGACCGCTGCCCGCGCGGGCCTCGCGAGCTGCCACGCGTGCGGGCTCGTCCAGCCCCCCCAAGGCGCGCATCCGCGCTGCACGCGTTGCCACACCCCGCTCCATCTGCGCACGCCGCACAGCATCATGCGCACCTGGGCGCTGCTGCTCGCCGCCGCGATCCTCTATATCCCCGCGAACCTGCTGCC
Source organism: Burkholderia sp. (assembly GCF_018375725.1). Taxonomy (GTDB): domain Bacteria; phylum Pseudomonadota; class Gammaproteobacteria; order Burkholderiales; family Burkholderiaceae; genus Burkholderia. Next base: position 11,963 of record NZ_JAHACR010000097.1, on the reverse strand, counting down.
GATCATGCGCACCTCGTCGATCGTCGGATCGCAGGAAGACACGATCATGAGCGGCGTCGTCTACTTCTGGCAGTCGGGCGAATGGCCGCTCGCGGTGGTCGTGTTCGTCGCGAGCATCCTCGTGCCGATGCTCAAGCTCTGCGTGCTGGTGATCCTCGTGGTCTGCGCGCAGCGCCGCTCCGCGTGGCGCCCGATGCAGCGCACGCGCCTGTTCCGGATCGTCGAACGCATCGGCCGCTGGTCGATGCTCGATATTTTCGTCGTGACGCTCACTGTCGCGCTCGTCCACTTCCGTTCGCTCGCCGTCATCACGGCCGGCCCGGGCGCGCTCGAGTTCGGCTCGGTCGTGATCCTGACGTTGCTGGCGTCGATGCAGTTCGATCCCCGCCTGATCTGGGATCCCGTCGAAACCTCAGGGAAACACCATGAATAGTCCGCAAGGCCCGCAGCACGACCCGAATGCGGAGGAGCCGGTCATCTCGACGAAAAGCAGCTGGCTGCCGTCGCTCGTCTGGCTCGTTCCGCTGATCGCCGCGCTGATCGGCATCGGTCTCGTGATCAAGTCGGTTCGCGAACGCGGCCCGGAAATCACGATCAGCTTCCGCAATGCCGAAGGGCTCGAGCCCGGCAAGACCCAGGTCAAGTACAAGGACGTCGAGATCGGCATGGTCAAGACGATCAAGCTGTCGAAGGACCTGTCGCGCGTGCTCGTCAACGTGCAGCTCAAGAAGGAGGCCGAGGACTTCGCGGTCAAGAGCTCGCGGTTCTGGGTCGTGCGCCCGCGGGTCGGCGCGTCCGGCGTGTCCGGGCTCGGTACGCTGCTGTCCGGCGCGTACATCGGCGCCGACGCCGGCCGCTCGCAGGACACCGAGACCGACTTCACCGGGCTCGAGACGCCGCCCGCCGTCACCGCCGACCAGAAAGGCGCGCAGTACGTGCTGCGCGGCGATTCGCTCGGCTCGATCGACATCGGCTCGCCGGTCTACTACCGGCGCGTGCTGGTCGGCCAGGTGGTCGGCTTCTCGCTCGACAAGGACGGCACCGGCGTGACCTTCAATGTGTTCGTCAACGCGCCCTACGATCAGTACGTCGGCACGAACTCGCGCTGGTGGCAGGCGAGCGGCGTCGATCTGCGGCTCGACTCGAGCGGCTTCAAGCTGAACACGCAGTCGCTCGCGACGGTGATCCTCGGCGGCATCGCGTTCCAGTCGCCACCGGGCCAGGGCAACGGCGACACCGCGCCGAACAACACGGTCTTCCGCCTCGGCTCCGATCAGGCCGACGCGATGCGCGAACCGGACGGCGAGCCGCTGCAGGTCGTGATGAACTTCAACCAGTCTCTGCGCGGGCTCGCAGTCGGCGCACCGGTCGACTTCCGCGGCATCGTGCTCGGCGAAGTCACGCACATCGGCATCGATTTCGATCCGAAGACGAAGAACTTCCGGATGCCGGTGACGGCAAACATCTATCCGGAGCGCCTCGGCCGCCGTTTCCGCGAGACGATCGAAAGCAAGGGCGAACCGGCACGCCGCGAGATCCTCGAGCGGCTCGTCCAGCACGGGCTGCGCGGCCAGCTGCGCACGGGCAACCTGCTGACGAGCCAGCTGTATGTCTCGCTCGACTTCTTCCCGAAGGCGCCTGCCGTGAAGATCGATCCGTCCCGCGTGCCGGCCGAGCTGCCGACCGTGCCGAATACGCTCGACGAGTTGCAGTTGCAGGTCGCGGACATCGCGAAGAAGCTCGACAAGGTGCCGTTCGACCAGATCGGCGCGAACCTGAACCACGCGCTCGCGAACGCCGACAAGCTGTTCAGGCAGCTCGACACCGAAGTGGCGCCGCAAGCGCGCGACACGCTGTCGGCCGCGAAGCAGACCTTCTCGACCGCCGAGGCGACGCTGCAGCAGGATTCCCCGCTGCAGTCGGACGTCCGCGGCGCATTGAAGGAGCTGACCCGCACGCTGCAATCGCTGAACGCGCTCTCCGATTATCTGGAGCGCCACCCCGAATCGCTGCTGAAAGGCAAGCCAGGAGATAACCCATGACGCATCGCGCAAACGGTCTCGCGCGCCGCGCGGCGCTTGGCGGCGTCGCGCTGGCGCTCGCCGCGTGCAGCTCGCCGCCCTCGCGGTTCTACACGCTCAGCCCGGCCGACCCGGCGGCCACGGTGCGTGCCACGCCCGCCAACCCCGCATTCCTGATCGAAGTGCCGTCGGTCGGCGTACCCGAGCAGGTCGCGAAGAACCAGTTCGTCGTGCAGAAAAGCGCGGAGCAGGTGGATATCCTCGAGCAGGAGCGCTGGTCGGCGCCGCCCGCCGACGAGATCCGCTGCGCCCTGTCGGACGATCTCGCCGCGCAGCTCGGCACGATCGACGTCGCGAACTCCGCCTATCCCGCCGGCGTGCCGGTGTACCGCGTGAGCGTCAACGTGCAGCGCTTCGAGTCGTGGCTCGGCAAGCGCGCGGCGATCGACGCGGTATGGAGCGTGCGCGCAGTCGGCACGCAGCAGGTGATGACGTGCCGCACGAGCGTCGCCGAACCGGTCGGCGGCGGCTACGACGCGCTCGTCGCCGGCCACCGCCGCGCGCTCGACGTGATTGCGACGCAGGCCGCCGCCGGTGTGCGCGCGATGGCGGCCCGGCGCACCGGGACATCCGCCGGCGTCGGTGGGAAAAACGCGGCGCAAGCCGTTCCGTGTCCGGCCGGCGCAGCCGGCAACACCGCCGGCGCGACGGGCCAGCCGGCCAGCTGACGCCCCGCGGCCGGCATTGCCGGCCGGCCGAACACATCGCCCGGACGGGCCGCGGCGCCCGTCAACCGCACCCGCCTGCCGATCCGGCATCGCGCGACCCGGCCGACTTTGCATTGTTTGTCAAAATCGGCCGGAACCCACATCACGTACGACGGTCGCCTTGTGTTTTTGCGTCCGATTGACGATCCTACGCACTTTCAGGCGCGCGCCGTGCCGGCCGCGCGGCGCCGCCCGCATGCCGACCGGCCGCCCGCTCGCATGCGCGCTGTATGAGAGCAGCAACGAGCCGGCGGCGGCCCGCCCGGTGTTCGACAGACCACACCCGGCGCGCAGCCGGCTGCGACGCGCCGGCCGCACCTTATCCGTCGCGCCTCGCCGATCCGGCCTGGCCCGCGGCGACCTTCGCCGGACAGCCGTGCCGCCGCTGCAACATGCGCGGCCGCCGCCCCGACACCCGCCCCGCCCGGGCGCTCACTATTCCAACAATCATGTTTCGTTCCCTCCCGACCCTGATCAAGAAGTGGCGCGCATCGCGCAGTGCAAGCCATCAGCTCGACGCGCTGCTCGCGCATGCGGATGCCGACGCGCCGTATGCCGAACGCACCGAATGGCTGATCGAGCTCGCGCACTGGCTGCGCCGCAGCGACGGCATGCAGGCCGCACAGGATCCTGCCGAGCGCGACGACGCCCGCGCCCACCCTGCGCACGCGCGGCTGCGTTATCTGCTGCACGTGCTCGACCGCAATCCGGCCTGGAAAAGCCACGTCGCGCGCATCCTGCGCAGCGTGCTGCGCGAGTGCGACGGCATCTCGCTCCTGTGCGACGCCGGCATGCCGGTGCATTCGGGCTTCTTCGGCGCGCTGTTCGAGCGCATCGACTCGTCGCTGATCCCGCCCGCGCCGAACAGCGTCGAACTTTCGGCGCTGTTCACGCTGATGTTCCCGTCGCAGGACGACGCCGCGTGGATCGACGCATTGCCCGGCGACCTGCTCGACCGCCTCGCCGCGCTGTTCTCGTTCGACGTGATCGATGACGAGCGCCACGAGCCCGGCTCGTTCTCGCGCGACCTGCTCGCGGCGTTGCATAACCTGACTTGCCAGATCGGCTCGACCGGCCTGTCGCAGACGGTGCGCAGCCGTCTGTCGGCCGACGACGCGCGCAAGCCGCTCGAAACGCAGCCGTTCTACCGGCTCACGCGCGCGATGCTCGCGGTCGAAAGCGCGAACGCCGCCGCCGAGGCGGACGGCGATCCGAGCAAGCTGCTGCACGAGGTCAACTACCTGCGCGTGCTGCTCGACGAATGCCGGATCGCGGTCGACGACGTGTTCTCGCATCTGTATCGCAACGGCGTGTCCGTCGACATCGTGTTCCAGGTCGAACGGATGCGGATGCGTATCCATCGCGCGGAAATGCTCCTCAACGCCTGGATGGCGCGCGACGACCTGCACGGGCTCGCACGCCTGACGGCCGAGCTCGTCGACGCGAACCAGAACAGCCAGAGCGTGGCGCACCTCGTGCGCAGCAATTTCTCGCTGTTCGCACGCAAGCTCGTCGAAACCAGCGCCGACACCGGTGAGCACTACATCACTCGCGGGCGCACCGAATACCTGAAGATGCTCCGCATGGCCGCGGGCGGCGGACTCGTGACCGTCGTGACGGTGTGCGTGAAGTTCGGGATCACCGGCGCGCACCTGCAATCGATGCTCGAAGGGCTCCTCGCCGGGGTCAACTACGCGGCGAGCTTCATGCTGATGCACTTCCTGCATTTCACGCTCGCGACCAAGCAGCCCGCGATGACCGCGCCGACGCTCGCACGCGAACTCGACGGCACGACGCACGAGGCGGGCGTGAAGCATTTCGTATCGTCGGTGATCGCGCTGATCCGCACGCAGGCGGCGGCGATCTGCGGCAACGTCCTGGTCGTGCTGCCGGTGTGTTTCCTCGTGCAGATGTTCGCAAGCGGCGTCCTGCATACGAACCTGATCTCCCCGCAAAAGGCGCACGCGACGCTCCAGTCGTTCTCGCTGCTCGGCCCGACGCCGCTTTATGCGGCGCTCACCGGCATATTGCTGTGGTCGTCGAGCCTGCTCGCCGGCTGGGCGGACAACTGGTTCGTGCTGCATCGGGTCGGCGACGCGCTCGCGTACAACCGCCGGCTGCGCCTGACGCTCGGCGTGGCGGGCGCGGCGAGACTCGCGCATTTTTGCCGCGCCAACGTCGCCGGCGTCGTCGGCAACGTCGGGCTCGGCCTGATGCTCGGCCTCCTGCCGGCGATCGTCTCGGCCGTCGCGTTCTCGTTCGAGGTCCGCCACGTGACGCTGTCCGCCGGCTCGATCGGCATCGCGCTCGGCGTGCTCGGCCGGGAAACGCTGCATTCGCCCGAACTGTGGTGGGCCGCGGCCGGCGTGCTCAGCATGGCGATCCTCAACGTCGCGGTCAGCTTCGCGCTCGCGTTCACGATGGCGGTGCGCTCACGCAGCCTGCGGCCGACCAGGGTGCGTGCGCTCGTCGCCGCGATCGGCCGTGCGGTCTTCGCGAATCCGCTCAGCCTCGTCTGGCCGTCCGGCGCCACGGCTGCCCGCGCAAACCAGTCAGGCTCGCACTGAGCATGCCCCGCGCCAGGCGGGGCGCTCGACATCGCGTGTCCGCGGGATGACCCGCACCGGGCGGCCGCTTCGGGCCGCCTCGCCGACCGGCCGAGCCGCCCGCAAACGCCTTCGTGGCGCGGCACGCCGGTGACAGCGCCCGCCCCGCGTACAATACTGGACTTTTGTCCGTCTCCACCCGCCTTATGTCCTCGCCCACCCTGTTCGATTTCTTTGCTCCCTGCCCGCGCGGCCTCGAAGCGGCGCTCGCCGCCGAGCTGGCCGAGATTGCCGGCCGCCATCTGAACGGCGCGCCGTTCGCCGCGGGCGCGCAGGTGCCGGGCGGCGTCCATTTCCGGGGCTGCTGGGCTGCCGGCATCGCGGCGAACCTGTACTCGCGGATCGCGAGCCGCATCCTGCTGAAGATTGCGCATCGCCCATACCGCAACGAGCAGGACGTCTACGCGCTCACGCTCGAGCAGCCGTGGGAACGCTGGTTCGCCGCGACGCAGACGCTGCGCGTCGACATCACCGCGATCAAGTCGCCGTTGAAGAGCCTGGAATTCGCGACGCTGCGCGTGAAGGACGCGATCTGCGACCGGATGCGCGAGAAGACCGGCGCACGCCCGAGCATCGACACCGCGCAGCCTGACGTGCGCGTGTTCGCGTTCCTGACGGCGTCCGACTGCACGCTGTATCTCGACACGTCGGGCGAGCCGCTCTTCAAGCGCGGCTGGCGTCTCGACAAGGGCGCCGCGCCGCTGCGCGAGAACCTCGCGGCCGGCATCCTGCGCCTGACCGGCTGGACGGCCGGCACGCCGCTGTACGACCCGATGTGCGGCAGCGGCACGTTCCTCGCGGAAGCCGCGCAGATCGCACTCGGCATCGCGCCGGGCGTCGACCGCCGCTTCGGTTTCGAAAAGCTCAAGCAGTACGACATCACCGCGTGGCAGGCGATGAAGGTCGCGGCTATGGATGCGAAGCGCGCAGCACGCGCACGACGCGACGATCTCGCGATCTTCGGCAGCGATATTTCGGGGGACATGCTCGAGAAGGCGCGCACGAACCTCGAACGCGCAGGCGTGCCGTCGCTGTGGCTGAAGCAGCTCGACGCGCGCGCGATGACGCCGCCGTGCGACGCACCGGGGATCATCGTCGCGAATCCGCCGTATGGCGAGCGGATCGAGGTGCGGGGCCGCGGCCCGCGCGGCGACGTCCGTGAGACCGGGCGCAACCGCGGCAACGACGAAGCGTTCCGCCGCACGCACACCGATGCGCCGGACAGCGAGTTCTTCAATGCGCTCGGCGATGCGCTCAAGCAGCGCTTCACCGGCTGGCAGGCCTTCCTGCTGACGTCCGACCGCTCGCTGCCGGGCCAGTTGCGCCTGCGCGAGTCGGCGAAGACCCCGCTCTTCAACGGTGCGCTCGAATGCCGGCTGTTCCGCTTCGACCTGATCGCGGGCAGCGTGCGTCCGCGTCCTGCCGCGCCGGAAGGCGACGGCGCGTAAGCGCCGGCTTCGCGCCGCGCCCGGCGCGGACATGCGCGGGCGCGTGCAGCCAGACAAAGGCTGCACGCCACCCGTTCCATCACTCGACCGACTTCACCATGTCCTCGATGACCTTCTTCGCATCGCCGAAGACCATCATCGTCTTGTCCATGTAGAACAGGTCGTTGTCGAGGCCCGCGTAACCCGCCGCCATCGACCGCTTGTTGACGATCACCGTGCGCGCCTTGTACGCCTCGATGATCGGCATCCCCGCGATCGGCGACTTCGGATCGTTCTTCGCGGCCGGGTTCACCACGTCGTTCGCGCCAAGCACCAGCACCACGTCCGCCTGCCCCATCTCGCCGTTGATGTCCTCCATCTCGTACACGATGTCGTACGGCACTTCCGCTTCCGCGAGCAGCACGTTCATGTGGCCCGGCATGCGCCCCGCCACCGGGTGGATCGCGTAGCGCACATCCACGCCCTTCTCGATCAGCTTGTCGGTCAGTTCCTTCAGCGCATGCTGCGCACGCGCGACCGCGAGGCCGTAGCCCGGCACGATCACGACCGATTCCGCATTGCCGAGCATGAACGAGGCATCCTCGGCCGAGCCCGACTTCACCGGACGCTGCTCCTGCGCGCCGCCCGCCGCCGCCGCGCCCGCTTCCGAGCCGAAGCCGCCGAGGATCACGTTGAAGAACGAACGGTTCATCGCGTGGCACATGATGTACGACAGGATCGCACCCGACGAGCCGACCAGCGAACCGGCGATGATCAGCATCGCGTTGTTCAGCGAGAAGCCGATACCGGCCGCCGCCCAGCCCGAATACGAGTTCAGCATCGACACGACGACCGGCATGTCCGCCCCGCCGATCGGGATGATGATCAGCACGCCGAGCACGAACGCGATGGCCGTCATGATCCCGAACGGCAGCCACGACTGCGTCAGGAAGAACAGCACGCCGAAGCCGAGCATCGCGATCGCGAGCAGCAGGTTGATCAGGTGCTGGCCCGGATAGACGACCGGCGCGCCCTGGAACAGGCGGAACTTGTACTTGCCCGACAGCTTGCCGAACGCGATCACCGAACCGGAGAACGTGATCGCGCCGACGAACGTGCCGATGAACAGCTCGATCCGGTTGCCGTACGGGATGAAGTTCGCCGAGGTCGCATCCTGCGGCACGAGCCCGAACGCGCCCGGCTCGGCGACGACCGCGATCGCAATGCTCACCGCGGCAAGACCGATCAGCGAGTGCATCGCGGCGACCAGCTCGGGCATCTTCGTCATCTCGACGCGCGCGGCGACGACCGCGCCGACCGTGCCGCCGACCACCAGCGCACCCAGCACCAGCGCGATGCCGAGCGGCAGGTTCGCGCCGAGCCAGGCCGCCTGCTTGACGATCAGCGCGATCGTCGTGAGGACCGCGATCCCCATCCCGACCATGCCGAACAGATTGCCTTGCCGGGCGCTCTTCGGATTCGACAGGCCCTTCAGCGCCTGGATGAAACACACCGACGCGACGAGATACAGCAGCGTGACGACATTCATGCTCATCGCGCGCCCTCCTTCGCACCCGCGACGCGCTTCGGTTCCTTCTTGCGGAACATCTCGAGCATGCGTCTCGTCACGAGGAAGCCGCCGAACACGTTGACCGCCGCAAGCGCGACCGCGAGCGTGCCGAAGAACTTGCCCGTCGTGCCGACCGTCAGCGCGGCGGCGAGCATCGCGCCGACGATCACGATCGCTGAGATCGCGTTCGTGACCGCCATCAGCGGCGTGTGCAGCGCGGGCGTCACGTTCCAGACGACGTGGTAGCCGACGTACACCGCCAGCACGAAGATGATCACGTTGATGACCGTGTGATTGATGATCTCCAAGGTCTCCTCCCGTTATTTCCGCGTCACTTCGCCGTCGCGGCACAGCAGCGTCGCGGCGACGATGTCGTCGGTGAGATCGATATTGAGCGCGCCTTCCTTCGTGACGATCAGCTTCATGAAGTCGAGCAGGTTGCGCGCATAGAGCGCCGACGCGTCGGATGCGACCATCGATGCCAGATTCGTATAGCCGGCGATCGTGACGCCGTGATGGACGATCACCTGATCGGCCACCGTCAGCGGGCAGTTGCCGCTCTTGCGGCCGTCGAATTCCGGGCCGCGGCCCGCCGCGAGATCGACGAGCACCGAGCCGGGCTTCATCGACTGCACGGTCTCGACGGAGATCAGCGTCGGCGCAGGACGCCCCGGGATCAGCGCGGTGGTGATGACGATGTCGGCCTGCTTGGCGCGCTCGTGCACGAGCGCCGCCTGCCGGCCGAGCCACGACGCCGGCATCGGCCGCGCGTAGCCGCCGACGCCCTGGGCCGCCTCGCGCTCCTCGTCGGTCTCGTAAGGCACGTCGAGGAACTTCGCACCGAGCGACTCGATCTGCTCCTTCACGGCCGGACGCACGTCGGACGCTTCGATCACGGCACCCAGGCGCTTCGCGGTCGCGATCGCCTGCAGGCCCGCGACGCCCGCACCGAGGATCAGCACGCGCGCGGCCTTCACGGTGCCGGCCGCCGTCATCAGCATCGGCAGGAAGCGCGGATACAGCGACGCCGCGACGAGCACCGCCTTGTAGCCGGCGATGTTCGCCTGCGACGACAGCACGTCGAGGCTTTGCGCGCGCGTCGTGCGCGGCGCGGCCTCGAGCGCGAAGCCGGTCACGCCCGCGGCGGCGAGCTGCGCGGCCTGTTCGCCGTTGAACGGATCGAGCATGCCGATCAGCACGGAACCGCGCTTGAGCGACGGCATCTCGGCTTCGGTCGGCGCCTGCACCTTGAGCACGATGTCGGCGGCGAAAGCGGCCGACTGGTCGGTCAATTCCGCGCCGGCTGCGGCGTAGGCTTCGTCGGGATAGCTGGCGGCCACGCCGGCGCCGCGTGCAACGCTCACGCGATGGCCGGCGGCCGCGTATTTCTTGACGGTCTCGGGCGTCGCGGCAACGCGCGCCTCGTTCGCCCGTGTTTCGGCGGGCACTCCGATGTGCATCTTGGGTTCCTCCAATGACGATTTTTCTTTCGATTGATTGAATGCGACTGCGAGCCGGCAGATCGATACCGGCTCAGGGGGCAACGACTTTCACGCGCCACTTTAACCGAAAGCGGGGTCTGCGCCGGAATTTGGCGTTCGATCGTGCGGAACCGTCGCATGCCTTGCGCCGGCAACCCCGTGCGCCGTGTTCCCCGAAACGACTCGCCGGGGTCGGGAACGCCATTGCAATGCATCCGGCAGCCCCCCGTCGCAACCGGTAAAATGCCGTCCCATGAAACCCGAAATCTGGACTCCGCATGTGACCGTCGCGGCGATCGTCGAACACGATGGCCGCTTCCTCCTCATCGAGGAAGAAACCTCGGCGGGCCTGCGCATCAACCAGCCCGCCGGTCATCTCGAAGCGGGCGAAACACTCGCCGACGCCGTGATCCGCGAAACGCTCGAGGAAACCGCGCATCCGTTCGCACCGGAAGCGCTCGTCGGCGTGTATCTCGCGCACTACGAGCGCGCCGACAGCGCCGGTGCGACCTACCTGCGCTTCACGTTCTGCGGAACGGTGCGCGAGCCGGTCGCCGGGCACCGGCTCGACGACGGCATCGTCCGCACGCTGTGGATGACGCCCGACGAGTTGCTCGCATGCAGCAGCCGTCACCGCTCCCCCGCCGTGATGCGCGGCGTCGACGACTATCTCGCCGGGCGGCGTATCCCGCTCGATTTCGTGCATACGCATTCGGTCGCGCCGCGGCCGGACGCATTCGATTCGCAGGCAGTGAACAAATGAGCAAGCGCCGTGTAGTGGTTGGCATGTCGGGCGGCGTCGATTCGTCGGTGACCGCGTGGCTGCTGAAGGAACAGGGTTACGACGTCGTCGGCCTGTTCATGAAGAACTGGGAAGACGACGACGACGGCGAGTACTGCTCGACCCGTCAGGACTGGATCGATGTCGTGTCGGTCGCCGACCTGATCGGCATCGACGTCGAGGCGGTGAATTTCGCCGCCGAGTACAAGGACCGCGTGTTCGCCGAATTCCTGCGCGAATACTCGGCGGGCCGCACGCCGAACCCGGACGTGCTGTGCAACGCCGAGATCAAGTTCAAGGCGTTCCTCGATCACGCGATGTCGCTCGGCGCGGAAACGATCGCGACCGGCCACTATGCGCGCGTGCGCGAGCGCAACGGCCGCTTCGAACTCCTCAAGGCGCTCGACCACACGAAGGACCAGTCGTACTTCCTGCACCGGCTGAACCAGGCACAGCTGTCGAAGACGATGTTCCCGCTCGGCGAGATTCCGAAGACTCAAGTGCGCGAGATCGCGGCGCAAATCGGCTTGCCGAACGCGAAGAAAAAGGATTCGACCGGCATCTGCTTCATCGGCGAGCGGCCGTTCCGCGACTTCCTGAACCGCTATTTGCCGACCAGGCCCGGCCCGATGAAAACGCCTGACGGCAAGACGGTCGGCGAGCATATCGGCCTCGCGTTCTACACGTTCGGCCAGCGCAAGGGCATCGGCCTCGGCGGCAGCAAGAGCGGCAGCGGCGAACCGTGGTTCGTCGCCGCGAAGGACATTCCGTCGAACACGCTGTATGTCGTGCAGGGCCACGATCATCCGTGGCTGCTGTCGCATCGCCTCGCGGCCGGCAACGTCAGCTGGGTCGCGGGCGAGCCGCCCGCCGACGGCTTCGCGTGCGGCGCGAAGACCCGTTACCGGCAGGCCGATGCAGCGTGCGTATTCGGCCGCGCGGACGGCGAGCGTTTCTCGCTGAACTTCGACGCCGCGCAATGGGCGGTCACGCCCGGCCAGTCGGCGGTGCTCTACGACGGTGAGATCTGCCTCGGCGGCGGCATCATCGAATCCGCGGCGACCGGCCGGCCGGGCGATGACGCGGGGTTGCCCGGCGCCGCCGCGCTCGCCGAAGCACGCTGACACATGTCTGATCCGGACTCGCGGCACGCCGCCCCGGTCAGCACACGGCTGCCGCAGGGCGCGAAGCCCGGTCACGGCGGCGTGCTGCCGGACGCGAAGAAATAACCGCACCAGCCGCGTCGGCGGCCGTGCGACTGGCAAGAAAACGCGCCCCGCGGGGCGCGTTGTTGGTTCCGATGAAATCAT
>NZ_JAHACR010000096.1 GCF_018375725.1 Burkholderia sp. | reverse complement strand
TGGATCGTCAGCGGCTCGCGCAGCGTCTGGTCGACCGTGAAGCTCGGATGCAGCGACGCGTACGGATCCTGGAACACCATCTGCACGTTGCGGCGAAATGCGCGGTCGAGCTTGCCGTCGATTGGCCGGCCGTCGATCGACAGGCGGCCGGACGCGAGCGGCACGAGGCCGGTCAGCGCGCGCAGCAGCGTCGACTTGCCGGAACCCGATTCGCCGACGAGTCCGAATACTTCGCCTTCGCGCACGGCGAAGCTGGCATCGCGCACCGCATCGACATGGCCGGTGCGGGTCGGAAAACGGATCGATACGTGGTCGATGTCGATCATCGGGCGTCCTCGGTCAGCCACGCCGGATCGCGTTGCAGCACCGGCAGTTCATCGGGCGGGTTCGCAAGCGGCGGCATCGTGGCGAGCAGTCCGCGCGTGTACGGATGCTTCGCGTACTTCAGATCGCGCGCCGCGCAGGTTTCGACGACACGCCCCGCATACATCACGGCGATGCGATCGCAGAACGACGTCACGAGCGGCAGGTCGTGGCTGATGAACATCACGCCCGTGCCGTGCCGCGCAATCATCTCGTCGAGCACGGCGAGCACCTGCATCGACACCGCGACGTCGAGCGCCGACGTCGGCTCGTCGGCGATCAGCAGGCGCGGGCCGGTCGACACCATCATCGCGATCATCACGCGCTGGCCCATGCCACCGGACAGTTCGTGCGGATAGGCATCGGCGACGCGCGCCGGATCGCGGATCTGCACGGCGGCCAGCGCATCGACGATCCGTTCGCGCAGCGCGCGACCGCGCAGCCCCGGTTCGCGCAGCCGGAATGCTTCGCCCATCTGCCGTGCGACCGTCATCACCGGATTCAGCGAATACTTCGGATCCTGCAGGATCATTCCGATCTGGCTGCCGCAGAGCCGTCTGCGTTCGCGCGGCGGCATCGCGAGCAGGTCGTGTCCGCCGAAGCGCATCGCGCGCGCCGACCATCGTGCGGCATCGGGCAGCAGGCCGAGCAGCGCGCGCCCGGTCAGCGACTTGCCCGAGCCTGATTCGCCGACGATGCCGAGCCGCTCGCCGGGCGCGAGCGTCAGCGACAGGTCGCGCACGGCGTCGGTCACGGTGCCGTCGTGGCCGCGAAAGCCGATCCGGAGTCCGTCGATCTCGCAGAGCGGCGCGTCGGCGTGGTTCGCTGGCATGTCACGCTCCATGTCGGGGATCGAAGACGTCGCGCAGGCCGTCGCCGAGCAGGTTGAACGCGAGGCTGACGAGCAGGATCGCCGCGCCGGGCAGCGTCGCGACCCACCATGCGTCGAGCAGCACATTGCGGCCCGACGCGACCATGAAGCCCCATTCCGGGCTCGGCGGTTGCGCGCCCAGGCCGAGGAAGCCGAGCCCCGCGACCGTCAGGACGATGCCGGCCATGTCGAGCGTCGCGCGCACGATCACCGACGACATGCAGAGCGGCACGATGTAGCGCAGCACGATGCGCAGTCCGGATGCGCCTTGCAGCCGCGCCGCGTGAATGAAGTCGGCCTGCGCGATGCGGATGGTCTCGGCGCGTGCGAGCCGCGCATACGCGGGCCACGCCGTGATCGAGATTGCGACGACCGCGTTGATCACGCCGGGTCCGAGCGCCGCCGCGAACGCCAGCGCGAGGACGATCTTCGGGAAGGCGAGCGCGACGTCGGTGATGCGCATCAGCACGCTGTCGACCATGCCGCCGCAATAGCCGGCGGTCGTGCCGATCATGAGCCCGATCGGCACGACGATCACGACGACGAGCAGCGCGATGCCGAGCGTGATGCGCGATCCGCCGATCAGCCGCGAGAGGATGTCGCGGCCGAGCTGGTCGGTGCCGAGCCAGTGCGACGGCGAGCCCGGCGGCAACAGGCGGTCGGCCAGCACCTGCTGCAACGGATCGTGCGGCATCAGGAACGGACTCAGGATCGCAACGACAATCAGTGCGACGAGGATCGCGAGCCCGAACAGGTTAAGCGGATTCGCGGCGAAGCGCCGCCAGCGGCGGTATGCGAGGCCGAGCGCGGCCTGTGAACGGGAGGCGGGCGCATCGGAGAGGAGCCATGCGCGCATGGACGGGCGCTCGGCATTCATGATCGGACGACCTTCTTCGGGATGGGGTGTGATGGCATGAGAGGCAGGGTGCGCATGGCGGCACTCACCGGGCGCGCGGATCGAACACGCGGTACAGCGCGTCGGTCAGCAGGTTGACGGTGATGAACATCGCGCCGATCACGAGCGTGGCGCCGAGTACCGCGTTCATGTCGGCATTGAGCAGCGCGCCTGTCAGATACGAGCCGAGACCGGGCCACGCGAACACGATTTCGGTCAGCACGGAGCCTTCGAGGAGATGGCTGTACGTGAGCGCGATGACGGTCAGGAGCGGCACCGCGATGTTGCCGAACGCGTGACGCCAGATGACGCGGCTTTCCGAGAGACCCTTCGCGCGCGCGGTGACGATGTATTCCTGGCTGAGCTGATCGAGCATGAACGAGCGCGTCATCCGGCTCAGATAAGCCACCGAGTAATACCCGAGGATCGCCGCCGGCAGCGCGATATGCGACAGCGCGTTGCGGAACACGTCCCATTCGCCGGCGAGTGCGGCATCGATCAGCAGGCTGCCGGTGCGCGTGTCGACCATGCCGTCGAACGCCGGATCGAGCCGGCCGGGCCCCGCGACCCAGTGCAGCCGCGCATAGAAAAGCAGGAGACCCATCAGGCCGAGCCAGAATACCGGCACCGAACTGCCGATCAGGCCGATGAAGCGCGCGAGGTGGTCGATCGGCCGGTTGTGCCTCACGGCCGCCGCCACGCCGAGCGGAACGCCGATCGCGATACCGATCAGCGTCGCGAGCGTCGCCAGTTCGAGCGTCGCGGGAAACACGCGCTTGATGTCGTCGAGCACCGGGTTCGATGTCAGCAGCGAGATGCCGAGATTGCCATGCAGCACGTCGCGCGCATAGATCAGGAATTGCGTGGCGAGCGGCTTGTCGAGGCCGAGTGCGATGCGCTCGGCCGCATAGGATTCGGCCGATGCGCGATCGCCGAGCACGGCGAGCACAGGGTCGATCGGCACCTTGCGGCCGATCACGAACGTCAGTGCGAGCAGCCCGGCGAACGTGACGGCGAGCGTGAGCGCCCAGCGCAGCACGCGCAGCGCCCAGCGCACGGCCGGGCGGCGCGCGGGCAGCGTGCGCAGTGCTTCGAGGGAGGGGACGGGCGTCGACATGCGGCGATGCTTACTGTTTCTTCAGGTTGCGGTACGACACGAGATCGTTGATCGGCCCGACTTCGAGCCCGCTTACGCCGGGCCGCGTCGCGACCTGCGCCACCTTCTCGAACATGATCACGAATGGCGAGCGCGCGAGCACGTCCTTCTGCATCGACTGATAGCGCTGCGGGCGTTTCGCGGCCGACGGTTCGGCGAGCGCGGCGTCGGTGTCCTTCGTCAGCTGCGGAATGGCCCAGCTGTTGCGCCATGCGAGCATCCGGTAGCTCGACTTGTCGGAGTTGTCGGGATTCCACGCGAAACCCTGCGCATTGCTGTGCGGGTCGATGTAGTCGGCCGACCATTCGCCGATATAGATGTCGTGCTGGCGCGCACGGTACTTCGCGAGCGTCTGCTTGTTGTCGCCGGGAATCAGCTGGACCTTCACGCCGGCTTGCGCGAAATTCGCCTGCACCGCCTGTGCGATCTCGGTGTAAGGGTAGTCGTTGCGTACGTCCATCGTCACGGAAAAACCGTCCGGCACACCGGCTTTCGCGAGCAGCGCTTTCGCCTTCGCGATGTCGAGGCGGTACGGATTCGCGTCGAGCGTGCCGAGGAAACCGTCGGGCAGGAACGTCTGGTGCACCTTGTAGGTGGTCTTCACGACGTGGTTCTGGATGCCCGAATAGTCGACCAGGCTTTTCAGCGCTTCCTGGACATCGGGCTTCGCGAGCATCGGATTCTTCATGTTCAGGCCGAGATACAGCAACGTCGCCTGCGGCGACGGCGCGACCTTCGCCTTGCCGGATTTCGCGACCGCCGCGAGATCGTCGGGGCTCAGGTCGCGGGCGGCATCGACGTCGCCGTTTTCGAGCAGCAGGCGCTGGCTTGCCGCTTCCGGCACGTGGCGCAGCACGATGCGCTTCATCGCGAGCGGCAGCCGGTAGCCGTCGAAGCGTTGCAGCACGATGCTGTCGCCCGGCGTCCACTTGACGAGCCGGTAGGCGCCGGAACCGGCTTCGCCGGTTTTCAGCCAGCCGTTGCCGAAATCGTTGTTCTGCTGGTGCGACAGCAGCAATGTCCTGTCGAGCACCGAGGCCGGCCACGAGCCGAGCACGTTCAGCACGAAGGTCGGCGCGTATTTCTGGTCGGTCGTGATGGCAACCGTCGAATCGTCGATCTTCTTCACGTTCGCGACAACATTCGCCTTCGTCAGCCCGATGCCGGCGAGCACCGCGGCGGGCCCCTTGTCGAGCAGCACCGCGCGCTGGATCGACCATGCGACGTCGTCGGCCGACAGCGGGTTGCCGGAATGGAACCTGAGGCCGGGACGCAGCTTGAACGTGAAGGTCAGGCCGTCCGGGCTCACGGTCCACGATTGCGCGACATCGCCGTTGAATTTCGATGGATCGCGCAGGTCGACGCGGATCAGCCGGTCGTAGGTGTTCGCGACGTATTCCTCCGGCACCAGCTCGTAGACCTCGCCGGGATCGAGCATCGTGAATTCGTACAGCAGCGTGGCCATCACGAACATGTCCTTCGGCGTGTCGGCGCGCGCGGCGGACAGCGGCGCGGCGGCGAGCACGGGAGCAGCGGCAAGCGCTGCGACGAACCGGGAAAGCAGAGGTTTCATGTGCGCTCCATCGGTGGGTGAGTGGAAGTGGGGACGTGTATCACATCGAAGGCCGTGGATCGCCCGATCGGCGTGGTCGATCTGCGGCAACGCGTGCGAGCCCGGCAATGCGTCATGCCACCCCTCGCGCGCGACAGGCTGGAAGGCCGCCGCATGCACCACGCACGACGATGCGCGCGTGCACGGGCAAGAGCGGGATGCCGGTGACGCGGGAGAACGCCGGGTTCAGCGAATCGCCAGACGAGCCGGACTGGCCGTCCGGACGGAACGCGCGCGGGTGCAGCTGGGCGGGGGCGCGGGGGCGCGTATGGCCGATGCCGCGTGTCGACTGGATGCCGGGGATGAAGTCCGCGTCGGCGTCGACGATGCGGGCGAACGCGCAGGTCATGACTGTTGGATCGTTGTTGCAGGAGGATCGGTTGTCATCCATCTGACGAAGCCAAAATAATTCGCGCCAGCTTAAAAAAACTATGGCGCGAAGCTTGGCGATAGCGCCGTGCGGATAAGGACAACGGGCGACGGCGGCAAGTGAGCGCATGCCGCGGATATCCAAATATTCTTCTTGGGAATATCTTGCAATTATTCTTGTGGAAAATAATTTGCTTTTATGCTTGAGGGGAATATACTGCATTTATTGCCCACAGGAATACATGCACCGTGAACGTCATCGTCAACACCCCTGACCAACTGGGGGAAATCCTGTCGTCCGCGCGTCAGGCCAAGGGCATGACGCAAGCGGAAGCCGCCGCGCGCGTCGGAATCGGGCAGCCGCGCCTGTCGCTGCTCGAAACGACGCGCACCGCCAGCCTGTCGCTGAATCAGCTGCTTGCGCTGACCGCGCTTTACGGCCTTGAGCTGAGCGTGCGCACGAAAGGCGAGAGCGGCGCGGCCGACGCGGAGTGGTAGGCATGGGCCGCAAATCGCATGCGCGCGCGCTATCGATCTGGGCCAACGGCATCCGCGTCGGCGTCTGGCGCATCCCCGCGCGCGGCGACATGGAGCTTCTGTACGACGCCGGCTGGAAGCACTCGGCGGCGGGGCGTCCGTTGTCGCTGTCGCTGCCGTTCGGCGTGGGCGATTCGCCGCTGCGCGGCGAGCGGGTGAATCACTATTTCGACAATCTGTTGCCCGACAGCGAAGCGATCCGCCGCCGGCTCGCGACGCGTTTCGGCACGGCGACGCTCGAGCCGTTCGATCTGCTCGCCGCGCTCGGCCGCGACTGCGTCGGCGCGGTGCAGTTGCTCGGCGAAAACGAAACGCCGGTCGGTTACGACCGCATCGACGGCACCGTATTGTCGGACGACGACGTCGCGCGGCTGCTCGATCAGGCGAGCGGTGCCGCAGCCGGCGTCTGGGACGACGATGACGATTTCCGTCTGTCGCTGGCCGGCGCACAGGAAAAAACCGCGCTGCTTCGGCATGACGGACGCTGGCTGCGCCCGCACGGCGCGACGCCGACCACGCACATCCTGAAGCTGCCGCTGGGCCTCGTCGGCAACAAGCGCGCCGATCTGACGACGTCCGTCGAAAACGAATGGCTGTGCCTGGCGATCCTGCGGGCATTCGGGCTGCCGGTGCCGGACGCGGAGATCCTGACGTTCGGCCCGCACAAGGTGCTGTCCGTCGCGCGCTTCGACCGCGCATTGCATCGCGACGGCCGCTGGCTGCTGCGTTTGCCGCAGGAAGATTTCTGTCAGGCGCTCGGCGTGCCGCCGCACCTGAAATACGAGGCGCATGGCGGGCCGGGCGTGCCGGATCTGGTCAACATCCTCCGGCGGTCGGAGGATGCCGCCGCCGATCTCGACACGTTGTTCGCGGCGCTGATCGTGTTCTGGATGCTGGCGGCGCCGGACGGCCATGCGAAGAATTTCAGCCTGCGGCTGCTGGCGGGCGGCCGCTACCGGCTGACGCCGCTGTACGACGTGATGTCGATCTGGCCGGTCGAGGGCGACGGCGCGAACCAGTGGTCGTGGCACAAGGCGAAGCTCGCGATGGCGGTGCATGGCAAGCGCAAGCACTACGCGATGCGCGACATCACGCGGCGCCATTTCAGCGCAATGGCCGAGCAATGCCTGCTTGGCGACATCGCCGCGCCGATCGTCGAGCGGCTGATCGCGGCGACGCCGCAGGTGATCGACACGGTTGGCGGGGCGTTGCCGGGCGGGTTTCCGGCGAAGGTCGCGGATCGCATCCTGGGCGGATTGCGGCGCGCGGCGGAGCGCCTGGACACGATGCCGGCCGGATGAAACGCGCGCCCGCCCGGTCTCGCGGGCGCGCTGGCCGAGGTTACTTCTTCAATGTCCGATACGAAACGAGATCGTTGATCGGGCCGATCTCCGGCCCGGTGACGCCCGGCCGTGTCGCGACCTGCACGACCTTCTCGAACATGATCACGAACGGCGATTGCGCGAGTACCGCCTGCTGCAGCGCTTCGTAGCGCTGCGCGCGCTTCGCCGGCGACGGCTCGACGAGCGCGGCCTCGGTCTCTCTGGTCAGCTGCGGGATACGCCAGCTGTTGCGCCACGCGAGCGTCTTGTTCGCCGCCTGGTCGGCATTGTCCGGATTCCATGCAAAGGCGCGCGCGTTGCTGTTCGGATCCATGTAGTCGGGCGACCATTCGCCGATGAAGATGTCGTGCTGACGCGCGCGATACTTGCCGATCGCCTGCTTGGCATCGCCGGGAATCAGCTTCACGTTGATGCCGCCCTGCGCGAAGTTTGCCTGCAGCGCCTGTGCAATCTCGATGTAGGGGTAGTCGTTCGGCATGTCCATCGTGACCGAGAAGCCGCCCGACATACCGGCCTTTGCCAGCAGGGCCTTGGCTTTTGCGACATCGTGCCGGTACGGACGTGCGTTCAGTGTGCCGAGGAAGCCTTCCGGCAGGAACGTTTCGTGCACCTTGTAGGTCGTGCTGACGATGTTGCGCTGGATGCCGTCGTAGTCGACGAGCCACTTCATCGCTTCCTGAACCTCGGGTTTCGCGAGATTCGGGTTCTTCGTGTTGAGGCTCAGATAGAGCAGTGCGGATACCGGCCAGGCGGTGACCCTGATCTTGCCGGCCCTGGTCAGCGCGGCGAGGCTGTCGGGGCTCAGGTTGCGCGCGGCGTCGACGTCGCCGTTCTCCAGCAGCAGCCGCTGCGCGGACGCCTCCGGCACATGGCGCAGCACCACGCGCTTCATCGGATAGGGCGTGCGGTACGCGTCGTAGCGTTGCAGCACGATGCTCTCGTTCGGCGTCCACTTGACGAGCTGGTAGGGGCCGGAGCCGGCGTCGCCGGTCTTGAGCCACGCGCTGCCGAAATCGTTGCCCTGCTGGTGCGACATCAGCAGTTTTTTGTCGAGCACCGACGCCGGGCAGGCGCTCAGCACGTTGAGGACGAAGCTCGGCGCGTACTTGCGGTCGGTCTCGAGCACCACGGTTTGCGGATCGATGGCACGAACCTTCTGTACGACGTTCGCCTTCGACAGCCCGAGATCGCCGAGCACGGCGGCCGGCCCCTTGTCGAGCAGCACGGTGCGCTGCAGCGACCACGCGACGTCGTCTGCCGTGAGCGGATTGCCGGAATGGAAGGTCAGGCCCGGGCGCAGCTTGAACGTATAGGTGGTCCCGTCCCCGCCGATGCTCCACGATTGCGCGAGCTCGCCGTTGAAATGCGTCGGATCCTTCAGGTCGACGCGCACCAGCCGTTCATAGGTGTTCGCCACATATTCGGATGGCACCAGTTCGTAGATCTCGCTCGGATCGAGGGTCGTGAATTCGCCGAGCTGCGTGGCGACGACGAAGATGCCGGCCGGCGTCGCGGCCTGAACCGGCAGCGCGGGCATGAGCGCGGTGAGCGCGGCACTGACGAACAGCTTGGACAGCAGGTGCTTCATGCGGGCTCCATCGGAAAGAGAGGTGGTGCGATTCTCTCATCGACGGCAGCCCGGTCGAAAAAAACGTCATGTGCGGACATACCGCGCACAAGGCATCGGCGGTTCGCCCGGGACGGCGGCCGATGCCGAACCCCGTGGGTCAGGTCGCGCAGCGGGCGATCGCGAAGCGGAACTGTTCCTCCGGCGGCTCGCTTGCCGTACCGCGCACGACCTTGATGACCGTGTTGCCGTGGTAGGGCGTCAGCGTGACGAAATAGGCGCCATTCGAGCGCGGGCCGACGGTGATGTCGGTCGCGTCGTTGCGCTTCGACAGATGGGTGTTCGGCAGCCGGCTGCCGAGACAGCTCGCGATCGACGCCGCTGGACGCTGCGACGAAACGTAGATCATCGCGTTCTCGCCGGACCCGGCGGATTCGGACGTGGGCGCCGAACTACAGGCGGCGAGTGCGGCAACGGGGAGGAGGAGAAGGAATCGTTTCATGTTGATGTCGTCGTGTCTCTCATGTCGCGGCAGGAACGCGATGTTTCGCGGCGAAACTGCCCTGGAATGCACTGTTTTTCAGCGGATTCGTGAAGCGGCAGGCGGCGGAGTATACCCGCGGGGAAAACGCGGCACCCGCTTTGAAACGATTCGATACAACAACGCCCGCCGCCGTGCGGGACGGCGGCGGGCGCTTCGGGTGTCGTCGAACGGACGCTTATCGACCGATCTTGTTGCTGACCGCGTTTTCCTGCTGGTTCAGCGCGCGCTGCTCGGCCAGGGTGATATGGCCGCCGTTCATGGCTGCCACGCCGCGCGCTTCCTGGATGAATTTCCGGCGCTTGCAGAGGGAAGCGCAGGGCGGGCATGCGCTGTTGACTGTCGATCCTTATCGTTTGCGAGCGCTTATTGCGTGTGATGCGCGGTGCCGCCTGGCGCGTCACGTCAGGCGATAGTGCTTGCCCGGCGCGATTTCGCCCGGCAGCGGATCGCCGTTCAGTTCGAGCAGCGAGCGCTCGATCTGCCGGGACATCGCGTCGAGCGCGAGATGATTCGGCCCGATGCCGAACGGCTCGGCGATGTCGTAGGCGATTGCGTCGAGCGCGATCAGCGTATACGAGACGAATACCGAGACGAACGGCGTCGCCGCGCCGATCACGTCGACGAGCCCGAACGGCAGCAGCATGCAATACGCGTAGATGGTTCGATGCAGCAGCACGTCGTAGGCGAACGGGATCGGCGTCGAAGCGATGCGTTCGCAGCCGCTGACCATGCTGACGAGATCGTCGAGCCGCGCATCGAGCATCCACAGCCGCGTGTCGGACAGCTTGCCGGCATCGCTGCGCGCGGCGAGCATCGCACGCATGCGATGCACGATCGCGACCGGGCGGAACCGCGCCGACGTGATGTCGGCGTAGGTTTCGTCGTCGAGCAGCGCGCGCAGGTCGGCCGACGGATCGGTGCGGCGCAGTTGATGCTTGAGCGCATAGACGAACGCGATCACCATGCGGACGAAGGCGCGGCGCTCGTGATCGCCTTCGACCGCGCGGTAGGTGAGCGCCTGCGATGTCAGCGTGCGCGCTGCGATCAGCACGCCGCCCCAGAGCACGCGCGCTTCGCGAAAGCGGTCGTAGCTCGCGTTGTTGCGAAATGCCGCGAATATCGCCAGCGTCAGGCCGACGAGCGTAAACGGCGTCGTCGGATTCAGCTGCACCTTTTCGCCGAAGATGCGTCCGCCGCTCCACAGCGCGACGAGGCTGATGGCGAGGGTCAGCGCAAGCTGCGGCATGATCGTTTTGAGTACCGAGTCATTCCAGACGAACAGCATGCGCAGCCAGTGCTCGCGCGGACGGACGATCATCGTTCGGTTTCCGGTTCAGGCGGCCAGTGCCGTGGGGGCAGCGGTCGGGTACAGCAGCACCGGCACCGACTTCGACGTCGGGGTGTTGCAGATGTCGCCGACGCTGTCGAGCGGCACGAGCGGGTTGGTTTCTGGGTAGTACGCACCGATGCAGCCGCGCGGGATGTCATAGGCGACGAGCAGGAAGCCTTCGGCACGGCGCTCGATGCCGTCGTGCCAGACCGTTTCCATGTCGACCCAGTCGCCCGCCTGCAGGCCGAGCATCGCGAGATCGTCCGGGTTGACGAACACGACGCGGCGCTGGCCGAAGACGCCGCGATAGCGATCGTCGAGACCGTAGATCGTCGTGTTGTACTGGTCGTGCGAACGCGTCGTCATCAGCGTCATCAGACGCTTGCCGTGCTTCGCGCGCGCCTGCTGGATCGGCGTGTCGGACGGCAGCGCATGCGGGATGAAGTTCGCCCGGCCAGTCGGGGTGAGCCACTCGCGCTCGCGCGACGCGACCCGCAGATGGAAGCCGCCCGGCTTCTCGATGCGCGCGTTGTAGTCTTCGAAGCCCTCCAGCGTCGCCTCGATCGCATCGCGCACCCGCGCGTAATCGTTGATGTAGCCGAGCCAGTCGATCTTGTCGCTGCCGAACAGCGCGTGACCGATGCGCGCGACGATGGCCGTTTCCGACATCAGGTTCGGCGATGCCGGCTTGTTCATGCCGTACGACACGTGCACCATGCTCATCGAATCCTCGACCGTCACGCCTTGCGCGACGCCGTTTTGCAGGTCGATCTCGGTGCGGCCGAGCGTCGGCAGGATCAGCGCGTTGCGGCCGTGGATCAGATGGCTGCGATTGAGCTTCGTCGTGATCTGCACGGTCAGATCGCAACTGCGCAGCCCTTCCCACGTGCGGGGCGTGTCGGGCGTCGCCATCGCGAAGTTGCCGCCGAGCCCGATGAAGAACTTGATGCGGCCTTCGAGCATCGCGTCGATGGTTTCGACGACGTCGTAGCCGTGATGGCGCGGCGGTTCGAAATCGAACACCTCGCCGAGCCGGTCGAGGAACGCCTGCGACGGCTTTTCCTCGATGCCGACCGTGCGGTTGCCCTGCACGTTCGAGTGGCCGCGCACCGGGCAGATGCCCGCGCCGGACCGGCCGATGTTGCCGCGCATCAGCATCAGGTTGGTCAGCATCTGGATGATCGGAACCGAATGCTTGTGCTGCGTGAGACCCATGCCCCACGTCGAGATCACGCGCTCGCTGCGGGCGTAGAGGTGGGCGAGGCCGTCGATCTGCTCGTACGACACGCCGCTTTCCGCGACGAGCGCCGCCCAGTCTTCCGCGCGCAGGTCCGCCGCGAACGCGTCGAAGCCCGACGTGTGCTCGGCGATGAACGCGGTGTCGAGCACGCGTGCCGTGCCGTTGCGGACCGCATCGTCGTCGAACTCGAGCACGCGTTTCGCGACACCCTTGATGAGCGCGAAATCGCCGCCGAGGGTCGGCTGGATGAACGTCGAGGCGATGTTGGTGCCCGAGAACGTCATCATCTCGAGCGGGCTTTGCGGATCCGCGAAACGCTCCAGCCCGCGCTCCTTGAGCGGATTGATCGACACGATCGTCGCGCCGCGCTTCGCCGCCTCGCGCAGCTCGCCGAGCATCCGCGGATGGTTCGTCGCCGGGTTCTGGCCGAAGATCAGCAGCGTGTCGGCGTGTTCGAAATCGTCGAGCGTGACCGTGCCCTTGCCGATGCCGACCGTCGGCGGCAGGCCGCGGCTCGTCGCTTCGTGGCACATGTTCGAGCAGTCGGGGAAATTGTTCGTGCCGAAGCGGCGCACCAGCAGCTGATACAGAAACGCGGCTTCGTTGCTTGCGCGTCCCGACGTGTAGAACGCCGCTTCGTTCGGATCCTTCAGCGCGCGCAGCTGGTTGGCGATCATCGTGAACGCGTCGTCCCACGCGATCGGCTTGTAGCGGTCTGTCTGCTCGTCGTAGACCATCGGATCGGTCAGGCGGCCGTGCTGTTCCAGCTCGTAATCGGTCTGTTCGAGCAGCTCGGTGACCGTGTGCTTCGCGAAGAACTCGGGCGTGACGCGCCGGCTTGTCGCTTCGGCCGCGACGGCTTTCACGCCGTTCTCGCAGAACTCGAAGGTCGATGCATGTTCCCGATCCGGCCAAGCGCAGCCCGGGCAATCGAAACCGTCAGGCTGGTTCTGTCGGAACAACATCTTGTACTTGCCGCCGGGAACGCGCTCCTTGATCAGGTTCACGGTGACGGCCTTGAGGGCACCCCAACCCGCGGCGGGGTGGGTGTACGGTTCGATGTGTGCGTCGCTGGATTTCTTCATGATGGGCCGGTCTTTGGGGCCGGTGTTGGGTGGATGTAAGGAGATTACGCGCGACAAAATGAAGCATGGACATACACCTGAGCCCATTGAAATGAAGTACAGTTGCCGAAGTTGATGCGGCGCAAGAGGGGAACTGTGCTCGCAGGATATGGGAAAAAATAAGGGGATGACCGCATGAAGCGGTACGAGAAACTGGCCGACGATATTCAGGCGCAGATCGAGCGAGGCGTATATCGGCCTGGTGAACGGATTCTGTCGGTGCGGCAGGCGAGCAAGCAGCTCCGGCTCAGCATCACGACCGTGCTGCGCGCCTATTTGATGCTGGAAAGCCGCGGATTGATCGATAGCCGGCCGCAGTCGGGTTATTTCGT
>NZ_JAHACR010000095.1 GCF_018375725.1 Burkholderia sp. | reverse complement strand
TTCTTTAAAGGCGATCGCCGGGCGGCGCGCTCGCGCTCGCCGCGCCGGTCGTCGCCGCGACGGTCAGATAGATAGACACGCAGGCCTGCGCGGCGATCGTCAGCGTGTAGTCCGCGCGGTTGACCGACAGCGCGTCCGGCGCCGGCGAAAAACTGATCGTCGTGGCGCGCTCCACGCCATCGAGCCCGTCATAGCGCAAGCGCACCGCGCCTGCGTCGATCGACGGCGGCGCGATGGCGCCGCGACGCTCGCGACGCGTCCCGCGCACTTCGAACATATCCTTGAAATCGGCGCCGAACGACAGCGACAGCGGCACCTCGGCCTCGCTCGCGCCATAGTTCGTCAGCGTCAGCGCCTCGTAGAGCACGTTGTCCGCGAGCACGCGCGTGCGCTCGATGTGAATCACGCCCTCGGGTGTTTCGTGGCCGCCGAGCGGCGGCAGCGGCCGGTTCGTCAGGTGCGCCGTAAACGATGCGTTGTCGGCGCCCGTCGCGCCCGACAACAACGACGGCGCGCGGCCGCCGAACGTGAGTCGCCATTGCGACAGCACACGCATGTCCTCGACGAACAGGCCGTCGTCGCGGCCGCAGATGTCGCCGAGCGCATCGCTGACGACGAACGCGTCGCCCGCCTTCAGCACGTACTGGTTGTTGCGCGCACTCGCCTGCACATCGGTTTCGGGCGCGATAAAAGCGGCATCCGGCGTGGCCGCCGCGGACTCGCGCGCGGCTTGCGGCACGCTGCCGGTCGATTCGTCTGCTGGCTTCGGCATCGATGCTCCTGTCTCGTACGGGACGCGCGGCGCGCGTCACGTTTTTCGCACAGGATAGGACAGAACGGCACACGCGGGCAGCGTCGCCTTCTCAATACCGAACGCAACGCGGCCGCGCCCCGACAACGTTTGCCACGCCGCGGTGACTGTGCATCATCGCCCGAGACCGATGCCCTCGGCGATCGCCGCCGCGCTCCGGATCTTCCCCCGCGCCGCGCCGGCGCCGCGTACCGCGCAGGTCAGCGGATCATCGGCGACGCGCGTGGCGAGCCCGGTCTCGTCGTGAAGGCGCCTGGCGAGATTCGCGAGCAACGCACCGCCGCCCGTCAGCACAATGCCGCGGTCCGCGATATCGGCGACGAGTTCGGGCGGCGTATTTTCGAGTGTGCGCTTGACTGCATCCACGACCGCTTTCAGCGGCGCCGCCAGCGCATCGGCGATATCGTGATTGGACAGTTCGATCGTCCTCGGCAAACCGTCGACCACGCTGCGCCCGACCACCCGCATCGATTCGCGCGGCATCCCGCCGCACGCGGTGCCGATCGTCTTTTTCACGTGCTCAGCGGTCTGCTCGCCGAGCTGCACGCCATACAGACCGCGAACATGGCTGACGATCGCCGCGTCGAACTGGTCGCCGCCGACGCGGATCGCCTCGCGGTAGACGATGCCGCCCAACGCGATCACCGCCACCTCCGTCGTGCCGCCGCCGATATCGACGACCAGCGAGCCGATCGCATCGGTCACCGGCAGCCCCGCCCCGAACGCCGCGGCGAGCGCCTCGTCGACGAGCGTGACGCTCGCCGCGCCGGCCGCGAGCGCCGCCTCGGACAGCGCGTTGCGTTCGACCGCCGTCGCGCCGGACGGCACGCACAGCGTCACCTCGACACGCCGTCCGAACAACGAGCGTGTTTCGGACATGTCGATGAACTGACGGATCATCTGCTCGGCCGCGTCGTAATTGGCGATCACGCCGTGCTGAAGCGGTCGCACGGCCTCGAGATGTCCCGGCGTACGGCCGAGCAGCGCCTTGGCCTGCTCGCCGACCGCTTCGAGCGTCGGACGCGCGTCCGCGCCGCCCGCCTTGCGAAAGCAGACGACCGACGGCTGGTTCAGCACTACGCCGCGATCATGCGTGTAAATCCGCGTACTCGCGGTTCCCGGATCCATTGCGACCGGTTGCGCGAACAACTTTCCGAACAGCGGTGTCGACATATTGAAACCCTTTCGAACGAACGGCCCGATCGAATTCGGCCCGGCGCCTGACTGCCCGACGAAGCGGGCGTCTTGCGTACGGGCGCCGTGCATGCAAGCGCCGTGCATACGGGCGCCGTGCATACGGGCGCCGCGCCTGCCAGCCTATCCCCGGCTTTAGCGGCGGCGCGCCCGAATACTTTAGGCCATTCCCCTGTTTTTTTGCGACACGGTCGCCGGCGCCCCGCTCTGGCATCCGTCAGGATCGACCGACACCGGTTCTCACCCATCAAAACACGCTAATCTCTGGGCTCTGCCTGCCGTCCGCAAACCCTCGACCGCCCGGCCACGCCGGGGAGCCACGATGACAGCGCCCGACTCTTTCCGCTGGCGGAGCATGCGCCGCCTTTGTCCGATGCTCGCCGCCATCGGGTGCCATGCCGCTGTGGCGCAATCCGGTCCACAGCCCGCCGCGGCCCCGGCTGCCGCATCCGCCGAGCCTCACGCCGCCGGGCACGCCTGCCGGGCCGCCGGCGGCCCGGCGGAGCGCCCGGCGATCGGCCTCGTGCTGTCGGGCGGCGGCGCGCGCGGCTATGCGCATCTCGGCGTGCTGAAGGTGCTCGAAGAAAACCGCATTCCGGTCGACTGCATCGCCGGCACCAGCATGGGCGCCGTGGTCGGCGGCCTTTACGCGAGCGGCATGGCCGCCCACGACATGCAGGCGCGCCTGTCGCAGGTCAATCTCGCGGACATCGCATTCGACGTGACCGAGCGCGCGGATCTGCCGCAAAGCTCGCGCGAGGATGAGCGCCTGTATGTCAACGGCCTCACGCTCGGCTTCGGCGCGAAGGGCGTCAAGACGCCGGCCGGCCTCGTGCAGGGCAACCGGCTGCAGGCGCTGCTCGCCGACTGGATGGTGGCGGTGCCGTCCAACCAGCCGTTCGACCAGTTGCCGATCCCGTACCGCGCCGTCGCGACCGACCTGCAGACCGGACAGATGATCGTCCTCGACCGCGGCTCGCTGCCGCTCGCCATCCGAGCCAGCATGGCCATGCCGGGCCTGTTCGCACCCGCGGAGGTCAACGGCCGGGTGCTGGTCGATGGCGGCCTCGTCAGCAACCTGCCGGTCGATACCGCGCGCCAGATGGGCGCGAACGTCGTGATCGCCGTGGATATCGGTTCGCCGCTGCGTCCGCTCGATACGCTTGCGACGCCCGCCGACGTGATGCAGCAGATGGTCGGCATCCTGATCCGCCAGAACGTGCTGTCGCAGCGCCAGCAGATCACGCCGAACGACGTGCTGCTGACACCCGAGCTGGGTTCGCTCGCATTCACTGATTTCCAGAACGCCCATCAGGCGATCGCCGCGGGCGAGGCCGCCGCGATCGCGGCCCTGCCCCGCCTCAGGCGCTACGCATTGACGCCCGCGCAATACGCGGCCTACCGCTCGGCCCACACGCAACCGCTGCCGCCGGCGATCCGCATTACCCGCATCGATATCCGGACGGACGGCGGCGTGCCGGCGCGCGTCGTCAGCGATGCGCTGCACGTGAAGCCGGGCGATCTGTACGATCCGACGGCCATCAGCCAGGATCTGCTCACCTTGACGACAAGCGGCAATTTCGAGAGCGTCACGCAGCAGGTCGTGAGCGAAGGCGACGAGAACCGGCTCGTGATCGACGCGCGGGAAAAGTATTGGGGGCCGAACTTCCTGCTGTTCGGTCTGGGCATGTCGAGCAGTTCGACCGACCAGGGCGGCTTCCGCCTGCACCTCGGCTACCGGCGGCCCTGGCTGACCGCGTCGGGCCTCGAATTCCGCGCCGATACGACACTCGGCAGCGATCGCCAGTCGGTCCGCACCGAACTGCGCCAACCGTTGTCGTCCCAAACCGGCGTCTATGCCGCACCGTATGCCGAATACGAGCGGCGCTTCGCGAACGTCTATCTCAACGACATCAAGCTGACCCAGTTCAGGCTCCAGACCGAGCGTGTCGGCTTCGACTTCGGCGTGCCGATCCGGCGGCTCGGCGATTTCCGCATCGGTCTCGCGTATGCACACGGCTACGCATCGCCGAACTACAACGTGCCGCAGGCGTTCACGCCGGACGGACAGCCGACCCGCTTCCTGTTCGACGGCACGAACGGGCGGCAGCTCAGCGCGCGGGCGCGGCTCGTGATCGACCAGCTCGACGATCCGCTGTTCCCGCGCAAGGGCTACTTCGGCGAACTGCGCGCCGAGCGCTCGTTCGTGTCGAGCGGGCCGCACCAGTACACCGAAGTCTTCGGCAAGGCGATGGTCGCGCAGCAGTTCGGCCGGCACAGCGTCAATGCGAGCATCGAGGCGGGCAAGAGCTTCGGCGGCGTCAGTCCGGTCAACCTGCTCGACCTGACGCTCGGCGGCTTCCAGCATCTGGCCGCCTACGCGGCCGACCAGCTGACCGGCAACGCGCTCGTCTACGGGCAGATCACGTACATGAACCAGCTGATGACGTTCACCGCATCGCCCGTGAAGGCCCTGTTTGTCGGAGCCAGCGCGGAACTCGGCAACGTCTGGTCGCTCGACAGCGACATCAGCGCCGGGCCGCTCAGGCAGAGCTACTCGTTCTTCACGAGCCTCACAACGTCGTTCGGGCCGCTTTATATCGGCATTGCGCTCGCGCCGGGCGGGCGGCGCAACCTCTATTTCCAGTTGGGACGGACGTATTGAGCAGGCCGCATGGCCGACTAACGCCCTTCCGTCCTCAGGGCTTCGATCCGGCGCATTGCAGCGGACGGCATCATCAGCACCGCGACGACCACCGAGATGGCACAACCTGCTACGACCTCTTCGATGCGCAGCGCCGACAGCGGCACGATTGCGAAGCCGAGTTGCCCATACACGAGCCCGATGAGCACGGTGATAAAGAACACGCCACGCGCATAGGCATGCAGGATGTAATACGCCCAACCGAAGACCGACAATGCCATCGCCGCCATGAGCACCTGCGGCACGTGCCGGAACATCGTGACGAGCAGCGCGCTCGCGAGCGCGCCAGCCAGCGTGCCCGCCAGCCGCTGGCCGACCCGGCGGAGGGTGTCTTCGCGCGATGTCGTTCCGAAGAATATGACGAACGTACTGATGACTGCCCACATCCAGCGCTCTTCCGACACGCCGTTGCCGATCAGCATGGCGAGCGCGGCCGCGACGGTAGCCGGCACGGCAGGCGTCCATGCGCGCGACGCGCACGAATTGGCCAATGACGCGATACGGCGCGACTCATGTCCCGGCCCGGCCTGGATCCGGCGCGCGACGCGAGGCACGCCCGCTTCGATGCGCGCGATCGCGCACGAGAGAGATCGAAAGACCGCGCCTGCGCTGAGCGACGGCATTCGACCGGGCCCCATCGGAATGCAGACGCGCCCTACGAGCGCGACAAGAACGGGCGCCGTGCTGGAGACGATCAGCATCTGCATGATTTGTGCGGCGGTCGGGTGCAGATACAGTCCCAGATAGCAGGCGACAAGCGCGAGAAAGGCGCAGCCGACCGCACGCGGGCCATATGGCTGGCAAAACATGCCGGTAAACACGACCAGCAGCAGGACGGCATCGCGCCACAGCGGATGAGAGGCGACCGCCGCGGACACCGCAAAACACGCGCACGCGCAGACGTAAAAACAAGACAGTGACGCGAGCCAGCCGGAAAGACGGACTTCGCGCAGGAACAGCGGCGCGATCATCGCGAACAATGCGCCAAGGGCGGCTACGGTAATGTGCCGATCGTGATGAACCGCCCATGCGATATCGATGGCGGCGGTCAGGACGCAGGCAAGCGTCGAGCGTGCGGCATTGCGAAGGCGCGACAGCCCGGGGTCGGCGATGCGCACACGGTCGAGCGCGCGTGAATACGCGGCGGCAATCATGGTTGATGACATCCGTTTGTATCGGCGCCTCGGCTTTTGGCCGCGCTCCGATGGCCGGAGAAGATCCGGCGATGAGATGGCGCCGAAGGCGCCCTTCCGCTGGGGTCTCCAGCTCCGGGGGCACTCGGCGACGTTCGGTTCCCCGTTTCCGGCCTGCATGTCCGGGTAAGGACGGCGCAGAGCGAGATCGGGTTTTCCCGAATCATAGCTGAACAAAATTGCGCGACCGCGACAGTGATCACGGTACGGGCTATGCCCGACGTCGACCGAGCGGCCAGGGCTACCAGCGAGCCATCGGTCGGCAGGCGTGACGGCTACGACCATGGGTTGGCCGAAACCATTAACGGGCTGTACAAGACCGGGTTGGTCCACCGTCGGCGGCTCTTTGAATATCGAGGGAGTCCGTGGAGCAGTGAGACCATTGCGGCGGTCTCAACTTAAACCAGTCGGCCTTCTCGAAAGCCGGGGCCATTTAAGTCATCCCGGGCAGACGGCCAATTTTCCCCAAACCGCCCTTTATGCATCACGCATAACCAGGCATTACACGCTCGCCCGTCGGCCATGCATAGCCTGCTTGCCGCTCAATCCGTCGCCCGACTCGCATAGTAGTGACGTTGTGCCTTGGCGCGATTTCCGCAAGTGGCCATTGAGCACCATCTGCGCGACCTGCTCCGCGACAAATCGAGGAATAACCATGAACATGCGCCGCATTCCCGGACATGCGCCAGGACCGGTTGCGTAAGCAGTTCGCTTGCGGCGAGCGCGAGCCGATCGGTCATGAGCGCGCTGCCGGCTTTTTCTGGACACACCGACCAGCGGGCTGGCGCGCCGCCGTCAACGCACAGGCTCGAGTGACCCAAGGCTTGGACGATATGAGCCTCCAGCCGCACGCGAGCCCTCTCCGGAAGCGGTGATCTGGCCGCTATCGCAGCAAACACGGCGTGCATCGCCTCCCGGAATTCCGTTAGCTCTGCCAGAAGATCCGACGGGTGCTGCCCGGCACGCGAACGCGCCTTCTCGAGCCGTCGGCTATCAGACTGGGTGAGAAGACGGTTTTCGATCGCCCAGTTGACCGCCGCATGCCAATCGATCAATCGCTCGTCATCCCGCACCTTGCCCGAGCCGCCACATGTGTTCACAAAATCCAAGACAACATGGCCACCGACACCCGCCACCGCCGGCACACCAGATTTCTTCTCCCCAACCAAATCTAACCTCCTTGATGGCATTTGAAGGTTAGCTTATCCTTGCTCTTCGTCACTGTCCAATGGTCGAGGCGATCCATGACGCATGCTTCACCGCAGCACTTTCCAGGCGCACTGCCGTTGCCCCATGCATTTGACTTCGACGGTCAGGCGATACGCTATGGCGTGATCGGCACCGGTGAGCCGATAGTGTTCGTACATGGGACGCCATTTTCTTCGCAGGTCTGGCGGCGTATTGCCCCGATCGCGGCACGATTTCGCGAAGTCTTTTACTTTGATCTGGCCGGCTACGGAGCCTCGGAGAAGCGCGCAGGCCAGGATGTTTCGCTGGGCATTCAAAATCGCCTGCTTGCCGCGTTGCTCGACTATTGGCAGTTGGAAAAGCCTGACGTGGTTGCCCACGATTTTGGCGATGCGACGGCACTCAGAGCCGCATTGCTGGACCGCTGCGAATATCGATCGCTGCTGTTGATCGATCCAGTAGCCGTCGCCCCATGGGGTTCACCATTTGTTCGCCATGTGCGCGCACATGAAACCGCGTTTGCCGGTGTGCCAGCTTACATACATGAAGCGATGGTCGACGCCTACCTGAAAGGTGCGGCAAACCACGCGCTCGCGGCGGACACTTTGCGCATTTACTCGTCGCCATGGATCGGTGAAGAGGGGCAGGCGGCATTCTATCGGCAAATCTCCCAGATGGATCAGTGCTATACCGATGAAGTCCAGCCGCATTACGGAGAACTTCGCTTCCCGGTCTCCATCCTCTGGGGCGAGGAGGATCAGTGGATCCCTGTCGATCGAGGCGTCGAATTGTCGACGATGATCCCTGGCGCGCGTTTTACGCGGGTTCCTGGTTCGGGACACTTGATGCAGGAAGACGCCCCCGAAGCGATTGTCGGCGAACTGATGGATTTTCTGCGGTTGGGGCATGCGCCGCATTCCTGACTCCTGCCTGCGGGCCACGGTCGACTATGCGTGATGGCTCACCTCACGTCCCACGCAAGCGCCCGAAGAGGCACGCGCCACATTCCAATCAAACGACCGGGCTGTGCGGCAAAGCGATCCCATTCGGCTCAGTTGCGGCGAAATTGCCGGGGTGCGCTGCCGTCAGCCTCTCGATCAGTCAGCGTCATCGCTTGATGTATCGCTGCGCCAACGCCTCATACAGCGGTGGCGCGAACACCTTCGAGACCTGGCTCGAAATCAGCGCAGTGGCCATCAGCGAGATGACGAGCGCATGACCGTTGATCATTTCGATGACGATGACGAATGCCGTAATCGGGCTTTGGGTGACTGCGGCGAGATAGCCGACCATACCGAGCGCAATGAGCATCGGCAACTGCATCTGCCCGAACACCATGTGAAGCGCATTGCCCATACCGGCTCCGATCGCAAGCGATGGCGCGAAGAGTCCGCCCGGCGTGCCGGGGAGATACGAGCCGACCATCGACGCCATTTTGAGGAGTGGATACCCCCCGCCTAGCGATGAATGCCCTTCGAGCATGCCGCGCGCTTCCGCGTAGCCGCTGCCGAACAGATGGCCGCCGCTGGCAACGCCGATAACGGCGATGCACAGCCCGCACACCGCGCCGAATGCGACCGGACGCTCTCTTCTCAATGCGAGCAACGGCATGGGCATCCAGCGTTCGGTATTGAGAAGCAGCCAGCAGAACATGCCTCCTGCGACGCCCGTTATCACGCCGACCAGGACGGCAGCCACCGCAAGCAGGTTCGGAAAATGCCCGTCGATGGCGATGGTGCCGAAATAGACGTAATTGCCTTGCAGCGCGAGTGAAACGACACCCGCGAAGATGATCGCCGCAATCAGGACACCGCTGGTCCGCTGCTCGAAGCTGCGCGTGAGTTCTTCG
Source organism: Burkholderia sp. (assembly GCF_018375725.1). GTDB lineage: Bacteria > Pseudomonadota > Gammaproteobacteria > Burkholderiales > Burkholderiaceae > Burkholderia. The sequence continues at coordinate 4,421 of NZ_JAHACR010000095.1, read as the reverse complement.
ATGGCGAAAACGACGCCTGCGAGCGGCGCATTGAAGGCGGCCGCCAGGCCCGCGGCTGCACCCGCGAGCGCGAGCTTGTATTCGAGCCGGTCGCCGTAGATGCTGCGCAGGCGCGCCGGATAGAAGCGCCGCAGGCTAAACATCAGCGCCGCACCCACATGGATCGTGGGCCCTTCGCGGCCGATGGTGAAGCCGCCGAGAATCGCGAGGCAGGATAAGGCGATCTTGCCGATCAGAATGCGCAGCGTGAGCAGGCGCGGTCCGAGTTCGCGCACGTTATGCAACGTCGCGATGACCTGTGGAATGCCGCTGCCTTCAGAGCCCGGAAACCAGCGGCGCGTGACCCAGACGCCGAGCGCGGCGACCGCAGGCGTGACAAAGAGCGGCAGCCACCCGTGGTCGGCGATCGTCCGCAAAAAGGTGGCGTAGGCGAAATCGATGAGCCGCGCATACACGACTGCCACAAGTCCCGTCACGATCGCGCCCAGCCAGAAGAGCCCGAGGTACAGCCAGCGTTGCCGGCTACGCAGGATCGCGCGCCGATCGATGGGGAGGGAAATGCGCATGTCAGTGCCGGGAAAATTCCGTTTGGAGCAGATTGTGACATAAATGCCCCTTGCGCCCGGCGCTGCGCTCGGGCCCGGGCGGCCCGCTACGTGTCCGTATCGTCGAAGACCCGGCGGAACGCGTCAACCGGTTGACTCGTGGCAATGCCTGTCAGGCACGCGGACGACTGCCGTCACGGTACTCACGCCTTTGGCGGCGGGAATCTGCCACCTGGACGCTAGCATGCGAAGCCTTTTCGCAATGGGGCAGCCCCATCAATCGCATTCGCCATGATGCTCCGGCGGCGCCGGCCGCAAACGCCCCACGCTCGTCAAAACCTTGATTTGTGTAGGATAATGATTCTCATTACCGCATAAGATCCTCAACCATTCGTCCCATGCTTGCGTCATTGCCGGTCGCGCTCGCCTTTGGCAGCGCGCTTCTTTTTTATCTCGGCTCGCCGGGGCAGCAATGGCGGGCCGCGCCGCTGTGGCCACGATTCAGCCGGCGCGTCGCGCTTGCCGGCGCTGTGGCGGCTCTGATTCCCGGCATGGTCACCGGGCATCCGGCAACGACGCTCGCCCTCCTCGTCACGACATGGATGGCCAGCTTCGTCGCGTTTCCGTTCGTCGCGGTCCTGGTCCGAAGCGTCACGAGAACGCAACGATGAGCGAAGCACAGCCCGCAGTGGCACAGAAACCGAAAATCGAAGGGCACTGGATCGGCAAGACAACGGCGGGCGCCATCTGCGGATTTCTGGTCGCGCTCGCGTCAAGCGGCCTGCTCGTGCGGCTCGCGCCGAGTGCCGGCGTCGATGCCGCGAAAGCCGAAACGGCGATGCTGACCGTGCCGCTCGTCTGGACCGCCATTTTTTCCGCAGCGTATCTGTTTCGCACCGGCCTGCGCGCGTGGCTCTGGCTCGGCTCGGCCAGTGCCGCCACGCTCGCGCTCGTCGCACTCTGCAAGTAATTCCATGCGCAGCGATCTCATCCGCGTCTACAAGAGCGTACACACCTGGACCGGCGTGATCTGCGGTCTCATGCTGTTCATCTGCTTTTACGCCGGCGCGATCACGATGTTCAAGGACTCGCTGATCGGGTGGACGACACCGCCTGCGAGCACCGAGCGGCTGATCCGTCTCGAGGACGCGCCGAACCTGATCGCACAGGTGCTCGCGACCCAGCCCGACGCGCGCGAGGTGCTGTCGTTGCGCCTTCACGATCGCGATCACGCATGGCTCGTGTGGCCGACGCGGCACGGCACGCAACGCGCGACGGCCACGCGCGATGCCAACGGGCGGCTGCACGTCGACACGACGCATCCGTCCGATGTCGCGCAGTTCATCGACGTGCTGCACATGACGGCGGGCATACCCGGCGGCTACAGCGTCGGCATGGGCGTGATGGGCGTGGTGGCGCTGCTCTACGGGCTTGCGCTGGTGTCGGGCGTGGTCGTCCTGCTGCCGACGCTGATCAAGGATCTGTTCGTGCTGCGCATCGGCAAGAATCTGAAACGGATGTGGCTCGATGCGCACAACGTCGTCGGCATTCTCAGTTTGCCGTTTCATCTGGTGATGGCGCTCTCGGTCGTCGGCTTCGGTTTGCACGACTACATCTATGCCGCGCAGGACCAACTCATCTACGACGGCAAGCTCCAGCCGATGCTTGCCGCGCAGAATCCGTTCTTCGGCAACGCGCCCGTGACGCCGGCGCAGGATCCGATGAAGCTGCTCTCGCCCGCGGCGCTGCTCGACAGGATTCATGCGCGCGCACCTGACTTCGAACCCGCGGAACTGACCTGGCGACACGCGGGGCAAGCCGGCGCGACCGTTTTCGTGCGCGGCGAAGATCCGCGCTACCTCGCGCGCAGCGGCGGCTTTGCTTTGATGGACCCCATCAGCGGTGCGTTCGTCAACCGCAAGTTCCTGCCGGGCGATGGCAACGGCGACAACTGGGCGGCCACGACGAGCGCGATCTATGCGCTGCATTTCGGCAGTTACGGCGGCGCGCCGATTCGCTGGGGTTATTTCCTGCTCGGGCTCGCCGGCGCATTCCTGTTCTATTCAGGCAATCTGCTGTGGATCGAAAGCCGTCGCAAGTCGCAGCGCAAGGAACAGCAGCGCGTCGCGCAACGGCGCTCGGCACACGTCCTTGCATGCTTGACGGTAGGCGTGGCGCTCGGCTGCATCAACGGCATTTCATCGAGCATCGTCGCGGCGAAATGGCTGGGCGGCCAGGCCGCGGACATGCACGCGTGGCACGCGTCGATCTACTACATCGTGTTTGTCGGGTGCATCGCGTGGGCATTCGTGCGCGGCGCGCCGCGCGCAGCCGTCGAGCTGCTGCTGCTGGCCGTGATCTCGACGTCCGCGATCCCGTTGACGAGCATCGCCGGCCGGCTGTTTCCGTCGGCGCTTGGGTGGGCGAGCCATGACAGCGGCTCGCTGGCGGTCGATATCGTCGCGGCCGTCGGCGCGGCCGCGTATGCGTGGATGTGGCGCGCGACAGCCAGACGCGTATCGGAGGGACGCACCGACAGCGTCTGGTTCGACCGCTCGCGTCAGAAGTCCGTCGTCAGCGACATCAGGAACGTGCGCGGCCTGCCCTGAGTCAGGTAACCGCCCGTCGTCGACGACCAGTAAGCGTGGTTTGCGACGTTTTCGAGCGTCGCGCGGAACGTCGTGGTGTGCTTGAACACGGTCGTCGTGTAGCGCGCGCCGATGTCGAAGCGGTTCCATGCCGGAATCGACAGCTTGTTCGCAGCGTCCAGATACTGGTTGCCGGTGTGAATCCACGCGGCGTTGACCGTCAGGCCCGGCACCCACGGCAGGTCATATTCCCCGCTCACGTTGAACAGGTAGCTCGGCACGCCGACCGGCCGGTAACCGTCGGTCGCGCCGCCGTTCGTATCGAGCTGCTTGGCATTGAGCAGCGTCGCGCCCGCGAGCAGCCGCACGCCCCTGACCGGCTCGCCATAGACCGACAGCTCGATGCCGCGATGACGCTGCGTGCCGTTTCTGCCGAAGAGGTTGGTCGCGCTGTCGGTATAGGCCGTCGGCTGCTCGAGCTGGAACAGCGCGATTTCGCCGCCGAATTGCTTCGTGTCGTACTTCGCGCCGACTTCATATTGCTTCGTACGGTTCGGCGACAGTGTCTGGCCCACGTTCGCTGCGCCGAACGGTGCGATCTGGCCCGCGGCGAGCGATTCGGCCCGGTTCGCGAACAGCGAGATCGTGTCGGTCGGCTTGACGACCAGACCGAATATCGGTGTCGTGATCGACTGGTTGAACGTGGATGAGATCGTGTCGGTGCCGACCGTGTAGTTGTTCTGACGCAGCTGCTGGTGACGCGCGCCGATGGTGAACAGCACGCGGTCGTTCAGCAAGCCGAGCGTGTCGGATACCGCGACGCTGCGCGTCAGGATCCGGTCCGCGAGGCCCGGATCGGAGAAGCTGCCCGCCACGAAACCCGTCGCCGCCGGCTCCGGCACGATGCCGCCGCCGTAGAGGCTGGTCGGGAACGCGCCGCTGAACGCGAACGCTTCGCGATCTTCGAGGCTCGTGATGGCGAAACCGGCCGCAACCTGATGCGTGACCGGCCCGGTCGAGAAATGCCCGCGCACGCCGATCTGGGCCGCCAGTGCGTCAGTCGTGCGCAGCACATCGCCGCGCGTGGCGGTCGTGCCGGTGGCAGCGTTGAACGTCGGCGACGAATACGTGCCGTCCTCGTGCGAGCGACGCACGCCGCCGCTCGCATAGGCCGTCCAGTTCGGCAGGAAATCATATTCCGCGCGCGCGACCCCGACCGTGTCCTCGAGTGTGCTCTGCGTCCACGGCTGCGCGAAGTTGTGCGCCGCCGACGGCACCTCGGGCACGA
>NZ_JAHACR010000094.1 GCF_018375725.1 Burkholderia sp. | reverse complement strand
GCGGCTGCCGTCCTTCTTCACGACCGCCGGCAACGCCAGCTCGACCCGCTCGTACGTCGTGAAACGCTTGTCGCAGGCCGAGCAGCGACGGCGCCGGCGAATCGCGGCGCCGTCTTCGGACACGCGGGAATCGATTACCTGCGTGTCGTCGTGCCGGCAGAACGGGCAGCGCATGCGCGATCAGCGATAGACCGGGAAACGCTGGGTCAACTCGGCCACTTGCGCGCGCACGCGCTCGATCGTCGCCGCGTCTTCCGGATGCTCGAGCACATCGGCAATCAGGTTGCCGACCTGCTCGGCTTCGGCCGGACCGAAACCACGTGTCGTCATCGCCGGCGAACCGAGGCGGATGCCGCTCGTCACGAACGGCTTTTCCGGATCGTTCGGAATCGCGTTCTTGTTGACCGTGATGTGCGCGGCGCCGAGCGCGGCTTCAGCCGCCTTGCCGGTAATGTTCTTCGCGCGCAGGTCGACCAGCATCACGTGGCTTTCGGTACGGCCCGACACGATACGCAGGCCACGCTTGACGAGCGTTTCGGCCAACACGCGTGCGTTCTCGACCACCTTCTGCTGGTACGTCTTGAATTCCGGCGACAGCGCTTCCTTGAACGCGACAGCCTTTGCGGCGATCACATGCATCAGCGGGCCGCCCTGGATGCCCGGGAAAATCGCCGAGTTGATCTGCTTCTCGTATTCGGCCTTCATCAGGATCACGCCGCCGCGCGGGCCGCGCAGGCTCTTGTGCGTCGTCGTCGTGACGAAGTCGGCGTGCGGAACCGGGTTCGGATAGACGCCCGCGGCAATCAGGCCCGCGTAGTGCGCCATGTCGACCATCAGGTACGCGCCGACCGACTTCGCGATCTTCGCGAGACGCTCGAAGTCGATCTTCAGCGCGAATGCCGACGCGCCTGCGACGATCAGCTTCGGCTTGTGTTCCTGCGCGAGCTTTTCGGCCGCTTCGTAATCGATATCCTCTTCCGCGTTCAGGCCGTAGCTGACGACGTTGAACCACTTGCCCGACATGTTCACGGGCGAACCGTGCGTCAGGTGGCCGCCGTGTGCCAGGCTCATGCCCATGATCGTGTCGCCCGGCTTGAGCATCGCGAAGAACACGCCCTGGTTCGCCTGCGAACCCGAGTTCGGCTGGACGTTCGCCGCTTCCGCGCCGAACAGCGCCTTCACGCGGTCGATCGCGAGCTGCTCGACGATGTCGACGTACTCGCAGCCGCCGTAGTAGCGCTTGCCCGGGTAGCCTTCGGCGTACTTGTTCGTGAGCTGCGAACCCTGCGCTGCCATCACGGCCGGGCTCGTGTAGTTTTCCGAGGCGATCAGCTCGATGTGATCTTCCTGGCGGCGGTCTTCCTGCTGGATCGCTGCAAAGACTTCGGGATCAACGTTCGCGATGGTGCTTTGGGCTCTGTCAAACATACGGTTTCCGTTAAGTGTGTACAGGTTGACCGGGGCGGCCGAGTACATGCGCTGCTGGCGGAACCAGCTCGACGTGGCGGAAGAATCCGTATGACGCGAAGCAGGACAGCCACCGGCGATGCACGCAACGGCGCACAACGGCTGCCCAGGCGAACGGCAAAGACGGTGCCCTGCGCTTCACGGTGGGATGCTCCACCTTGAACCCGAGGGTTCTATCGCCAGTCACGCAGGGGTGATGAGCGCGTTAGTGTATTGGATGCGTCATGATTAGGCAACCGCGTGGACGACACCCCAAATAACCGGGGACTGACCCATTCCGCACACGCCGAAAAGCCGGCCCGCCTTGCCGCTGCGCAGCAATCTCAGTAGGCTTGCAGGTTCTTTTCTCCGCATCATTACCGACCAGGAGCAGCAATGATTGTGTTCGTCACAGGCGCGTCCGCCGGCTTCGGCGCCGCCATCGCCCGGGCCTTCGTTCAGGGCGGCCACCGCGTCATCGCGACGGCGCGCCGCAAGGACCGTCTCGACACGCTCGCGGCCGAGCTCGGCGACGCCCTGCTGCCGCTCGAACTCGACGTGCGCGACCGCGCCGCCGTCGAAGCCGTCGAGGCGGCATTGCCCGCCGAGTTCGCGGCGGTCGACGTGCTCGTCAACAATGCCGGCCTCGCACTCGGCGTCGAACCCGCCCAGAAGGCCAGCCTCGACGAATGGCAGACGATGATCGACACGAACTGCTCGGGCCTCGTCACGGTCACTCATGCGCTGCTGCCCGGCATGATCGCACGCGGCCGCGGCCACATCTTCAACCTCGGCTCGGTCGCCGGCAGCTATCCGTATCCGGGCGGAAACGTATACGGCGCGACGAAGGCCTTCGTCAGACAATTCAGTCTGAACCTGCGCGCCGACCTGATCGGCACGCCGCTGCGCGTCACCGACATCGAGCCGGGCCTGTGCGGCGGAACCGAGTTCTCGAACGTCCGCTACCGCGGCGACGACGAGAAGGCGGCGAACGTCTACGCGAACGTCCAGCCGCTCACGGCCGAGGACATCGCCGACACCCTCTACTGGATCGCGACGCGTCCGGCGCACGTCAACATCAATACGATCGAGATGATGCCGGTCGCGCAGGCGCCCGCCGGCCTGACGGTTCACCGCGGCTAAATGACGCGCGCGGCCGGTACCGAATCGGCTCGCGCACCCTACATTCAGTTACGAATCGGGGCATCCGCTTCCGGTAGAATGCGCGCCATGACTCAGCCTACCCGTTCCCCGGAAGCGCCTTCCGGCTTCACGTGGCCGGTTCGCGTGTATTACGAGGACACCGATGCCGGCGGCATCGTCTTCTATGCGAACTACCTGAAGTTCTTCGAGCGCGCCCGCACCGAGTGGCTGCGCGCCTGCGGTATCGACCAGCAGCGCGTCGCCGACGAAACGGGCGCGATCTTCATCGTCCGCAGCACGGCGCTCGACTATCGCGCCCCCGCGCGGCTCGACGACATGCTGACGATTACGAGCCGGATCGGCCGGATCGGACGCGCGTCGGTCGAGTTCACGCAGGAGGCATGGCGCGACGGCACGCTGCTCGTCGCCGGGCACATCCGCATCGGCTGCGTCGACCGCGCGGGAATCCGGCCGGCGGCCATCCCGCCCGACGTGCTCGACGCGCTGCAACGCGGTCCGGTCACGGACGCCGGGCCGGCTGTGTTTGCGACGAGGCTCGCGTGAGCGCCGTCGAGACGAAGGCCATGCAACTCGGCCTGCTGAATTGATACTAAGCAAGGTTCGGCGTCAGGCGCAGCAGCGGCATCCCGGCCAGCCAGCCGGCGCGCCGTGCATGCCGTGCGCCGGATGCGCCCTCGCCGGGCACCCCGAAGGGACGTTAATCAAACCTCTATGAACACTTCTCAAGACCTGTCGATCATTTCCCTCGTCCTCAACGCGAGCGTGCTGGCCCAGGCCGTGATGGGGCTGCTGCTCTTGCTGTCGCTGATGTCGTGGACCTTCATCTTCCGCAAGTGGTTTGCGATCCGCCGCGCACGCATGCAGACCGAGCAGTTCGAACGGGATTTCTGGTCGGGCGGCGACCTGCAGGCTTTGTATCAAAGCGCGGCGAACAACCGTCACACGATCGGCGCGCTCGAGCGGATCTTCGAATCGGGGATGCGCGAATTCCTGAAGGCCAAGGAAAAGCGCATCAGCGATCCGGGTCTCATCCTCGACGGCGCGCGCCGCGCCATGCGCGCATCGTTCCAGCGCGAAATGGACGTACTCGAATCGAATCTCGCGTTCCTCGCATCGGTCGGCTCGGTCAGCCCGTACATCGGCCTGTTCGGCACTGTCTGGGGGATCATGAACTCGTTCCGCGGCCTCGCGAACGTCCAGCAGGCCACGCTGGCGAACGTCGCCCCCGGCATCGCGGAAGCGCTCGTCGCAACGGCCATCGGCCTGTTCGCCGCGATCCCGGCCGTGGTCGCGTACAACCGCTACGCGCACGACATCGACCGCCTCGCGATCCGTTTCGAGACCTTCATCGAAGAATTCTCGAACATCCTGCAGCGTCAGGCCCAGTAAGGAGAAGCGCGCAATGGCCGGCACTCCCATCCGATCCAGCATGCGCGGCGGCCGCTCGCGCCGTGCGATGGCCGACATCAACGTCGTGCCGTACATCGACGTGATGCTGGTGCTGCTCGTGATCTTCATGGTCACCGCACCGCTCGTCGCACCGTCGATCATCAACCTTCCGACGGTCGGCAACGCCGCGCCGCAGGAACAGACTCCGCCCGTCGTCGTCAACATCAAGACCGACGGCAAGATGAGCGTCAAGTACAAGAGCGACTCGGGCGCGACGCAGGAAGACTCGATGACGAAAGCCGAACTCGACGGCTTCATCGCCTCCCGTCAGGCCGATCATCCCGACCAGCCCGTCGTGATCGCCGCCGACAAGACCGTGCAGTACGATGCCGTCATGACCGTGATGTCGGATCTGAAGGCGCGCGGCGTCAAGCGCGTCGGTCTCCTCGTCAAATCGCAATGAAACAGCCATCCACGCGCACCGCCTATCCGCCGCAGCCGCCACGCGAGCGCGGCACGTGGCGCGCGTTCGCGCTCGCGGCGCTGATGCACGTGCTGCTCGCGCTGTTCCTGTATCACGGCGTGCAGTGGCAAAACAGCACGCCGGCCGGCGCCGAGGCCGAGCTGTGGACGGCGGTGCCCGACACTGCCGCGCCGCCGGCCATCGCACCGCCGGTCGTCACGCCGCCGGCCAAGGTCGCCCCGCCGCCTCCCCCGGTCAGGAACGAGGAAGCGGACATTGCGTTGCAACAGAAGAAACGACAGCAGGAAGCGGCGGCACGCGAGGCTCAGCTCGAAGAACAGCGCCGCGAGCAGCGACTGAAGGCCGAGCGCGAAGAGCAGGCCCGACGTGCGCAGCTTGCGGCCGAGCAGGCCGCCGCGCTCGCCGCGCAGAAGGCCGCCGACCGCGAAAAGCAGAAGCAGGCCGAGAAACTCCGGCAAAAGCAGCTCGTCGAGCAGCAGAAGGCCGAGCAACAAAAGCTCGAGCAGCGGAAACTCGAACAGCAAAAAGCCGAACAGCAGAAGCCGGAACAACAGAAACAGGCGCAACGCGAAGCGCAGCAGGCGGCGAAGGCCAAGGCCGACGCCGCCGCGAAGGCAAAGGCCGAGGCCGCTGCCAAAGCGAAATCGGAAGCGGCCGCGAAGGCGAAGGCCGATGCCGCGGCCAAGTCGAAGCTCGACCAGGATCGCCGCGCGCGCCTCGCGCAGCTGCAAGGCATGGCGGGCGGCGGCGAAGGCGGCGGCGAGGGACTCGCGAAGAGCGGCACCGGCACGGGCTCCGGCGGCAACGCCGCATCCCCGGGCTACGCCGACAAGGTGCGACGCCGCGTCAAGCCGAACATCGTCTGGGGCGGCGAGCGCACGGGTCTCACGACCGTCGTCGCGATCCGCTGCGCGCCGTCCGGCGACGTACTGAGCGTATCGATCCGCCGTTCGAGCGGAAATTCGGGGTGGGATCAGGCCGTGGTCAATGCGATCAACGCGTCGGTTCCGTTGCCGCCCGATTCCAACGGCCGTACCCCGTCCGACATTACGATTACCTTCAAGGCGGCGGAGTGAGCGCAAATGCGCTTACACTCCGGGCGTCACGATAGGACGGGAACGAATCGGGTATTTTTACTGTCTCTGCGGTTGCGCAGCGATACTCAGCCATACGGGAAGCAAGAAGCATGAGTTTGATGACGAAACTAGGTTTCAGGGCATTCGTGGCCTCGTGCCTGATCGCGGCGGGCAGCGCCGCCAATGCACAGGTCGACGTGCTGATCACCGGCGTCGGTTCGACCCAGTTCCCCATCGCCACGGCCAATTTTGCGAACGAAGCGGGTTTGCCGCAGCCGATCACGTCGGTCGTCCGCGCCGACCTCGCCCGCAGTGGCAAATTCACCAACATCGACGCCGGCAGCACGCCGGTGCCCGAAACGGCGTCGGTCGATCTCGGCGCATGGAAGGCCAAGGGCGCGAATGCGTTCGTCGCCGGCAGCGTGAACCGCGAAGCGAACGGCCAGTACAAGGTCAATTTCATCCTGTACGACACCGTCAAGCAGCAAAGCCTCGGCGGCCTGTCGCTGACGGCGAACGACGGCACCCTGCGCACGGCCGGCCACAAGATCGCCGACTACATCTATCAGAAGCTGCTCGGCACGCGCGGCGTGTTCGCGACGCGCCTGTCGTACGTGATCAAGACGGGTAACCGCTACCAGCTGCAGATTTCGGATTCGGACGGCCAGAACGCACGCATCGCGCTGTCGAGCACCGAACCGATCATCTCGCCGGCCTGGTCGCCGAGCGGCACGAAGGTCGCGTATGTATCGTTCGAGCGGAAGAAGCCGATCGTCTATATCCACGACCTGCCGACCGGCCGCCGCTACATGGTCTCCGACCAGAAGGGCAACAACAGTGCGCCGGCCTGGTCGCCGGACAGCCAGACGCTCGCCGTCGCGCTGTCGCTGACGGGCAACACGCAGATTTTCGCGGTCAACGCGAACGGCGGCGGCCTGCACCGGCTGACGCAGAGCAACTCGATCGACACCGAGCCGTTCTACTCTCCGGACGGCCGCTGGATCTACTTCACGAGCGACCGTGGCGGCGCACCGCAGATCTACCGGATGCCCGCGCACGGCGAAAGCGCCGGCGCCGCGCAGCGCGTCACGTTTACCGGCAGCTACAACACGAGCCCGCGCGTGAGCCCGGACGGCAAGCTGCTTGCGTACATCTCCCGCACCGGCGGGGGCTTCAAGTTGTACGTCCAGGATCTGCAAACCGGCGCGGCGAACGCCATCACGAACACGTCGCATGACGAATCGCCGAGCTTTGCGGCAAACGGCCAGTACGTTCTGTACGCGACGCAATCGGGCGGCCGCAACGTCCTGGCTGCGGTTCCGTCCGACGGCAGTGCACCGCCGCAGATTTTGTCCGTCCAGGGCGGCTCCGTACGCGAGCCGTCGTGGGGACCCTTCATGCAATGACCACAAGGAGAGTAACCATGATGTCGAAAAAAGCTCGTCTGGCCCTGGCTGTGATGATGATCGGCGCGCTGGCCGCGTGTAAGTCGGGCGTGAAGCTCGACGACAAGGCCGGCGGCGCGATGAGCACGCAACCGGGCGCCGACAATGTCGCGCAAGTCAACGTCGATCCGCTGAACGATCCGAACAGCCCGCTCGCGAAGCGCAGCGTCTACTTCGATTTCGACAGCTATTCGGTGAAGGACGAGTATCAGTCGATGCTGCAGCAGCACGCGCAGTACCTGAAGAGCCACCCGCAGCGCCACGTGCTGATCCAGGGCAACACCGACGAGCGCGGCACGAGCGAGTACAACCTGGCGCTGGGCCAGAAGCGTGCGGAAGCCGTTCGCCGCGCGATGGGCCTGCTCGGCGTGGCCGACTCGCAAATGGAAGCCGTGAGCCTCGGCAAGGAAAAGCCGATGGCGACGGGTCACGACGAGGCAGCGTGGGCGCAGAACCGCCGCGGCGATCTCGTCTACCAACAGTAAGCAACCTTAACGGATGGTTCGCTGTATGACGCACCGTGTTTCCTGGCTGCGCGTAGCCGCAGCGTTTTGCGTCGCCGGCGCGGCGTGGTCGGCCGCGCCGGCGCACGCCGGCATGTTCGATGACAACGAGGCGCGCCGTGCCGTGCTCGATCTGCGCAGCAAGAGCGACAACCTCGCCAACCAGCTGTCGGCGGCGCAGCGGACGATCCTCGACCAGACCGCCCGCCTCGACCAGCTGAACCAGCAGGTCGCGACACTGCGCGGCGAGAACGAGGATCTGACGAACCGTCTCACGACGCTCGAACGCCAGCAGAAGGAGTACTACACCGATCTCGACACGCGACTCAAGAAATTCGAGCCGCAGCAGAAGACGGTCGATGGCGTCGAAGGCACCGTGCAGCCGGGCGAGACGGAAGCGTTCAATGCAGCGCAACAGCAATTCCGCGACGGCAATTTCAAAGCGGCCGCTGCATCGTTCCGCAGCTTCATCGCGAAATATCCGCAGAGCCCTTACCAGCCGACCGCGCAATACTGGCTCGGCAACGCGCAGTATGCGCTGCGCGACTACAAGGGCTCGACGGCGACGTGGCAGAACCTGGTCAGCAAGTTCCCGCAGCATCCGCGCGCAGCCGACGCGATGGTGGCGATCGGCACGAACCAGCTCGAGCAAGGTCAGAAGGCCGCGGCGAAGCGCACCTTTGAACAGGTCATCTCTCAGTTCAGCGGTACGAGCGCGGCACAGACGGCGCAGGGCAGGCTGCAGACCATCAAGTAAAAAAATATTGGCAAGTTGTTGACAGGGTCAAAATCTGCCAATATAATTTCTTTCTCTTTGGGTCGTTAGCTCAGTTGGTAGAGCAGCGGACTTTTAATCCGTTGGTCGCAGGTTCGAGTCCCGCACGGCCTACCAAAGAATTCAAAGGGCTTAGCTTCGGCTAAGCCCTTTTTCTTTGCCTCTCGGAAATCTGCCCGCTCCGGCCTCACGCTCCCGTGCCGAGCCGCATCCGGATCGATTCAAGCTCCGCCGGCAGCCGGCTCGAGCGACGAGACGAACGCGGCAGCGCAACGAATCCACGACGCTCATATAGCGTGCGTGCGCGCACATTGCTGGTCAGCACGTCGAGCACCACGTCCCGATGCCCGCCGGACGGAATCATGCCGACACGACACGCGTCGGCAAGCAGCGCGCTGAATATCCCGGTGCCGCGATACCGCATGTCCGTCGCGCAGTGTGCAATCAACATCTGCGAGCGCGCGGGCGCCGGCAATTCGGTTTCCAGGACGAGCCCGCGCAGCAGCATGCCAAGCGTGCGCCGAATCCCGAAGAAACGCATCAGTGCCCACGCGACATGAATGTCGTCGAACCTCGTCCGGCGCCCGTCATGAACCGCGAGGACGCCAAGCACCTGACCGTCATCGCTCACGGCGACGCGATGGCGCCGCCACGAAAAGCGGCCGAAGCGCGATGCGAAGGTGCGCTGCAAAAACGCGATGCATCGTGCATCGGGCTCACCGAGAAAAAAGCCGAACTCCTTGACGCCGGACGCAAAGACGAGCGGCGCGCACGCGGCGGCATCCCGTGGTCCGGCGGCCCGGAAATGCAACCCGGCGCCCACGTCCGGCACGCCGCTCATGTCACCGTCGCTCACGAAAGCCACGCTGCCGCCCGCTATCGGGCAAGACGCGCCAATGTGGCGATCGTGCGGCTAATCTGCTCGGGTTCGTGCGTCGAGCAGATGAAAAAGCGCAGCCGCGCCGCCTTCTCCTCGACAGCCGGATAAAAAATCTGCTGCACGTTGATCCCCTCTTCGAACAATGCATTCGCCCATTGCGCCGCCTTCAGCGAGCTCCCCGTGATCACGGGGACGACGGCGTAGCCTTCGCTCGTGCCGGTGTTCAATACCGCCGCCCGCGCCTCGTTCAGGAATTGACGGCCGCGGGCCTGCAACTGCGCAACGCGTTCCGGCTCGGCCTGCAAGCGCTCCAGCGCGGCGAGCGCCGTCTCCGCGAGTACCGGCGCCAATCCGACGCTGTAAAGGAATCCGGGGGCCAGGTGACGAAGCATATCGATCAGCGGCTGGCAGCCGGCAATGTAGCCGCCGCAACCGGCAAGCGTCTTGCTCAGCGTGCCCATCCACAGATCGACGGAATCGGACGGGACACCGCATTGCTCGCGGATCCCCCTGCCGGTCGCGCCGAGCACGCCGAGCGAATGCGCTTCGTCGACCAGCAGAAACGCGCCATGACGCGCCTTGATCTCGACGAAGCGCTGCAGGTCCGGAAAGTCGCCGTCCATGCTGTACAGCCCTTCGATCGCGATCAGTACATGCCGGTATTCGCCGCGCACGCGCGCGAGCAGCGCATCGAGCGCCTGCCAGTCGTTATGCGCAAAACTGAGTCGCTTCGCACCGCTCAGCTGCGCGCCCTGCACGATGCTGTTGTGCGCGAGTGCGTCGTGCACGATCAGGTCGCCCGGCCCGAACAATGCGCCGATCACGGTCACATTGGTCGCATGGCCGCTCACGAAGGCGACGCAATCGTCCGTCTCGTAGAACGATGCGAGGGCGCGTTCGAGCGCGCGTTGCACGGGCCGCTCGCCCGCCACCATCCGGCTCGCCGATGCGGACGTGCCATAGCGATCGATGGCCGCCTTTGCGCGCGCAGAGATATCGGGATCCCCCGCGAATCCGAGGTAGTTGTAATTGGCGAAGTTCAGGTATTCACGGCCGCCGATCTGGGTCGTTGCGCCCGCAACGCCATCGTGCACGCGGAAAAACGGCGACTCGACACGCAGTTTCTCGCCCATCTCGCGCATGATCCGCAACTGCTGATATTGCGGCATGGCCTCGAACCGGCTGCGTGCCGAACCCGCAGTCTGCGGCGCGACCGTACCGGGTACGACAGGCGCATGATCCGCCTCGGTCACTCGCTCGAGCTGTCGTTTCAGGGCTTTCGCCGCCAGTTGCTGGCGGAGCTGATCTCCGAGTCGCATCGGTTCCTTCGTTCTTATCTTGAAAAACCGCTATGTTACGCGGAGATCTCGGCCCACTCCCACGCATCCGGCGTACCAAGCAGCGCGTCGACAAGCCGGAAATTCATTTCATGGCTCGGGCGATGCGCGGTCACACGCGCCAGGAGCGGCGCGCCGGCAAGCGCGAGATCGCCGACGAGGTCGAGCACGCGGTGGCGAACGAACTCGTCGGGCAGACGCATCCCGCCGAGCACGCGATTGCCGACGATCGACGCGGTGCACGACGGCCGCGCGCCGCGCAGGATCGGCACGCCGCGCACGTAACCGGCGAGGATGGCGGGCACTGCCCATTTGACGCGTCCGTACGAGCGCGATGGCGCGATCTCGGCCGCAAATGCAGCGGGGGTCAGCGTGCCGTCCCAGTGCATGTCGCCGAACCCTTTCAGGTCGTTTCGCACACTCAGCTCATAGCGGGGCGCCGGCTCGATCCGCATCTCGCGGCGCTGCTCCCCTTCCCCATCGCTTACCACGAGCGGCCGTCGCACACGAATGAAGCGCTTCGGCGCCGGAAGCGCGACGCGGCCGCATGCGCAAATCGCCTCGACCCACGGTGCGGCGCTGCCGTCGAGAATCGGGACTTCCTCGGCGTCGAGTTCGACGATGGCGTGATCGATCTCGCACGCCAGCAGCGACGCGAGCAAATGCTCGACCGTCCGCACGCCGATCCCGTCCGCATTGCGCAGCATCGTGCAGAGCGGCTGCGCACGGCGCAACGCCGGATCGACGGCCAGCGTCGCGAGCGCACGCCCGCGCCCGGTACGCCGGAACGCGATGCCGGACATGCCGTCGCCGGGCTGCACCGGCAGAATGCGCACGTTGACCTTCCGGCCCGTATGCAGCCCGTGGCCGACGATCGTCAGCGGACGCGCGAGCGTGCCCTGGTTCGTGGTCCAGCCAGCCGGCGCCGTCATTCGACCGCCGCCTGTGTCGCGTGCGCCGCATCCGCCGCGCCATGCGACCCGACGTCGAGCAAGGACCGCGCTTCACCGTCGAGCGCATGCTTCGCAGCCAGTGCGGCGACTTCGTCGCGCGCCGCCGCCTCCGCCGATGCACCGCCCGGCTCGCTTGCCGCCGCGATCGAGTCGACGATCCGGCCAGCAAGCATCAGCACGGTCGCCCCCTCGGCGATCGCCATCACCGACAGCTTGACCTCGAACGCTTCCTCGACCGCGAGCCCAAGCTCCATGCCCATCAGCGAATCCATCCCCATGTCGAGCACCGATTTGTCGAGCGCGATCCGGTCGGGCGTCATATGCAGAATGCGCGCGATTTGCGTCTGCAGCGTTTCGGCAACGAGCAGCACCGCTTCGTCACGCGGCAACGCGAGGACCTGCTCGCGCAATTGCCCGCCGCCGTCGCGCGTATCGCCGCCGGCCGCACGCGCCTGCAGCAGCGAGTAGCGACGCGCTTTCGCAGCGGGCATTCCGCGCGCGACCGCATGCCAGTCGAGCCGGACGACCGCCTCGCCTGCCGCGCCCGCGACAAGCGTACGCTCGAGCGCAGCAAGCGCCTCGTCCGAGGTGATCGACGCACCGCCGATGCGTGCCTGCAGCGCTTCGCGCGTGTCCGCGTTCCGCGCGAGAAAACCGACATCCTCGAGCGGGCCCCAGGCCATGAACGTGCCCGGCAGTCCTGCGTCCCGGCGGTGCTCGACCAGTGCCTCGAGGAAACTGTTCGCCGCGACGTAGCTCGCCTGGCCGGGGTTGCCCAGATACGTCGTCGCCGACGAATAGACGACGAACCAGTCGAGCGCCAGGTCGCGCGTCGCGCGATGCAGATTCCACGCACCCGCGACCTTCGGTGCAAGCACTGCCGCCAATCGTTCGTTGTCGAGGTTGCGCACGAGACCATCGTCGATGTGCATCGCCGAATGGAGCACACCCTTGAGCGGCGTGCCGCGCGCGCCGATCTGCGCGATCACGGCGTCAACCGCGCCGGCATCCGTCACGTCGCAGGCGACGACGTCGATCGTCGCACCGAGCGTGGCGCGCCAGCCGGCGACCTCGTCGCGCGCCGCGGGCGCAAGTTCGCCCGAGCGGCTCGCGAGCGTCAGGTGACGCGCGCCGCGTTCGATCATCCAGCGCGCGCTGGCGAAGCCCAGGCCGCCCGTGCCGCCGATGACGAGATAAGCGCCGTGCGGATCGAGCGCGAGCGGTGCGGGCGCCGCGACGCCACGCGTCGGCGCAGGCGTGCCCGATGGATACGTGACGAGCACCTTGCCGATCTGGCGAGCCTGTTGCATGTAGCGGAATGCATCCTCGGCATGTTCCGCCGGGAATGCGCGGTACGGCAACGGATGCAACACGCCTTCCGCGAACAAGTGCATCACTTCGCCAAACAGGCGTGCGGTCAGGTCGGGGCGAGCGCCCATGAGCTGATCGGCGTCGACCCCGAAATAGCTGATGTTATTGCGGAAAGGCCGCAGCCCGATATGGCTGTTCTCGTAGAAATCCCGCTTGCCCAGTTCGATGAAACGGCCAAACGGACGCAACGTATCGATGCTGCGCACCATCGCCTCGCCGGCGAGCGAATTGAGCACGACATCGACACCCTCGCCGCCCGTCATCGCACGAATCTCGTCCGCAAACGCGAGGCTGCGCGAGCCGAGTACGTGGTCGGCGCCGAGCAGGCGCACGAAAGCGCGCTTCTCGTCGCTGCCCGCCGTCGCGAACACCTCCGCGCCCAAATGACGGGCCAGCTGGATCGCCGCGATTCCCACTCCGCCCGCGCCGCCGTGCACGAGCACGCGCTCGCCGCGGCGCAAACGCGCCATCTCGACCAGTGCGTAGTAAGCGGTGAAGAACGTCGTCGGCACCGTCGCCGCTTCCTCGAAGGACAGCCGTGCCGGCTTGTGCGCGATCGCGGCAGCGCG
>NZ_JAHACR010000512.1 GCF_018375725.1 Burkholderia sp. | reverse complement strand
GCCGTACAGTTCACGCTCCACAATGGCGGACAGTCCGGGTCCCCCATGCAGGAACAGAGTGGTCGGCTGATTCACGCGCTACTCCCGATTGGCGATTGAATGAATTGACCTAAATGTAGCGTGGCGCCTCGCAGCGGCCTGACCCAGCGGCGCAGCGGGTGGCTCCCTATTCCCCAAATCACATGTAATAGGATGATTTGGCTATCGGTCCTTTTCACAGAGCATCGGCAGACATACGGGCTGGCGTATCTTGAGAACGAACGTCATACGCGGGCTGGTTGCAAAATTGAAGACGGAAATACTTCCGGGACCCGCCGGGAGGACCTTGCTGGCAGAATCGAGCTTGCCCAGTTGACGTCGCTCGCACTGGCTGCCTGCCGACCCACAAAGGGTCACGCTCAGCGCGTCTTGCCCTGGTTGTCCGCGAGGGCCTGAAAATCCAGTGAAATTCTGTTTAAGCTGTTCGAGCGTCACCGTTACGGGCCCACCCCGGCCGAGAAACAACATAATGCTGTGGTTCTCTCCTGTTTGGAGGGTTATCGGCTCGGTATTGGTTATTTTGTCGGGGGAAATAAGAGGCATCCACTTATCCTGCTGGTCAATCGCAATAATCAGGTTTCCCGCAACAAAGAGAAGACGCTGCCGAAATATTGAGTTGATGACTGGCACGTCGACCCCGGCAAGCTTGAGACCACCGCCGATTATTGCCGTGATTACACAAATGACGCCGAGACCTAACCATGTGTTGGACATGTTTTTGCTCCTGCTCGTATCTGCCTGCCGCTTATGCTCGTGCGAGCTCACTTTCGAGCGGCTGTATCGTGAAATGACCATAGCGTCGGGCATGGAGCTCGAGCCAAAATCATTGATTAAGGTAACGATGTTGGTCTGACCACCGATGACCGCCATGGCGCCACTCACAGTGAGCATGCGCTGTCGGCTTGCGCAGATGAGGCGACAAGCTCGAGAATCGCGATGGCCTTCAACAACGCCCACTGGTGGGAGAATTGAAGTCGACACGATTTCACGGTTACCTCGTTCAACTAATACGTGACCTATACGCAATGGAGGGCGGGCCTGTATTGACCCAGCGAAAACCTGCTCAAGTCGTCATGGAGGGAAGCGACGCTGCGTGGCAGCGGCATCGGCGTCGCCATGCGGGTGCCGATCGCATACATGAAGCCGTTGCGGGCGGTGCCACCGTCATCCTTATGATTTCAGCAGATAAACGTATCGGATTTGCTTCGTTGACGGGCCGCGACGCGCGATCGTAGATTCGCGTTTTGCATTCGACGGGGCTCGTTCGTGACCATCACCGCCACTCAATCAGCAGCCGGCAGACCGTCCGGCCACTTCGCCGCCACGACGCCGGGCGCCACGCGGCAGCACGTCGAGATTCGCGCCTTCGAGGGGCCGCTCGGCGCCGAAGTGATCGGCCTCGATCTGACGCAGCCGCTTGCCGATGACGATTTCTCGCGGATCCATCTCGCGCATCTCGACCACCACGTGCTCGTGTTCCGCGATCAGC
>NZ_JAHACR010000093.1 GCF_018375725.1 Burkholderia sp. | reverse complement strand
CCCGATCGAACGGAAGAAAACGTGACGCTCGTAGGACTGGAGCGGCGCATCGCCCGCAATCAACTCCGGCAGATCGCCCACGATCCTGTCGGGATGCCAGCCGAACTCGGCCGCGGCAATCTTCATCTCCCCTGCACTGGCCGGGGTCGTCGCGCGGTAGTCGCAGTACACATCCATGTCCGGAAGCCATGCCGGCGGAACCTCGTGCGCGTTGACAGCGTTCGTGCTGATCGACGTCACCAGCGCTGGCCGCGTCAATATGCCGTCCGTCAGGACCTGCTGTCCCGACGATGTGCAAAGCGAGACGACGTCGGCATCGCGAACGCATCCGTCCAGCGTGTCGCTCACCACGATACGCGGGTCGATCGACCTCACTTGATCACGCTTGCTACCGTCATTCGCCAGTTGTGGCGAGTAGACGCGAATGGTCGTCCATTCCCTAACCGGACGCAGATGACGCAGATGCGCCAAGCCCAACGCGCCGGTACCCACCAGCGCAAGGGTGCTCGCATTGCGTGACGCCAGATGTTCCACGGCCAGTGCCGTGGCGCCGACCGTGAGTTCGGCTGTCAACAGTCCGGAATCGCACCACATCAAAGGGCGCCCCGTTTCCATCGACATCAGGGCAGTCCAGGCCGTGACGATCGGGCCGCTACTGGTCGGAACATACGGGGACAGTTTGGCACCGAATACGCGCTCTTCAGCCAACGCACCGAGGTACGTGATGAAGTCGCCGGCGTTCTCGGGAAAGAGAGTCAGGGTTTGCGGCGGCTGCACCGCGCGACCTTTGGCCAGAGATCGGAACATCCGCTCCAGTGCTCCACGCGTATTCAGGCTCGGCAATGCGGCACGAACCTGCGCCTCATCCACAACGCAAGGCAAGTTGTTCGATTGAGCACTCATACAGTGATTCCGGGCACAGCCCGCTCCGTGTCGATACATAGATTTTCAGTCTACTATGGACAACTTGTTTTCGGAAGCGGCGGCTTCGCGCAGTCGTTTCTCATCAGGATCGACGACGCTCGGCCCAGCATCCCTTCCCCAATTCGCAACACTTGTTGACCTTTCTATTCTTACTAATGATAATGCGTCTCATTTTCCAATTACGAACCATTACAGGAAGGAGAGATGAGACGAGATTTGTATCCGGTGCGACGCACGGTTCTGGCCGTTTTCGCATGCCAGCCCATCGTGACCGGCGTCGCCTTCGCGCAGGACAACGCGTCGGCACAGCCCGGCGCCGCGGCGGACCAGCTCCCGGTGATGAGCATCAACGCAAGTTCGATTCGCGATCCGGGTGTGGGTTACAACCCGGCTAGTGCGCGCAGCGCCACCAAAATCGATGCGCCGCTGCGCGATATCCCGCAGACCGTGAACGTGGTCACCGCGGAAGTGATGCGCGACCAGCACGCCAATTCCATGCAGGACGTGCTCAAGAACGTACCCGGCGTCGGCTTCTCCACCGGCGACGGTCAGCGCGACCAGGTCACCATTCGCGGTTTCTCGGCGATCGCCGACCAGTTCGTCGACGGCATTCGCGACGACGCGCTGTATTTCCGCGATCTCTCCAACGTCGATCGTGTGGAAGTCGTCAAGGGTCCGGCCGCCGTTCTTTATGGGCGCGGATCATCCGGCGGCCTGATCAACCGCGTCACGAAGAAACCGGGTGTCGACGTCACCGATTTCGGCATCAGTTACGGTGCCTGGGCCGACCGGCGCATCGAAGCCGATGTCGGGCGCGCGCTCGCCAGCGGCGCGGCCGCTTTCCGCGTGACCGGCGCCCACGAGGAAGCCAAGAGTTATCGCTCGCAACAGTTCATGAATCGCACGGCCGTCGCGCCTTCGCTGGAATTGCGCATCGCGCCGAAGACCACCGTGCTGCTGCAGGCCGATTATCTGGAAGACCGCCGCGTCACCGATTTCGGTATCCCGGCCTACAAGGGTCGGCCCGTCGACGTGCCGGCGTCTGCCTATTACGGCGCAGCCAATGCGGGCAGCGTGGATACCACGCGAACGCGCGTGTATTCGGGCACGGCCACCGTCAAGCACGAATTCAACGATCAGTGGTCGATCCGCAATGCGACACGCTATTACCACGATTCGCTCGACCGCAACAACACGCTGGTCCGCGACGTCAACGAGGCCGCGCGGACCTTCACGCTGAACCACGGCAACGTCTATCGCGAGGAGCATGGCTGGTTCAACCAGACCGAACTCGTGCAGAAGGCCATGTTGTTCGGCATGAAGCACGAAGTGCTGTACGGGATGGAATTCGGCCAGCAGAACAAGGATCTCGTCAGCTATTCGGCCCCGGTGACGGGGACCAACGGCAAGCCGCTGAACTTCGACCTGTTCGCACCGGCACTGCCGACGCTGCCGCTGCACACGTCGACGACGCCCACGGCCAACAACCTCGGCATCTTCAAGACCGTGGGCGTCTATACGCAGGACATGATCAGCTTCAGCGAGCACTGGAAGGCGCTGCTGGGCATCCGCTACGACCGTTTCCAGCAGGAAACGATCGACCGCCGTCCGAAGCAGCCGGGCCTGTCGCGTACCGACACGGCATGGAGCCCTCGCGCAGGCCTGGTTTGGCAGCCGACCCAGGCCCAATCGTATTACGTGTCCTGGAGCCTATCCTTCCAGCCCTCCGGCGAAGCATTCTCGCTGGCGGCCAACAATGCGGAACTCGCTCCGGAAACCACGACGAACACCGAAATCGGTGCGAAGTACGACTGGCTTGACGGCAAGCTCACCACGACGGTATCGGTGTTCCGGCTCGATCGCAGCAATATCAAGGTCGCCAATGCGAGCAACACGGCGCTGATTCCGATCGGCGAGCAGCGCACCGACGGCATCGAGCTCAGCAGCGCCGCCGAGCTCGGCCATGGCTGGCGCGTGCTGGCAGGCTACGCCTATCTCGACGCCGAGGTCACCAAGTCGAGCGCCGCGCTGCAGGACAAGCGCGCCACCCTCACGCCACGCCACTCCGGCAATCTCTGGCTGACCAAGAATCTGGGCAACGGCTTCGGCGTCGGCGGCGGTCTGAATTTCGTCGGCGCACGCATGGCCGATCCGCAGAACACCGTGACGCTGCCCGGCTACATCACGGCGGACATGATGGCCTGGTACGCACGCGGCCCGGTATCGCTCCAGTTGAATCTGTACAACCTGTTCGACAAGCGTTACATCGTCTCGGCGCACGGCTCGAGCCCCAACCTCAACATGCCGGGCGCACCTCGCAGCGTCATGGCAACACTGCGATACCAGATGTAGTTCTCGGAAAAAGCGAACCGGGGTGCGGCCATGCCCCGCTTCGCTTGTGTTCCATACGGACCGGTGCCCCGTCACGCTTTTGGCGCAAACGTGTGCGAGCATCGGCCGAAGAATTCGGGTACGAACGAAATCCTTTTCACGATGCATGCCTGACAACGATTGCCCGCATTTCATTGAACACAAATCATTCTCACTCGCGTACGCATTTACATGTTTCACCGTTACCGCTGACCTGAACGCACAAAGGACGCTATCCATGCAGACACTCTTCATCCTGGCGCACGTTCCCACGGCACCCGTCAACGAGGGCTTCCTGCCCGCCGCCCGGGCGCTCGGGCTCGCGGTCGTCCTGTTGACCGACTGCGCCGACGCGCATCGCACGCATTTTGCGCAGAGCGGCCTCCCCGCCTATCCGGACGAAATCGTCCCGTGCGACGTCTTCAATCCGGTGGCGGTCATCGATGCGATCACGCGACGCGACGGCCAGCCCGCCGCCCTGTTCTCGAACAGCGATCACCTGCAGACCGCCACGGCAATCGCCTCCAGCTACTTCGGCCTGCCGGGCAAGGACTGGCGCACGACCTACGCAGCCAAGAACAAGGCGGAGATGCGCCGTCGGATGGCTCAGCGCGGCATCGACACGCTCCGGCACGCCGTGGTCTGCGATCCTGCCGCGGTCGCCGCGCTGGACGACATCCCGATGCCCTGCATCGTCAAACCGCGCGAGGGCGTGGCCAGCCAGCAGGTCAGCCTCGCTCGCGATCGCGCCGAACTGGCCGGACAGTGCGCCGCCGTCTGGGCGCTGCATCCGGGGCAGGCGCTGCTGCTCGAAGCGTATCTGGAGGGCCCGCTCTACACGCTCGAAACCCTGGGCGACGGCCACACGATCCGCGCGCTGGGCGGCTTCCGCGTGACCCTGTCGCCGCCGCCCCATTTCGTCGAACTGGAGGCGGTCTGGGGGACGGGGCTGCCGCCGTCGGTCGAGGCCGACGTGCTGGACATGATTCGCCGCTTCGGGGTCGGCTTCGGCGCCTGCCATACCGAATACGTGCTCACGGCAAACGGCCCGCGCCTGATCGAAATCAACTATCGCAGCATCGGCGACTACCGCGAATTCCTGCTGCGCGACACCTTGCCGTTCCCGCTGTTCGAGCAGGTTCTGCGGCTGCATCTCGGCCAGCCGCTGCCGGCGCTCGACGTGCCCAAGCGCGCCGCATGGATCCGCTACTTCACCGCGACCGCGGCGGGCACCCTGCGGCACGCGCCGCCGGCCAGCCAGCATGAAGTCGACGGCATGCGCCTGACCTACCTGCCGCTGCGCAAGGTCGGCGACGCCATCGAACTCACGCACTCCAACAAGGACTACATCGGCGTGCTGCGCGGCAGCGGCCCGGACACGGACGGTCTGGCCGCCGCAGTGGAGCGAACCAGCCGCACGCTCGCATGGGAGATCGCACAATGACCGCCCGTCTTCCTATTCAGCCCGGCCACGCATCCGCCGCGACGGATGCGGACTACGTCTGCATCCGGGTCGTCGATGCGCTGTTGCGCGAAGACGTCCGCGAATGCGTCAGCCGCGGCGAGCTGATCTGCGGCGACGGGCATTCGGACGCCGCCGCGGGCTTTCCCGCCGACCAGCACTGGCTGCGCGTGCGCCATTTCGGACCGGGCGTCCTCTGGATTCCCGTCACGCCGACACGCTACATGCAGGACTGGCGACTGACCCGCCTGCCGCTTCTGAGCGAGACCGCCCGCAGCCTGACCGAATTGAACGACGTCGACGCGATACTGACGGCGTGGGCCGGCGATCTTCCCGTCGACGCGGCCCGGCTGTTTACCGCCTACGCGGACGAGTGCCGCGCCGCCCGCGAGCATCGCGCCGCCGCGCAGGCCGAACGCGCGCGCTGGTTTGCGTCGCCCGATTGCATGGACGGAGCCGCGTCGCCGTCATGGCATCACCGCATGCAGCACTACGACCGTCTCGCCGCGTTCCTCGATCACCCGTACTATCCCAGCGCGCGGGCCAAGCTCGGCTTTGCCGCCCCCGACCTGCCGCGGTACGCACCGGAGTTCCAGCCCGAATTCGAACTGAACTGGCTTGCCGTGCCGCGCGACCGCTACCACCCGAGCGGCGATGCGCTGCCACCGCGCTGGCCCGGTTTCGCCGATGTCGGCCTCGCTCCGGCGCTCGCCCGCACCCATGCGCTGGTGCCCGTGCATCCGTTCGTCTGGCGTCGTCATCTGGACGATTTTCTCGCCGACGCCGGGCTGACCGGCCACGTCATTCGTGCACCGCAGACGCATCTGCGCGTCGCGCCGACGCTGTCAGTACGGTCGCTGATCGTGCTGGACGCGCCGGAATGGCACGTGAAGCTGCCGCTCACGATACGAACGCTGGGTGCGCGGAATATCCGCACGATCAAGCCGAGCACCATCGGGGACGGGAATCGTATCCAGACGCTGCTGGGCGACATCGCCGCCCGCGAGCCGGCCATTCGCGACCGGCTCCTGCTGACCGACGAGGCGAACGGCGCCCATGTCGATCAGCATCCGTTGCTCGGCTTCATCCTGCGACGCTACCCGGCGCAGGCACTGGAGCACGCGACAGTGATTCCTGTCGCCGGTCTCCTCGCGGAGACGGCAAACGGCAAGCTGGCCGCCGAAGCGCTCGCCGAACGCTTCTACGGCGGCGACCTGGACGCATGGTTCGATGCCTACCTCGCGCTGACGCTGCGCCTGCACCTGACGCTGTGGTTGCGCTACGGCATCGCACTGGAATCGAACCAGCAGAACTCCATGCTGGTGTACGGCGAGGACGGCCTGCGGCTGCTGCTCAAGGACAACGACGCCGCTCGCATCGACCGTAGCCAGCTCGCGCGCCGCTGGCCGGCACTCGCCGGCCGGCTCGACGGCCTCGAAGACCCGCGCATCGACGCCCCGGACGCGCTGCCGCTTGCCCAGATGTTCACCACGATTACGCTCCAACTGAACATTGCCGCGCTGGTGGAAGGGCTGGCGCAACACCGTGGCACCGATCCGGCGGCGGGCTATGCACGCGTGCGCAGCCGGATCGAGACAATCCTCGCTGAGCTGGCCGAAGCGGGCGAAGACACGGCATTCGCCCGCCAGATCCTGCTCGAAGACGACCGGCTCTACCTCAAGTACCTGCTGACCGCCGCGTCGCTGGTCGAAAAAGCGCAGACCGGCGCCACGGATGTCAACAAGTTCTACGGCAAACGCGCGGCAAACTTCCTGCAGGGGCGGCCATGAGCGTCGGCACACGACATGTGGTCGCGGTCGTCATGCTGAGCCACTTCATCGCCGCCTTTGCGGCGCTCGGCATGCCGCCGTTCTTCGCGCTGATCCTGCAGCGCTCGCTGCACAACGACATGCCGTGGCTTGCCGGCGCCTTCTACGTGGTGCCGACGCTGCTGGCCGCGGTGTCGGCGCCATGGTGGGGGCGCCTCGCCGATCGCTTCGGCAAGAAGCCGCTGCTGGTGCGCGCGCAGCTCGGACTCGCGGCGAGTTTCGTGCTCGCCAGTTTTTCCACCCATTCGGCCGAGTTCCTCGCCGCGCTGGTGCTGCAGGGCGTGCTGGGGGGAACCTTCGCGGCATCGAATGCGTATCTCGCGACGGTCGCCTCCGGCACGACGCTCACGCGCAGCCTGACGGCGATGCAGTGGTCCGCACGCGCGGCGCTGGTTGCCGCGCCCGCCTGCCTCGGTCTGTGGATGAGCACCGCGTCGCCGATCGTGCTGTACCGCTGGCTGGCGCTGCTGCCGCTGGCCGCCGCGGTGATGATCGCCCGGCTTCCCGCAGGGGAAGCCGGGACGGGTGCGGTCAAGCGCGCGCAGGCCCGCGACGCCGCCTCAGGTGCGCCTGCGACGCCGCGCCAGATCTACGTGTTGCAGCTCACCTTCGTGTTTGCCACCGTCGTGACCTTCCCCTACTTCATCCCGGATATCCAGCAGCGCCTGCCGGGCGCCTCCGCCGCCACGGCGGGCCTCCTGTTCGGACTGCCGCACATGGTCTACCTGACGGCGGCACCGCTGCTGTCGCGCCGGTTCGGGCTCGCGCCGTCGCTCGGCATGATCGCGGCCGCATTCGGCGTCCTGGCGCTCAGCCTGCTGGCGCAGTCCGCGCCGCTGTCGCTGCCCGCGCTGGTCGCCTGGCGCCTCCTGATGGGCGCCGCGATGACCGCGGGATTCATCGGCCTGCATGCGCTGGTCGCCAGCGTCGTCCACGCCGACAACGCGGGGCGGACGTTCGGCTGGTTCGAAAGCAGCTCCAAATGGGGCGCGGTCGCCGCCGGACTCGCTGCCGGCGCCGCGACCAGCGCAGCCGGCCCGCGCACGGCCTATGTGCTCGGCGCGGCGCTGCTGGCCCCGCTGGTCGCTTATCTCGGCTACCTCCTGTATTGCGCTCGCCCGCAGGCGAGCGTGCTTTGACTCCTCTGATCCGAAGGCAACGACACATGCCCAATCAAACGAATCCCGAAAACGCCGCCGCGCGGTTGTCGGCGGAGCTGGCTGCCGCGCGCCGCTGCCAGGAAACGCTGCTGAACTGCTACTGCCGCGAGGTCGCGCTCCCGAACGGCCAACTGCGGGTCGGTCCGCCGATGGATCCGCATGACTGGCCGGCCGCAATCGTCATGACCGCGCAGCGCGAGCGCGCCCACGTGCTGCAGATTCGCCTTCCGCATGTCCGCGACAGTCTGCTGGCCGTGGTCGGCGGCGCGTGGCTCACGGGCAACTACCGCTATCTCTCGGCCATCTTCCACAAGGCGGGAAACAAGGCGTGGGCGATGGTCGAATGGGAAGCGCTGGCCGCCCTGCTGTTGCGCGACCTGGCGCTGCAACACGCGTTGCCGCCCAACACCGAGTTGATGGAACAGATCCGCAACAGCGTCGCCGTCAGTACGGCCGTGCTGATGGTGCCCGTCCCGGCGACGATTCCCGCCGACCCGGTAGACGCCTACATCGACTCCGAACAGTCGCTGACGTTCGGCCATCCTTTCCACCCGACGCCCAAGAGCCGTCAGGGGTTCTCCGACGAGGACCTGCTGCGCTACTCGCCCGAGATGCGCACCCGCTTTCCGCTCGCATGGTTTTCCGTGCCGCGCGAGGATATCGCGCAGCAATCGCTGCTTGCGCGCACCTGCGACCAGTTGATCGCGTCGAACGCCCCCGCCGTGGCCGGCGACCGGGTCGCCGTACCCGTCCATCCGTGGCAGGCCGGCGACCTCCGCACGCATCCGCTCGTGCACGACGCGCTGGCGAGCGGCCGCCTTCAGGATCTTGGCATCCAGGGCGAGGATTTCTTCCCCACGTCGTCGATCCGGACGCTGTACCAGCCCGGCAATCCGTACTTCTACAAGTTGTCGCTGAATATCCGCATCACGAACTGCGTGCGCAAGAACGCATGGTACGAGCTCGAAAGCGCGATGCACGTCAATCGCGTGCTGCGCCCGCTGCTTCCGGAGCTGGCACAACGCTTCCCCGGCCTCGCCCTGATGGAGGAGCCGGCGTTCCTGTCGGTCGATCTGCGCGACGCCGATGTGGCAAAGAACCGTCAGGTCGTGGAAGGCTTCGGGCTGATTCTCCGGCAGAGCGTCGACACGCTGTGTGCGCCGGATGTGGTGCCGCTGCTGGCGGGCTCGCTGTTCGGCAACCATCACTACGGTCAGGCCCGCATGCGGCGCCTGCTCGACACGCTTGCGACGCGCGACGGCCTGCCGGTCGACGCGATGACCGAGCGCTGGTTTTCCGCCTACGTCGAACAGCTGGTCTATCCGGTGTTCCACCTGTTCTTCTCGCACGGCGTGATCTTCGAGCCGCATCTGCAAAACGTCGTGATCGGACTGCGGCAGGACATGCCCGCGCAGCTTTTCCTGCGCGATTTCGAAGGCGTGAAGCTGACGCCGTCACGTCATCCCGCCGCCAGCATGCCCGAGCTCAGCGCACGCGCGCAGGCGTCGCTCTGGTACGACGAGGAGCAGGGCTGGAACCGCATCGCCTATTGCCTGTTCGTCAACAACCTGTGCGAGGTCATCGCCCAGCTTGGCGGGGATCGCCCTGTCATGACCGCGCGCCTGTGGTCCGTCGTCCGTCATCACCTGCACGTCTACCAGCATCGCCACGGCAATGCGGCTTCCGCCCGGCGCGTCAACGCCCTGCTCGCCGGCAGCCCGTTCCCGGCGAAAACGAATTTCAGCAACCGCTTCTTTCAGCGCGCCGACCGCGCTTCGACCTACGTGCCCGTGACCAATCCGATTCCGCTCGCCGGCCTGGAGGCTGCATGACCCTGAACACGCCCGAACTGCGCTGGCCCCAAATCGCCGCCTATCTCGATGCTGAGATTGGCCATGCACGCTCGCCGCTGTCCGCCTACGTCTACGATCTCGAAGCCTTGCGGCGCCACGCCCATGCGACCGTCAGCCGCCTGCCGCCCGGGTTCGAGCTGTTCTACGCGATCAAGGCGAATTCGGATCTGCCGATCCTGCAGACGCTGGCGCCGCTCGTGGACGGCTTCGAAATCTCTTCCGGCGGTGAACTGGCATGGGTACGCGAGCACTTCGCGGACGTGCCGCTGATCTTCAGCGGGCCGGGCAAGACTGACGTCGAGCTGGCCGGCGCACTCGACCTCGGCGTCGAGGCACTGCATGTGGAAAGCCGGCATGAGCTGGAGCGGCTGGCATGGCTCGCGCGAACGCGCAGCGTCATCGCACCGGTGCTGCTGCGAGTCAATCTCGCGGTCGAAGGCCTGCCAGCGACCACGCTGATGATGGGCGGCAAGCCCACGCCGTTCGGCATCGAGGGCGACCAGTTGCCGGACTGCCTCGCGTGGCTGCGCGCGCACCCGGAAATCCGTCTGCGCGGGTTCCACTTCCACCTGATGTCGCACCAACTCGACGCCGACGCCCATTTGCGCTTGCTCGACGCGTACCTGCAGCAGGTCCGGCGCTGGCGCGCCGAGTTCGGACTGCAAACGCTGGATCAGATCAACGTCGGCGGCGGCATCGGCGTCAACTACCGCGAGCCGGCGCGCCAGTTCGACTGGGCAGCCTTCGCCGCCGGCCTGTCGTCGCGTTCCGCGCAACGCGACGGCCTGACCGTGCGGTTCGAATGCGGACGCTACATCACGGCGTTCTGCGGCTACTATGCGATGCAAGTCATCGACGTGAAGCACGCATTCGACCAGACGTTCGTCGTCGCGAGCGGCGGCACGCATCACTTCCGCACTCCGTATGCACAGGGGCACAGCCATCCGTTTCGCGTGCTGCCGGTGGACACATGGCGCTATCCGTTCGAACGCCCCGAAGTCAGCGACGCCCGCGTGAGCGTGGTCGGCCAGCTGTGCACGCCGAAGGACCTGCTGGCCCGGGATGCGCCAGTCGAACGGGTGCGGGCCGGCGATCTGGTCGTCTTCCCTTACGCCGGCGCCTACGCATGGCATATCTCGCACCACGACTTCCTGCGTCACCCGCATCCGCATCACGGATATCTGCCGACGAAGGGCGCGCATGCTGACGACTAACGGCTGAAGGCGGCGCGCGGCCGGCGCCGGCCGTATCGCAACGGAGCGGCCCGCACACGCGGACGATTCCGGCAACCGTTAAACTGTCCGCCATGGACACATGCCGCTATTGCCAGAAAATCCGCGACGAATGGGATTGTCACGGCGACGAATGCCGCCGCGCGATCGCGAAAGCCCTGCGCCGCGCCCGCTCGGGGCTGCCGATGGTGGCCGACCGCATCCGCAACGAACTCCCGGCCGGCGCCCCGACCGAACAGGTCATCGTCACGCTGTCGCGCCAGCGCCTGCGCGCCCGCCGCGGCAACGAGGAGCGCCGCGAGCGCAAGGAAATCGAGGACGCCGGCGGCTGACCTGCCGCCCGCTACTCGTCGTCGCACGCGTCGTCCGCATGCGATCCCGCGCCGAGCAGATCCTGATAGCGGATGCACGCGCGCTGCGCCGATGCCTTCGCCGCATACATCGCCGCATCCGCCTTGACGAGCAGTTCCTCGGCCGAGCGGCCGTCGGCCGGAAACTCGCTGACGCCGATGCTCGCCCCCACCGCCATGCGCCGCTCGCCAAATTCCAGCTCCTCGGCCATCACCAGCTGGATACGCGACGCGATGTCGCCGATCACTTCGGGCGACCGCACGCCGGCGATCAGTACGATGAATTCGTCTCCGCCGAGCCGCGCCGCCATGTCGCCGTTGCGCAGCACCATGCTCAGCCGCTTCGCGACCGCGACGAGCGTCCGGTCGCCGGCCGAATGCCCGAGCTGGTCGTTGATCTGCTTGAAGCGGTCGAGATCGACGAACATCACCGCCAGCCCTTCGCCCGTCGCCGACGCATCGCGAATCGCATGATCGAGCCTTTCCATGAACAGCAGCCGGTTCGGCAACCCCGTCAGCATGTCGTGGCCCGCAATATGCGCCAGTTCCTTCTGTTTGGTGTGCAGCATCGTCATCTGCTTGCGAATCTCCACCCGCATGCAGTCGAAACAGCGCGCCAGAATGCCGATCTCGTCGGAGCGGGCGACCGGCAGCCGTTCGGTCGCCGGATCGTCGAATATGTGCGTCGCCGCGCGCGCCAGCACCTGTAGCGGCCGCGTGATCGCGCGCGCGAACAGAATCGCCAGCACGGCCGCGAGCAGGCTCGAGATCAGCACCATCCGCACGATCCGCTCGCCGAGCATGCTGGCCGGCACCAGCACGTCCGACATCGGGCGTTCGAGTCCCAGCACGACAAAGCGGTTGCCCTCGCCCCGGCCAAACGCCGTGCGCGTGAATGCGAGGACTTGCCCGGGCGCCTGGCTCGGCCGCGACAGGCCGTTGAGCGTCACATTCATGCGCGATTCGTCGAACAGCGACTGCGTCGCCGGAAAACGCTCCTGCATCAGCACGCGGCGTCCGCGATCGAAGCCGAATGCCTGCGCCGGATCGGGATGCACCAGAAAATCCCCCCACTCATTGGCGAGATACACGAGATAGTCTTCCGGCAGATCGCGTTCGAGACGCATGAAGATGCGCGTCAGGTCGATGTCGATGACGAGCGCGCCGACCGTCTCGCCACGCGGGTTGACCACCGGCGTCCCGACCCGCAGGATCGGCCGCCCTTCCGCCGCATGCGAGCCCGTCTCGTGATTGATCGAGATCGGCGAAAGATAGATGTGGCCCGGCGTGGTCGACAGCGTCTCGAAGACATACGAGAACTGCCCCTTCTCCTGGAGCCCGCTTTCCGGCAGCACGACGACGCCGTGCTTGTCGCGGTCGACGCGAATCCGCTCCAGCCCATACTGCGCGCGCGTGATCAGCCGGATCTGCAGATACTCCGGATGATGCGTCATGAAGCTGTAGTACACCTGCTCCAGCCGGCCTCGCTGGGCGCCGGCCGGTGCTTCGCCTTCGGCGACGGCCGCAGCCGACGGCATCGTTGCCAGCACGAGCGCGTCGTCCGAGACATCGCCGAGCGCGGCGCTGAAACGCTGCCCGAGCAGCTGCGTCGACATCAGCAGGCTGTGTTGCGCCTCCTGCACGAGCATCGTGCGATTGGCGCGGTACGCGTAATAGCCGGTCGCGCCGGACGCCACGACGCCGATGCAGGCGAGCAGCACCGACAGCTTCGCGGTCAGTCCGAGCTTGATCATTTCGGGAAATTCTCGGGACGATCGCCGGACACGATCCGGCTCCACAGCGCTTCGCGCCGCGCAATGTCTTCGACGGGCTGGATCCACACGAGACGTTGCCCCGCGTGCGCGCCCGGCGCCGGCGTAAGCGTATTCGCGAGGCCCTGGCGCCGCACGAGCAGCGCGCCGATCCCCGGCTCGAGCATGTAGTTGATCCATGCATGGGCGAGTTCGGGGTTGTCCGAACCGCGCACGACCGCCCAGCAGTCGAGCCATGCGAGCGCGCCCTCGTCCGGAATCACGTAGCCGACATCCGCTCCGGCACGACGCAGCATTTCCACCTGCTGCGTGCCGTAGTTGCCGAACATCATGGCGGCGCGATGCTGGACGAACAGCGCGGTCGCCTCCTCGGGCAGCGTGTAATAGGTCAGCAGGTTGCGGCGCAGATCGATCAGCTTGCGCGCGACCGCTTGCGTCTGCGCCGGCGACAGCTGGAACGGGTCGTGATAGCCGAGCGCGAGTGCGGCGAACGAGAAGTTGTGCTGCGCGCTGTTGAAGTCGAGGACCTTGCCGC
>NZ_JAHACR010000092.1 GCF_018375725.1 Burkholderia sp. | reverse complement strand
TGCCGC
Source organism: Burkholderia sp. (assembly GCF_018375725.1). Classification (GTDB taxonomy): domain Bacteria; phylum Pseudomonadota; class Gammaproteobacteria; order Burkholderiales; family Burkholderiaceae; genus Burkholderia. The sequence goes on along the minus strand of NZ_JAHACR010000092.1, from coordinate 13,492 downwards.
CGCCGCGGCGACCGTCAGCGTCGAAGGCATCGCGCTCACCCAGCTCGGCGCGCAATTGCGCGAGATTGCGTCCCATCGCGAGCTGACGCCCGTGCTCGTAGATCACCTTGAAATTCATGAACAGGTGCGCAGGCAGCGTCTCGAGCTTGAAGTCGCTCGTCTTCATCGCGATCTGCGTCTGCGCCCGCACGTCCGCGATCAGCGCCTCGACGAGCCCGCCCGCGCCGAAACGCTCGCGCCCGGTTCGCTCGACAAAGCCCGCCGCGTATTCGGGCAGCGGCACGCAATGGCGGCGCAGCTTCTGCGGCAGCGACTTCAGCAGAAGCTGAACCTTCTCCTTCAGCATCCCCGGCACCAGCCACTCGCAACGCCGCGCATCGACCTGGTTCAGCGCGTAGAGCGGCACCGCGAGCGTCACGCCGTCGCGCGGCGCACCCGGCTCGAAGTGGTACGTGAGCGCCATCTCGACGCCCGCCATCGTCGCGCGCTTCAGGAACAGCTCGGTCGTCACGCCCGCCGCCTCGTGGCGCATCAGGTCGTCGCGCGACAGGTACAGCAGGCGCAGCTTGTCGTCAGGCTGGCCGGCCTGCTTCACCTCGTCGCGATACCAGCGCTCGAATGCGGCGCCCGAATGGATGCCGGCCGGAATCGCCTGATCGTAGAACGCGTAGATCAGCTCGTCGTCGACCAGCACGTCCTGCCGGCGCGACTTGTGCTCGAGCTGCTCGATGTCCGCCAGCAGCTTGCGGTTGTGCGCGAAGAACGGCAGCTTCGTGTCGAACTCGCCTTCGACGAGCGCGCCGCGGATGAACAGCTCGCGCGCACGCGCCGGATCCTGTTTGCCGAACGCGACGCGGCGCCGGTGATAGACCGGCAAGCCGTACAGCGTCGCGCGCTCGAATGCGCTCACCTGCGCCGGGCGTTTTTCCCAATGCGGCTCGGACAGCGACTTCTTCAGCAGATGCGCGCCGACCTTCTCGATCCATTCCGGCTCGATCTTCGCGAGGCAGCGCGCATAAAGCCGGCTCGTCTCGACAAGCTCGGCCGCCATGACCCAGCGCCCGGCCTTCTTCGCGAGCGCCGAGCCCGGCCACAGGAAGAACTTGATCCCGCGCGCGCCCAGATAATGCGGCTCGTCGTCCGCCTTCAGGCCGAGGTTGCCGAGCAGGCCGGTCAGCAACGCCAGATGAATCTGCTCATAGGTCGCTTCCGCTTCGTTCAGCCGCCAGCCGTGCTCGCGCACGACGGTCAGCAGTTGCGAATGCACGTCGCGCCATTCGCGCAGACGCAGGTGCGACAGGAAGTTCGCCCGGCAGGCATCGATCAGCTGGCGGTTCGATTTCTTGTGCGCGACCGCCTCCTCGAACCACGCCCAGATCTTCAGCCATTGCAGGAATTCCGAACGCTCGTCGGCGAACTTGCGGTGCGCCTGATCGGCCTGCTCCTGCGCGTCGATCGGCCGGTCGCGCGGATCCTGCACCGACAGCGCGCTCGCGATGATCAGCACTTCGCGCAGCGACTGCTGGTCGCGCGCGCCGAGAATCATCCGCCCGACCCGCGGATCGAGCGGCAGGCGCGCCAGCTCGCGGCCAAGCGGCGTGAGCGCGTTGTCGTCGTCGACCGCGCCCAGCTCGTTGAGCAGCTGATAGCCGTCCGCGATCGCCCGGCCCGGCGGCGGCTCGAGGAATGGAAACGCCTCGATCGCCGTCAGATGCAGCGACTTCATCCGCAGGATCACGGAGGCCAGCGACGAGCGCAGGATTTCCGGATCGGTGAAACGCGGCCGCGCCTGGTAATCCGACTCCTCGTACAAGCGGATGCAGATGCCGTCCGCCACCCGGCCGCAACGGCCGGCGCGCTGGTTCGCGGCCGCCTGCGAGATCGACTCGACCTGCAGCTGCTCGACCTTGTTCCGGTATGAATAGCGCTTCACGCGCGCGAGCCCGGTATCGACGACATAGCGGATGCCCGGCACCGTCAGCGACGTTTCGGCAACGTTCGTCGCGAGCACGATGCGGCGCGCGTTCGACGGCTTGAACACCTTGTCCTGCTCCGCCGCGGACAGCCGCGCGAACAGCGGCAGGATCTCCGTATGCGGCGGATGATGCTTGCGCAGCGCTTCCGCGGCGTCGCGGATCTCGCGCTCGCCGGGCAGGAACACCAGCACATCTCCCGGGCCTTCGCGGCACAGCTCGTCGACCGCGTCGACGATCGCGTCCATCAGGTCGCGCTCGGCCTCGCGCGCCGTCTTCACGCGGTCGCGGCTGGCGGTGCCTTCGGCATGCCTGACCGCCGGCCGGTCCTCGGCGACCGGCCGGTAGCGGATCTCGACCGGATACAGCCGCCCGCTCACCTCGATCACCGGCGCGGGCCGCGTTTCCGTGCCGAAATGGCGCGCGAAGCGATCCGCGTCGATCGTCGCCGACGTGACGATCAGCTTCAGATCCGGACGCTTCGGCAGGATCTGCTTCAGGTAGCCGAGCAGAAAATCGATGTTCAGGCTGCGCTCGTGCGCCTCGTCGATGATCAGCGTGTCGTAGGCTTTCAGCAGCGGATCGGTCTGCGTCTCGGCGAGCAGGATGCCGTCCGTCATCAGCTTGACGGACGCGCCCGGCGCGAGATTGTCGGTGAAGCGCACCTTGTAGCCCACCACTTCGCCGAACGGCGTGCCGAGTTCTTCGGCGATGCGCCGCCCGGTCGACGATGCGGCGAGCCGGCGCGGCTGCGTGTGGCCGATCAGGCCCGAACCGCCCGCGCCGAGACCGCGCCCGAGTTCGAGACAGATCTTCGGCAGCTGCGTGGTCTTGCCCGAGCCGGTCTCGCCGCAGACGATCACGACCTGATGATCGGCGATCGCGCGCGCGATCTCGTCGCGCTTGCCGGAAACCGGCAGGCTTTCGGGGAAGGTAACGGGTGGAACGGGATTCGGTGTCACGTTCGCGCGCGGCGGACGATCGCGGCGCGGGGGGCGCGCATCCTGCGCCGCGGGCGGGTTCTGCGTCTTGCGCGCAGCAGCCGCGCCATCCCGGGACATGCGCGACGGCGCATCGGCCCGCGTCGCCACGGGACTTTTAGGTACATTCGACATGGGTGCGCATTATAATCCCGCCCATGAATTCCCAAACCGACCTCCCCACCGTCAAGTCGGGCGCCGCCGCACCCGCTGCAGCCGACGATTCGGCCGCGAACCACGCCCAGTTCGTCGACTGGATGCGCTCGGTCGCGCCCTATATCCACAAATTCCGCAACAACACGTTCGTCGTGGGTTTCGGCGGCGAAGTGGTGCAGCAGGGGCTCCTCAATGCGCTGGTGTCCGACATCGCGCTGCTGCAGGCGATGGGCATCCAGATCGTGCTGGTGCATGGCTCGAGGCCGCAGGTCGAGGAACAGCTGAACCTGCACGGCGTCGAATCGGAGTTTTCGCACGGGCTGCGCATCACCGACGCACGGGCGCTCGAATCCGCGAAGGAAGCGGCCGGCGAAGTCCGGCTCGACATCGAGGCCGCGATCAGCCAGGGTCTGCCGAACTCGCCGATGGCGCACGCGCACATCAGCGTCGTGTCGGGCAACTTCGTGACGGCCCGCCCGGTCGGCATCCTCGACGGCGTCGACTTCGCCCACACGGGCATCGTGCGCAAGATCGACGCGGAATCGATCCGTCATTCGCTCTCGAGCCGCAAGCTCGTGCTGCTGTCGCCGCTCGGCTTCTCGCCGACCGGGGAAGCGTTCAACCTGTCGATGGAAGACGTCGCGTCCGCCGCGGCCATCGCGCTGCGCGCCGACAAGATCATCTTCCTGACCGACGGGCCCGGCATCGTCGACGACGCGGGCGACCTGGTCCGGGAAATGTCGCTCGACGCGGCGGCCGAGCTGCTCGATTCGGGCGACCTGCATGGCGACGACGCGTTCTTCCTGAAACATGCGATCCGCGCGTGCCGCGGCGGCGTGACGCGTGCGCACCTGATCCCGCAATCGCTCGACGGCAGCGTCCTGCTCGAACTGTTCCTGCACGACGGCGTCGGCACGATGATCTCGTACGAGAACCTCGAGAGCCTGCGCGAGGCGACGCCGGACGACGTCGGCGGCATCCTGTCGCTGATCGAGCCGCTCGAGACGGACGGCACGCTGGTGCGGCGCGGCCGCCACCAGATCGAACGCGACATCGACCATTTCTCGGTGATCGAGCACGATGGCGTGCTGTTCGGCTGCGCGGCGCTCTATCCGTATCCGCTCGAGAAGATCGGCGAGATGGCGTGCCTGACGGTCGCGCCCGAAGCCCAGGGATCGGGCGACGGCGAGCGGCTGCTCAAGCGCATCGAACAACGCGCGCGGGCGCGCGGCCTCACGCACATCTTCGTGCTGACGACGCGCACCGAACACTGGTTCCTCAAGCGCGGCTTCGTCAAGGCGACCGTCGACGACCTGCCGGAAGACCGCCGCAAACTCTATAACTGGCAGCGCAAGTCGCTCGTGCTGATGAAACAGCTCTGAGCGCCGCCGCCCTCCCCCAGACTGCTTACAGGAGAAGTACACGATGGCTCGAATGGTTCAATGCGCGAAGCTCGGCAAGGAAGCCGAAGGTCTCGATTTCCCGCCGCTGCCGGGCGAACTCGGCAAGCGCATCTACGAAAGCGTCTCGAAAGAGGCATGGCAAGGCTGGCTCAAGCAGCAGACGATGCTGATCAACGAGAACCGCCTGAACATGGCCGACCCGCGTGCGCGTCAGTATCTGATGAAGCAGACCGAGAAGTACTTCTTCGGCGAAGGCGCGGATCAGGCAGCAGGTTACGTGCCGCCGACGGAGGGCTGACGCCGCGGCATCCGGGAATCACAGGAGAAACGGCGCCGCGCTTGATGCGCGGCGCCGTTTTTTTGGGTGCGGCGAGCGCGTGCCTGCCGCATGCGCTTTCGCATTCAGGATCGCCGGCGTCGACATCCGCCGATATCCGTTGCGACGTCCGACGGACTTCTGCGAGCAAATATAAAAAAATTTGCAGAAAGTACTTTACGAAGTTCAAAAGCCCTGACATAATTGCATCTTCTTTGGGCGGTTAGCTCAGCGGTAGAGCACTGCCTTCACACGGCAGGGGTCACTGGTTCGATCCCAGTACCGCCCACCAAAGATTCGAAAGCCAGCTCATCGAGCTGGCTTTTTTGTTTTCCGAGCAATCGAATGCTCTCCTCGTGCGCGTTCCGCCCTCCCCCGAATCGGGTTGTTAGCCACAAATTTTCCGTTGCGCGCTCGCCGTTTCGACACCCGGGCAGTCACCAAAGCTTGGACGCGCTGCGCTGAGCCCGAGATCATCCACGGCGTATCGTTGCCCGTTGACCGCACGGAAACTGAGCGGGACACCTTCGGCAATTTCCTGAAACGGTTCGCCGAAGAAGTCCCGTCGCACCAAAAAGGCGGCGCCGGCCAAGGCTCACGCATTCGAAAAATTCGAACCGATGCGCTCACCCATCAATTCGCCGCCTCCACCGTGTGCCGCAACTCCTGGTAGCTGCGCAGACCGGCCAGCCCCAGCTCGCGCCCGAGACCGCTCAAACCCAGGCCGCCCCAACACACCTGCGGAAAGATCAATTGCGGCGTGTTGATCCACACGAGCCCCGCGCGCAGTTCGGCCTTATATCGGCGCGCCGCATCCCGATCGCCGGTCACGACCGTCGCAACCAGTCCATAACGCGTGTCGTTGGCCAGCGCGATGGCTTCGTCGTCAGTCCGGAATGACTTCACGCATGCGACCGGCCCGAATACTTCATCGGTCCAGAGTACGTTGTCTGCCTCGGGTTCGGCGATCACGACGGGGGCCATGAAGAAACCCGCGCCGCGCGCGCTGTCCGCGTTGCCGCCGAATGCAATCCGCGCGCCCGCCGCCACGCCCTGCTCGACGAGCGCCTGCACGCGCGCGCGCTGCGTCTGCGAGATGAGCGGCCCCATCGACACATTTTCCGCGTCAGGCGCGCCCAGGTGGACGGCACGCACCGCCGTCTCGAACGCTGCCATGAATTTTCGGTACACGTCGTCCTGCACGAGAATGCGCGAAGTGGCCGAGCACATCTGCCCGGCATTGGCGAACGCACCGCTCACCGCGAGTGAAACCGCGTGGTCGATGTCCGCATCGGCGCGTACGATCAGCGCCGACTTTCCGCCCAGTTCGAGCGTGACGCGCTTCATGTCCAGCGCCGCGGTCTCCATCACCTTGCGGCCGACCGCCGTGCTGCCGGTGAACGAAATCTTGTCGACGAGCGGATGTGCCGTGAGCTGCGCGCCCACTTCGCCGCCGCCGTTGACGAGATTGACTACGCCAGCGGGGACGCCTGCTTCGCTCACGATCTGCGCAAGCAGATGCTCAACCGGTGAAGTCAATTCGGAAGGCTTCCACACGACGGTGCAACCTGCTGCGAGTGCGGGCGCGAGCTTCCATGCGGACGTGACCATCGGGAAATTCCACGGCACGATCAGCGCCGCCACGCCGACCGCTTCGTAGTAGCGTTCGCCCGTGACGGTGTCGTCGGGCAGGACAATCGCTTCGGGCGCGAATGCGGCGGTTTCCGCACACAGATCGCCGTAGTACGTGAAGGTGGCGACGGCGTCGCTCACATCGAGATCGGCTTCAGACGGCGGCTTGCCGCTCACCTGCATCTGCATCGCGGCAAGACGCGCGCGGTCCGCCTCGATCAACTCAGCAATCCGGTGCAGCAACTTGCCGCGCGTGGCGGCGGAGGTGGCCCTCCACGCGCCGAGCGCAGCGTGCGCGGCGCGTACAGCCGCATCGATCTGCGCGGCGCTCGCATGCTCCTGCCATCCGATCGCTTTGCCCGTCGAGGCGTTGTGAATCGGCGTGGCATGTTTCGGGTTGTCGGCCCCTATCGCGACTCCCGCAACGGTGGCAGCAGGCAGCACGAACGGACCAGCCTCATGATGGAATGGGGTTATCGCAGCCATGCGTCAGTTCCTTTGGATTTCGATATGCCGTTCAACGATGTGCGACACCGGGCATCACGCTGCCACCTGCGGCAGTCGCATCATGGCGGCTCATGGTGGCCATATCGCCGAAGTGCGGCAGGTCGTTTCCGCCGGACGGCCGATTGAGTTCGCGCTGCATGTCCTGTCTCCGATCTAGAAGTGATACCGATCGGATGATGTTAGGCGAGACGCGTGCCGCACGAATGACGAAGTGGAGATGTTTACATCGACGTCAATCGATGAGAAAGGCGCGTTACGTGTCCTGCAAGCGGACGCAAGCGTGGCCCCAGGCGATCAGTTCGCGCTTGGTGCGCACGCCGAGTTTCGCGAACGCGCGCTTCACATACGACTCAGCGGTGGCGGTACGCACGCCGAGGATTTGCGCAGCTTCGGGCACCGTGCGGCCAGTGATGAGATGCGCACAGATTTCGTACTCGCGCTTGGAAAGACGGATGGCGTCGGTGGCCATGCGTGCGTCGAATTGCGCGAGCGGATGCAGAAACGAAGTGGGATGTGCGACGCGCCGCGCGGCGCTGGTGGTGGCGTGCAGTTCGAGCAGCGGAAACAGAAAGTCGCTTACGTTGCGAAAGCCGTTCATTTCGGCCAGCGTGAAGGGCGGCGCATGCAGTGCACGCTCGAGCGCGATCGAATGCTGGCCGTGGCGGGTGCCGCGTGCGAGCACGCATTCGTGCGCGATGCGCGCTTCGTCGAACAGGCGCCGTCGAAATTCGCCCGGCGGAATCGCGCCGATGTCGCGTACCACGAGCAGCGTGCCCACCTTGCCGCGTATGCCCGCGAACAGCGGATCGCTTTCGTAGAAGCGATCGTAGTAAAGCGTCATCACCTCGGAAATGGTGCCGCTGTCCACGCCCACGCCGCTGCTGCCGACCCATTCACAGCGAAAGCCTGTAGGCATGCTGCTGTCGACATGCGAGCGCTCGATATGCACGACATTGAGCGGGACGATTTCGTTGAGAAGCAGCGCGAGACGCGATACGAAATCGGGCGTGCCCACGGCTTCGATCACATGACCGAGCGCCTTGAACGACAGCGGGACATTCTGCGAGCCGGCATTGAGCGTGGGGGCATTGAGCAGCATGGCGCGCACCCGAAAAAAGGTGACCCGATTGTACCCGAACGCATGCGGGCGCCGCGAGGCGGACATGTCGGCGGCCAGGCGACACCCGGCTCGGCAGACTCGGGAAAACCCCAGGATGGGTGACGACACCCAGCAAAAGGCATATTGCCCCCCCTGCGGGGGGGCATACCGGCGCTTCGTGAGTCGGTACCTTTGGCGCCACTGAATGATTTGAAACCCGCACATCGAAGGAAACCGACATGAGCAAGCTGATTCACGACGTCAAGGAACTGGGTGCAGGTCTGGGCGAGTACACCCGGCTCGACTACGGCATGGACGAAAGCGACTGGCGCGGCGCCGAAGGCAAGAGCAGCAACTATGTCGTGGGCTGGTGGGAAGGCAAGGTGGGATCGGTCGAGTTTCCCGCCACGGTCGCCGACGAAGCCGTATGGCTCGTCGAAGGCAGGATTGCGCTGACCGACGTGAATGGTGGTCGCAAGGAGTTCAAGGCAGGCCAGGGCTATCTGCTGCCCGCAGGCTTCGCGGGTCGCTGGGAAACGGTCGAGGATGCGAAAAAGTTCTACGTCCTGCTCGAATCGCCGCAGCGCCTGCCCCGCGTTTGAAGAGGAGACGCATCATGAATGACCGCGTCCGGTTTTTCGAAGCGCAGCCGTCCGCATCGCCCGAATGTCACCCGGCACGGCCGCCCGTCGCGCTCGGTGTGGAAGAAGCGCTCGCACACACCACACTCTCTCCGTACTGGCTCGACAACCCCGCCGAACCGCCTGTCGAGCCCAGGCTCAGCGGCGACAAGCACGCCGATCTGCTGATCGTCGGCGGAGGCTTTACGGGGTTGTGGGCGGCGGTGCAGGCGAAGGAGCAGATGCCCGAGCTGGACGTCGTGCTGATCGAAGCGGGCCAGGTCGCGCATGGCGCATCCGGCCGCGCGGGGGGCATCATTTCGACTTCGGTGATGCACGGTCTGCCCAACGCCGTCCGCGTGTTCCCGAACGACATTGCGGAACTCGAGGCATTCGGCCATCGCAATCTCGATGGATTCGAAGAGACGCTCAAACGCTACGACATCGACGCCGACATCGAATGGAACGGCGAAATGACGGTGGCGGTCGATCCCGAACATATCGGGCATTTGCGCGCCGACTACGATCTGCATACGCAATACGGCCACGATGTCGTGCTGCTTGATAAGCAGGAGACGCGCGAGCAACTGAATTCGCCGCTCTTCGCCGGCGCGCTCTGGTCGCGCAATCGCAGCGGCATCGTGCATCCGGCGAAGCTCGCGTGGGGTCTCAAGCGGGCAGCGCTCAAGCTCGGCGTACGGATCTATGAACGCAGCCCGCTCCTGAGCGTGGCAGACGAAGGCGAAACCGTGTTCGTGAAAACGCCCGAGGGCAGCGTACGCGCACCACGCGTGCTGTTCGGCAGCGGGACCGCGAAGGTGGGCATTCCCGACATCAACCGCCGCGTGCTGCAGGTGCGCGACCATGTGCTCGCCACCGAGCCGCTTACCGACGAACAACTCGCCCGCATCGGCTGGAAGAATCGCCAGGGCATTTACGACACGCGCACGCAGCTCAATTATTTCCGCCTCACGAAGGACAACAGCATCATTTTCGGCGGTCTCGTGAGTTACCACTTCGACGGGAATCCCGACCCGCGGCAGGACCAGCAACGCGAAACGTATTACCGTCTCGCGCAGGCGTTCTACTCTACCTTTCCGCAACTCGCGGACGTGCGCTTCTCGCACGCGTGGGGCGGCCCGATCGACTATTGCTCGCGCGGCTCGGTGTTCGCGAAGCGCTATCTGGGCGACAAGGCGGTGTTCGTCGCGGGCTATACCGGGTTCGGCGTGGCCGCGAGCCGCTTCGGCGCCTTCATGGGCCTGAACATCCTGTTCGACCGCCCGAGCCCCGAGCGCAGTCTCGACATCGCCAATCTGAGCCCGACGTATATTCCGCCCGAGCCGGTGCGCTGGCTTGCCGCGAAAATCACGTTCCATGCGTTCGACGGCGCGGATGCCGAAGGCGGCTGGAAGCGCGCGTGGATCAAGGGCATCAAGGCGATGGGCTTTCCCATGTAAGCCTGTGGCGGCGCAGCGGCATGTTCTCCAATACTTCCGATCTCGACCTGCGGCTCGTGCGGGTCTTTCTGGCCGTCGTGGATGCGCGCGGCATCACCGCCGCCGAAGCGACGCTGGGGGTGCGTCAGTCCAACATCAGCTCCCAGCTCTAGGCGCTCGAAGCGCGCGTCGGCTTCACCCTGTGCGAGCGCGGACGCGGCGGCTTTCGTCTCACGTCGAAGGGCGAGCGCTTCGTTGCGTCGGCGCGCGCGCTCGTCGCGGCGACCTCTCAATTCGTGGCGCAGGTGCGCGATATCGACCGCAAGCTGGTGGGCACGCTCTCAATCGGTCTAATCGGGCAGGTCTCGCATGTGGAGAACGCGCGGTTCGCGGAAGCAATCGGCGTCTTTCGCAAGCGCGATCAGGCCGTGCGCTTCGTGATGCGCGTGGCGCCGCCGCAAGAGCTGGAAGAATGCCTCGTCAATCATCAGCTCGATCTGGCCATTGGTTATTTCTGGCATCGCGTGGCGGGACTCGACTACACGGAACTCTTCCGTGAGCGTCAGGTGATCTGCTGCGGACGCGGGCATCCGCTCTTTCACCAGGGGCCACACGTCACGCTCGACGCGCTTCGCACACAGGAATGGATCTGGCGCAGCTACCCGGTGCCGGAAGAACTCGCCAGCATCGGCGAGCGGCCGGTGACGGCAATCGCGGACAGCATCGACGCCGCCACGGTGCTGATTCTCTCGGGCAGTCACATCGGCTATCTGCCTGAGCATCATGCGGAGCCGTTCGAGCAGCGTGGCTTGATACGCGTGCTGGGACGCGCATCGTTTGGTTTCGACGTGGCGCTGCATCTCGCGACCAAACGCGGCACAGCCGACAAGCCCATCCTGAGCGCGTTTTGCGAAGACCTGATGAACGTCTATGGCGCCATGGCTGCCTAGCGCGCCGAGCGCATGAAGAATGCGCGCGGCATACAAAAAACATTGGCCGTACGCGATGTGAACGTTTCGAATGCGCAATATGGCGCGCAAGCATGTGATTTAGAGTGAACGGCAGGGTTGAAGACAGTGCATCGAAACGATGCCCCCAGGAGCGAGACACATGGCAGACAATACAAATATCACGCATATCGAAACATTTGGCTTCGAACGCATTCCCGACGCTTCGCGCTACGCGCGTCCCATCGATCTTTTCCGGCTGCTGTTCGGCGGCTGCAATACCTTTTCCACTTCGGTGCTGGGCGCCTTTCCGGTGCTCGTGGGCCTGTCGTTCCAGGCAAGCCTCTGGTCGATCGTGATCGGCGTGCTCGCGGGTACCGTCATGCTGGCGCCGATGAGCTTGTTCGGGCCGCGCAACGGCACCAACGATCCGGTGTCGTCGGGCGCGCACTTCGGCATTCATGGCCGGATCGTCGGTTCGTTTCTCGCGCTGCTGACGTCCATCACGTTCTTCTCGCTCGCCGTGTGGAGTTCGGGCGACGCGCTCGTGGGCGGTGCGCATGACCTGGCGGGCGTGCCGGTGAACCGCTGGACGCTCGGCTCGGCCTACCTCGTGTTCGCGGTGCTCGTGCTGATCGTGTGCATCTACGGTTTCCGCTTCATGCTGTGGGTGAACAAGATCGCCGTATGGGCCGCGAGCCTCATGTTCATTCTCGGCGCGTTCGCGTTCGCGAAGCCCTTCGACATTCACTATGCAGGCACGCTGCAACAAGGCAGCGCCGGCTTCTGGGCAGCCTTTGTCGGCGCGACCCTCGTGGCGCTCAGCAATCCCGTCTCGTTCGCAGCGACGCTCGGCGACTGGGCACGCTACATTCCCGATACCATTCCGCGCCGCCGCGTAATGGGCGCCGTCTACGCTGCGCAGATCGCGACCTTCGTGCCGTTCTTCTTCGGTCTCGCGACGGCAACCATCATCGCCACACATGCGCCGACGTATATTACGTCGAACGATTACGTCGGGGGGCTGCTCGCCGTGTCACCGCGCTGGTTCCTGCTGCCGATGTGTCTGATCGCGACGATCGGCGGCATGTCGACGGGCACGACCGCGCTCTACGGCACGGGCCTCGACATGTCGAGCATGTTCCCGAAGGTCCTCGACCGCGTGCGCGCCACGCTGCTGATCGGCACGCTCGCCATCGCATTTATTTTCATCGGCCGCTTCGCCCTCAATCTCGTGGAAAGCGTCTCGACATTCTCCACGCTCATCTGCACCTTCAGCTGTCCCTGGATGGCGATCATGGTGATCGGCTTCATGCAACGTCGCGGCTTCTATCTCGGCGACGATTTACAGGTGTTCAATCGCGGCGGCCGTGGCGGTCACTACTGGTTCACGCGCGGCTGGAATCTGCGCGCAATGGGCGCGTGGCTGCCGGCGGCGTTCATCGGCCTGTCGTTCGTGAATCTGCCAGGACAGTTCGTGGGTCCGCTCGGCTCGCTCGCGGATGGGTGCGACCTCAGCGTACCAGTGTCGTTCGTCGTGGGCGGCGTGCTGTATTTCGCGATGCTGTGGCTTTTCCCGGAGCCGGACGCGGTATATGGCCCGCAAGGCCGCCGCTTCGTGCGTGGCCCCCGTCATGCGGCGCGCGTTTCGACGCCGATGCCGGTGACGGCGCGCGTGGTGCGCGAAGAACGTCAGCCGCGCCACACGACGCAAGGCGTCGCGCGCGTTCGCAGCGAATCGTGAATACGCCGGATGAGCAATGCCAGCGCCTCATGCAAGCGTCGTCCCGCCGTTTGACATGAGCGCCGCCGGGTGTGCGCCGCACGCAAGCGGCGCATCTCGATCGAGCATGCCGCCGCATCGCATGCCAGGCCGCTCCGCCGTCGCATCGAACGCCCGTTTCGCCTTTTCAACGATTTCATCGACTTCGCCCGCCGTGATCACGAGCGGCGGCGACAGCAGCATCCGGTCCCGCTCGCGGGCATGATCAGGTTGCCGTTGAAGCAGAAGTCGCGGCAGACCGTGCCGACGTCGCCGCCATTTTCGAAGCGCAGGCGCGTCGCCGGATCGCGCGCGCCAGCCCCACGTCACACGTGCAGCAGCAGATGCCGGCGCTCCCACGAACTGATCACGCGGAAAAACGCCTCGTACTCCGTTTCCTTCAACGCGAGATAGGCCTTCACGAACTTGTCGCCGAGAATTTCCGCGAGCGGCGTGCAGGCCGCCATCAGCGTGATGCCCTCCTCGAGGTTGCGCGGCAACTGGTACGGCAGGTCGTAGCCGTCCGACGCGATCGGGTCGGTCGGATCGAGCTGCTGCGCGATGCCGAGATAGCCGGCGGCGAGCGTTGCCGCAAAGGCGAGATACGGATTGCAGTCGACGCCCGGGATGCGGTTCTCGATGCGCCGCGCCACCGGGC
>NZ_JAHACR010000091.1 GCF_018375725.1 Burkholderia sp. | reverse complement strand
GATATTGCCGACCAACTGATCGCACCACTGGTAACAGCCAATGCCGTGCTGACCGAGAGCGAACGCCGTTCAGGCTGCGCACTCATCGACTTCGGAGCTGATACCACCACTTCTTGCGCGGCCCGTAGCGATGATGCTTGCCGTCCGCAACCGGATGTCCGGCGGGCAACTCAGGATGCCCTGCCGCCACAAGCTGCAAACGGATCTGATCTAACGAAGACATTCGGCAACCCTCCTTTCGAGTTCACGTTGATGCAGAATCGAGCGCCACGCCCTGCAGCCGGCGCCATACACATTGGTTCCGATCGTCTTGCGCTGCGGCATCGAATGCCGGCGACGCAGCGCACTGCTGACACTTTGCAAAGTCACTTGGGTCTCCGGTTATTTGCCGCGCATCCGTCGCCACTCGGCGGACATCCGGTCGTCGAACGCGGCAAGGTCAGTCGCGCAAAGCCGGTCGGAAATCTGATCGCGGAATGCGTGTCGCTCCGCTTTCGTCGGCAGCGCTGCACACGATCGCGCCGCGCAGGCGATGAAGGTGTCGACCATGCCGGCCAGCTCCGCCTCCGCAAGGAAGGTCGCAATGCGATCGGGAAAGGCCGGGAAGAGATCAAAGAGAAGCCGCTCCGCCTGATCGGGCGCGGTCTTGAAACGAAAGACAAGCGCGGATACAGCGCACGCGAGCTGCTGCGGGTATTCGCAGCACAATTCGGCCTGTTCGCGCGACACGCGACAGCAGCCCATTCCGAACTTGAAGCGCGCCATTTCATCGATGCCGACGCACGGCAAGGTTTCGTGCGGCGTGAATCAACCGCTGGAACAGCCGCTGCCCCTTCCGGCCCGTCGCGATGATCTGCTCCGCTTCGCGAGCGTCGATCTGCTGATCCGAAAGCGCGCGCGTCACGTTGTCCGCCACGCGGCCGACATGGGCTTGCAGGTGAAGCGTCGTCGAAACGAGGCGCATCGTGCCGGGTTCCAGCGCATCATCCGGCGCCTGGTCGCTTACGTGTTCAGCGACCAGGCCAAAACGGGCATTCAGCGCATGAAGCGCATCGAGCGCATGCATCTCGCCTTCGCTTTTCTCCTGCATCCATTCGATCAGCAGCTCGAACATCTCCATCGACAGGCGGCTATCGCCAACGCCTCGCAGACGCAGCCGCAACGATTCGGCCGTGATGTTCTTGCCTCGCCGGACGGTCAGGTAGTTGGCCGCGTCGGCCACTCCGCCCGGCGTGTTACGCACCGACGTGTAAAGCACGTCGAGCCATTCGGTACTGTCGTATCGGCAGGTCATGCACGGCCCCTGCGGGATAATTTTGAGAAAGACCTGATTGACGAGCGTGTGAGAATTCGATCGATGCGCTTCTTCACTCGTATTTTTCTATCCATATGGACACGACATCCGTCGCCGCGCTCTCGACCGCGATCGGCGCAATCTTCGGTGCCGCCTGCGGCGCGATCACGACGTTGATCACCACTCGCCAGACCATTCGTCAAAGACAGCGAGAGCATCTTGTCGAGCGAGCGTACGAGGCCGCGCGAGCGGAGCATCTCGCTCACATTGAAATCGCGAAAGTCGACACAGAACGCGGGGCCAGTCGAACAGTACCGGCGTTTAGTCGGTACCTCGTCTACCACCTTGTCTTGCTCGACCGGCTCGTAGACGTCAATAGAGTGAAAGAGCTTGATGCGAGCGCCATTTCTAGTGCGCTTGACGATGCAGCGCGTCTTTCTCGAACAGCGAAGCGGAACGGCGTCTCTCCCAGGAGCTAGTTCATACATCTCCCGGAGATGAACGGGCAGGCGCTCGATGTCGAGAACGGGCGTGAAGGCCAAATCTGCTCGCCGCAGATCGGTACTGTCGTATCGGCAGGTCATTCAATCCCTCCTTCCAAAGCAACTTGAATGCATCGAGCACCTATTAACCAGGGTATCGACAGCAGCGCCGGCGCAATGCCAGGCTTGCCCGATCTGCAACGAAGCGGCGATGAAGGTCATTTCGTCTGCGCCTGATCCGACGTTTGGCTTTGCGGGTGTGAAGCTGGACACGATGCGTTGCTCTGCTTGTGGTCACGAAGAGAGGCGACAACGGGAACCGCGCTAGCCACCGCCCAAGCAACTCCGTCAAGGCAGAAAGAGCTTCAGGAGACGTGTTTGTGTTGTCGACCAGTCCGGCAACAACACGAACACCGCCGCTCTCACGGCCGCACTCATCCAGCGTCGTCACAAGAACCATTCCTCGAATCAATTCCATCTCTCCTCCTTCATGGGTGCGCTCAGATTGAGCTTGATGTGAATGCGACTTCGATCGCATTCGGGGATGCAACGCGGCGAAGCGACGCCACCTAGGTGCCGTAACTCAATCGCCGCTCGAATGCGAACGGGAAAGCGCCCGGCCTCGACAAAAGGCGTGAACACGAAATCTGCTTTTCCCAGATCGGTACTGTCGTATCGGCAGGTCATGGTCGTGATATTTGGGAGAAAGCTCGTTTCATTCTGTCGCCGCGTCTCATCAACAAATACGATGCGAATCGCGGCTCAACGTGCCGATTCGAGCGGATCTGCCGTGACAAGAGTCGGCATGAACAGATCAGGTCGAGCCACCTTCACCGCAGCCGGGATACCGCGCACGAGCCAATTGCAGACTCGCTGAGTACCGCCGAGGCTTTTTTCGTAGCCGAGCAACTCGGCGACTTTTGCCGGGCCGCCGAGGCGCTCGATCGTCTGCCGATCCGATTGGATGTGAGCTGATTTGTCCATAGGACAACATTAAACACCATGTTTATTCACGTTGCAAACATAGCGTTTAACAACAAGACGTTTACTTCATCGACTATTGGCTCCATGCGAGCCATACATGAAACGACGCAGCGTCTGTACGTTGCGGCAAAGAAACTGCGGGACGTTGACGGCCCGGCGAACGTCGCGCGCCTGCTGAATGAATCACCTCAACTTCTCAATAATTGGGAGCGGAGAGGCATGTCTTCGGCCGGCATCATCAAAGCGGCGACACAAATTGGTTGCAGGGCTGAATGGCTCAGATCCGGCGTTGGCGACATGGCCGACGCAGGTGCAATGAAAGGAACATTGCGAGAAAGTAAGGTTTCTGACGATCAAAGCACTCGTCAGAAATCGAAGCCGCTGCCGGCGGACAACCTCGACATTCCTGGACGCGCAAAGTCGTTCAACGCCGCCCTGACCAAGGCGGCGGAAGATGGCCTCGTCACGCCGCAACTGATGCAAGCGCTTGAGGGCATGCTGGAGGCCGTAGTTGCCGGCTCGAACGCAGCGGCGTTTGCAAAACGCTCACGCGCCGTGATCAGTGCGGCCGTGCAGCCCGAGAGGCAGCCTGACAATGAAGAACAACAACGGGGATCCACGCGGAAACGTCATTGACCTTACGGCATATCGGACGACACGCCAGCAACGCATTACTACGGATCCTGACGGTTCAGAATTCGTAACAGAAATTCACTTTTCTATCACCCGCTCCGGCAAGATTGTCGCGTCACATCCCCGCCTGGCTGAGAACCACCTTCTCGCCGTCCTATCGTGGTGCCAAAGCCTATCCACGCTCGTCTTAGATTCCTATATAGACGCCACTGCCTGACCCGACGAAAGTGACGCCGTCCGCGTGAACGGCGTGCGTTCGCACGCGCAAAAACTAAACACCATGTTTGCTTTCCGCATAAACATCATGTTTAATTCGTCCAAGACGTCACCCGACGCTCTTCCGGAGAAACGACATGAAATCGACCGACATGCACACCGATGCCCGCCGCGAATGGCTCCGTAGCGAGCAAGCGCCCCGCATCACGCCGTCCGAACCCGCCCGCCAAAGTAACTTTGAGAAGTCAGCGATCTTCCGCTGGACCGTCGTCGCGGCGCTGCTGTTCATCGTAGTGAACGCGTTCCAGGATGCGCCGATCGACGCGCCGGCGACCGCCTACCGGGTCACCGTCTGAGGAGCGCGAAAATGAAAAGAACCGTTACGGCAATCGCAGCGTTTATCGCCGGCCGCTTCCCCTGCACGAAGGCTGGCCCGCAGCCGGGAGCCTTGAATAACGCCGCCCTTGACCCGTTCGAAGCACCGATCCGTGAATTTCTGTCGACCCGCAAGCGGGCGTCGATGATGGAGTTGCTGGAAACTTGCCTGCAGCTTCCCCAAGAGCGATGGATCCTTTCGGAGCGGCGCCGAATTGGGAAGGTGATGAGGTCACCTGGCTGGATCCGTCCGATCGAAGTTGACCGCAAGAGGTGGTACTTTGCCGCGCCCGAATGCGCGGATCCGAGCAGTGGCGACGGCCGATTCCGTCAATGTGCAATTTGCGGCGGATATTTCGGCCGTCCTTACTACGCAAAGGACGTTACTCCGTGTCCGTGTGGCGGTTGCGAGCCCGTTGAGCAATGTCAGCCGTCACCGTCTGAAAAATCGCGACAGCATGATCTGGCGTTGCAGCGTCTCCGAACTGGGCCTTCGCCAAGGCCCGAGCGAGAGTCAACGTGTCATTCGCGTATTGCCAAGCGCCCAGCACCTCCGGCGGCAGCGGATAGCTGCGATGAATCTGCTCAAGATGCTCGTCAAAATTTCTGTCTCCCTGCGGAATCCGGTGAAGTTCGGCCATGCGCACCTCCTTACAAAAAGCTTAAGGATAGCGCAAACCCCGCGCAGTTCGACTGACCGCGCGGGCCGCGAAATGGCAGATCGGACTCTCATCACCGACGCGGATATCGCCCGCGAACATCGTCTTCGCCATCTTCCCGGCCCTCTGTCCGAAGCATCGTCCAACGCTGCCCTGCGGATCTGCCTCGCCAACTGCGCGGCGATCCGCAAGCGGAACACACGAATCGATGATCGCCCGCTCGACGGCAAGTCCCTCGCAGCCGGCGAAAGGATTGATGACCATGGCACGTAAAGCCTTCCTCGTCCAACCGGACATTCCTCGCCGCGACACGCTGGCACTGCGCACCGTCGCTCGCTATGACCGGAACGCAACGCGCGCGACGACGCCGATTCTGGTCGGCAAGTATGTCGTCGGCCGACGTCCGCTGCCCGACAGCCTCCATACGCTGTACCTGATCCTCGACGGGAACGAGATCGCTCACAAGCTGATCTCATTCCCAAGCGAAGCCGACTGTGCAACGGCGATCATGCGTCTGCGCGAAGCGAAACGCGCAGCAGGCAGGGCCGCTCGCGCGGCGATCGGCAACGCGAAGAAGCCCCGCAAGGCTCGCCGCCGGACTGTCGCGGAGGCTGCGTAATGGATGCCCGCACGCAACCGCTCGATCTGACCGCACCGATCCAGACCGGCAACATGAAAGCCGCTGCAGCCGCAGCGGGCGCGAAGTCGGCGGATCTGTGGATGGTGCCTTACGAGCAGCTCCACTATGACCCGCGCGACAACATTCGCTCCGTCGATCCCGAATGGGTCGCACATCTCACGGAGCTGATGATCGCGAACGGGTACGACAAGAGCCAACCGCTTCATTGCTACATTCGCAAGGTCGACGGGAAGGATCTGATCTACGTGTACAAGGGGCAGCACCGCTATCTTGCTGCCGGGAACGCGATCAAGGCCAAGAAGGATCTCGGCCAGATCCCTTGTGTGGTGCGCGACGCCAAGACCGTCAGTCGCGCCGAGATGGTGATCGACGGCTACCTCAGCAATGAGAGCAAGCGATCATCGCCGCTCGAGCTGGCGGCGGTCATCGCCGAGCTGCGGGACATTCATGGCATGACCGTCGCAACGATCTGCAAGCGCCTGGATATCACCGAGCAAACGATCCGCGACGTCAGCCTGCTTGAACGCGCATCGGCCGAGTTGCACCAGATGGTGCGCGTCGGCACTGTCGCCGGCACGCTCGCGATCGAGCAGATCCGCAGGCACGGGCCGGACAAGGCGCTCGATCGGCTTCAGAAGGGCGCGGTCAAGGCTGCAGCGGGCGGAAAGGTGCGGGTGACGAGGAAGCATCTCGATGCAGGCCCGGTGACGTCGCCCGCCGCGAACGTGCGGGCAGCGTCGGACGATACAGTAAGCGCTCAGGCGTCCGCACCGCCCGCCAGGACGACTGCCCCCGTGTCGCCCAAGATCAGCGAGAAGCAGTCAAAGCAACTTTTGCAGGCGCTGCAGGCCGTGCTGCACGACAGCGGATTCGGGAAATTGTCACGGTCGACCATCGAGGCCGTCCACAGCGCACTGATGCCTCTGAACCTCCCCGACGGAGCGACAGGAGGCGCGAAATGACCTTGCGCCCGGCCCCTTCTACCCCACGTCGGCTACATAGCATCCGACAGGAACGCCGCCGCGCGGCGATCGAGATACGAGCAAAGAAAGGCGCCGCGTCTGCCAATGAGCACGTGGCCGAATTCAGGAGGATCGAACAGTGAAAACCGCCTTTTTACTGCTCGCGCAATATAACGGCCAAGCCGTTGTGCCTATCGCCGACGTCTGCCGCGATTACTTCGCGCCGTTGACGGTCGCTACGCTGCTCAGGAAGATCGGCGCCGGGGAAATCCGGCTGCCGGTGGTGCGGATGGAAAAGTCGCAGAAAGGCGCCAAAGGAGTTCACCTTGAAGATCTCGCTGCGTATATCGACGAGCGGCGTGCTGCGGCAGTCAAGGAGTGTCACCAGCTGTGCGGCTAAGAGCACGCAATTATCAAAACAGAAAGCCCGCATATGCGGGCTTTCTGTTCATGATCCACTTTTCGCGGGTTTGGCCCCATCACCTGCAGAGCTTGCCCCTGCATCCGACGGAACGCAATTCATCAGTTGTGCGTGAATCTTTCGAGCGTTCGCAATAGCCTGAGCCGCTTCATCTCCATCAATCGTCTCATTAAGCGAATAGTCGGCTCGATGGCGTGACTTCTTTAGGACAATCAGCATATATCCCACGCCCTTCGCCTTCAAATTACCTGAACCAAGGAATCGATCGGAAAGGCGCTCATGAGCACCTTTCGACAAATGGGCCTCGGCGTCTGGAAAATGAAGATCAGCGATCTCAGAGGCCGCATGATAGGCGCTGTAATATGCACGACTGACCGCGCTCCGAGAATCTATTTCGGTAGCGCCGGTCGCAATTGATTCCGCGCACGTCAAAAAATCGCTCGACGTAACGCTCATACGATAGCCAGCCTAGGATTTGCAACTCGCGCCTTAAAAACCCGAGTCACGATTGATATAAGCTCTTGAGCCGCGCGGCCTTCAAATCGCTCCAACAGACACTCGGCAATCTCAAAATTGAGATCCGCACACCGAGAATTATCGGCATCGACAAACAGCTCAAGCTGCATATCGTCCTCGCCGGTCGCTCGAAATTTCATCGAGTGCACGTTATTCCCGGCTTCTCGGATGATGCAAACGGCAGATTCGAGCCGCTGCATCAGGTCTTCATGGCTATAGCCGCTGGCCTTGAAATATTCACTAATCAGTTCAGCAGACGCTTGCTTTTTGACAAACATCTCTACGTCAGCCTCATTGAGTGCAAGCTTAAGCTCATCAGAGATATTCTGGGCGTATGCGGTCATATCAAGTGTTGTGAGTAACACTGTAGACGCAAAGCTGAGCACTCCGCGGTGTCCGGCAAAGCGCAAGCTCGCGTCAACCGCAAACTTGTGTGCTTGACGAACTTCCCCCATATGGAGCATCCCCAACATTGCATTGTTGACAATGCATTCGTCGCCGGCAGCAATCTTGACGGCGTTCTTCAGCTTGCTGCAAGCCTCATCGTGCTGGCCAAGGCCTACGCTCGCAAGACCGATAGCTGCCTGTATCAGCGAAAAATTACATTTCCCCGTCTTGTACACAGCCGTCAAGCGAGCAAGTGACTCTTTGAGAGCGTTGGTTACATCCTCCCCTTCTTGCTGGCGGGTCAGCAAGACCACGGTCTCATTAAACAGCAGAGCTTCTCGGGAGTCGGCCTTCGCCTGTAACGTCATATTGATATTTTCTGGTCGTTCGGGTGCGACGCAGCGCAGGACGCCGCTAGATTGGTCAAATTATATGGATCAAAAAGGCAATAGGTTTGCGGGCGGGCGATTGTTTTTCCCTATCGAGCCGTTGTGCAACGCAATCATTCCGCCCACAAAAATGCTACATCAGTGCTACAAGCCGAGAAGGCAGACCGCCGCCACCCTTACCAGAAAAGGCTTCCAGCGATTTGACCGATCCAGTCGAGCATAGGCGCTACAGAAACGCGGCGAGGAGGCAGTGAAGTCGCAACAGACATGAATTCGGCAAGATACGGCGCAGACACAACTCGCCATTTTACCGCAAAGGGCGCCGCGGCCGCCGGATGCGCTACGCGCCGGCACCGCCCGCCAGTTCCGTATCGACCGCACGCCGGGCTTCGTCGAGCACCCGCTCGACCACGCGGCGCTCGGTCAGCAGCAAGCCGTCGACCTTCACGAGACGCCAGTCGATCAGCACGGTGTCGCCTTGCAGCACACGATAGTGCGCGCGCTCGCCGTCCCAGACCTGCTCGGTCTTTACCTCGATTTCGAAGCCGCGGTACGGCTCGCTGAAATCGCCCAGATCGCTGCCCTTCAGTTCCATCGCACGCTCCGTCGATGCGCTGTGCGACGCGCCGAAAAATTCGTCGGCGCGGCGCGGTCAGTCGTATTCATCCGACAAGATGGCCTTGCCGTCGTCGGTCAGATCGACGCGGTCGGCGGCGGCCTGATAAATGAGCCCCTCGTTCAGCAGCACGTAGACGATATCGCCGAACGCCGCCGGAACCGGCCGGCTGTCGCCGAACTGGTCGATCCACTTCAGGGCCTCGATGGCTTCGGGAGAAAGGATGGGACTCATGCGCGACCTCCGGCACCGGTGTCGCTCCATCCTAGCACTACATCTGGCCGGAGAATATCGCGGCGAGCCCGCAGCCGAAATGCCGGCCGCGGCCCGAAACCGCGCCCGGCCACGGCAACGCATCGGCACGCAAGAGCGCGCTCAGAGCCGCGCGATCGAGACCTCGGTCGATTTCACGAGCGCGACCACTTCCGCCCCCACCTTCAGATCCAGTTCGTCGACTGAGCGGGTGGTGATCACCGACGTGACGATGCCGAACGGTGTTTCGACATCGACCTCGGACACCACCGATCCGCGAATGATCTCTTTCACTCGGCCCTTGAACTGGTTTCGCACGTTGATTGCAGTAATGCTCATCGGGTTGATCGCTCCGTAATGGTCTGAATTCGGACGGCGGGCGCCGCCCACGTTAAACGGCCCAGCGAAGCCGGCCGGCCTGACGCTCGACAGGCACGTCGCGCGCGTCCTGTCCTGTCTGCGCACCGCCCGACAGCACGCGTTGCAGCACGCGATCCTCGAGCGCCGCGAATTCCGCCGATGCTCGCGCGCGTGGCCGCGCCAGCGGCACCGGCTGATCGAGCGCAATGCGTCCCTGTTCGATCAGCAGGATCCGGTCGGCAAGCGCGACGGCCTCCTGCACGTCGTGCGTCACGAGCAGCGCGGTAAAGCGATGCTCACGCCACAGCCGCTCGATCAACGCATGCATCTCGATGCGGGTCAGGGCGTCGAGCGCGCCGAGCGGCTCGTCCAGCAGCAGCAATTGCGGACGATGCACGAGCGCGCGCGCCAGCGCGACGCGCTGCCGCTGGCCGCCCGACAGTTGCGCGGGCCAGTCGTCTGCACGTTCGAGCAGGCCGACCTCGTCGAGCACCGCGCGCGCATCCTCGCGCGCGCCCCTGCCGAGGCCGAGCATCACGTTCTGCAGCACGGTCTTCCAGGGCAACAGCCGCGCGTCCTGGTACATGATCCGCGTGTCGAGTGCGCCGCCCTCGCCGTGCGTCGTGAATGCGCCCGCGCTCGGCTGCTCGAGGCCGGCGACCAGCCGCAGCAGCGTCGACTTGCCGCAGCCGCTGCGTCCGACGATCGCGACAAAGCTGCCGCGCGCGATACCGAGATGCACGTCGTCGAGCACGGTACGCGCACCGTATCGCTTGCTCACGCCGCGCAGCGTCACCGCGTCGTCGTGCGTGCTTTCGGCCGCGCTGCTGCGCCGCGACAGCGGCACAACGGCCGCGCCGCCGGCGTGCTCGAGTATCGCCGCGTCGCGGGCGTCCCCGTCCGCAATGCGTGTCTGCGCAAGTTCCGCTTCGAGATCCGAACCGGAGAGCGGCCCGTAGACGGCCGCCAGCGTCGTCGCATTCATGCCTGTCCTCCAGATTGATAGGCGGGGTGCCAGCGCAGCGTGGCACGTTCGATCCATTTCGCCAGCACGTCGGCCAGCTTGCCCAGCACCGCATACAGCAGGATGCCGACCACGACCACGTCGGTTTGCAGGAATTCGCGCGCATTCATCGTCATGTAGCCGATGCCCGACTGCGCGGAGATCGTTTCCGCGACGATCAGCATCACCCACATCAATCCGAGCGCGAAGCGCACGCCGACGAGAATCGACGGCAACGCGCCCGGCAGGATGACGTCGCGATACAGCGCGAAGCCGCGCACGCCGTAGCTTTTCGCCATCTCGATCAGGCTCGCGTCGACCGAGCGGATGCCGTGATACGTATTGATATAGATAGGGAAGAACACGCCGAGCGCGACGAGGAACAGCTTGGCCTGCTCGTCGATGCCGAACCACAGGATCACGAGCGGAATCATGGCCAGCGCGGGAATGTTGCGGATCATCTGGATCGTCGAATCGAGCGCGACCTCGGCGGTTTTCGACAGGCCGGTCGCCAGCCCGAGCGCCAGGCCGATGCCGCCGCCGATCGCGAACCCGAGCAACGCCCGCCATGTGCTGACTTTCACATTGGCCCACATCTCCCCGGACGCGACCAGCGACCATGCCGCACGCACCACGGCGACCGGTTCGGGCAACACGCGGGTCGACAGCCACCCGGCGCGCGCGCCGGCTTCCCAGACAGCCAGCAATGCGAGCGGCACGAGCCACGGTGCCGCGCGGCGCCACGTGCGGGTGGCGATGCCGCTGCCCGCGGCGGACGATTTCGTTGTCATCGCATGCCTCCCATCGCTCAGCTCTGGCTCGCCTTCGGCAAATAGTTGTTGCCGACGATCTCGCCGAACGGGCCGGACAGCGGGCCGGCCGTCTTCACGGCCGCCCGATCCTTGATCAGCGGGAACACCAGTTCGGCGAAGCGATAGGATTCCTCGAGATGCGGGTAGCCCGACAGGATGAACGTCTCGATCCCGAGCGCCGCATATTCGCGCATGCGCGCCGCGACCTGCTCCGGATTGCCGACGAGCGCGGTGCCCGCGCCACCACGCACGAGACCGACTCCGGCCCACAGATTCGGGTACACCTCCAGGTCCTGGCGGCTGCCTCGCTTGCCGCCGTGCAGCGCCGCCATGCGGCGCTGCCCTTCCGAATCCATGTTCGCGAACGCCTGCTGCGCTCGCGCGATCGTTTCGTCGTCGAGACGGCTGATCAGGCGCTCGGCATCCGCCCAAGCTTCTTCTTCGGTCTCCCGCACGATCACGTGCAGGCGGATACCGAACTTGATCTCGCGGCCGTTCGCCGCTGCCCGCGCACGCACGTCGGCGATCTTTTTGGCGACCGCCTCGGGCGGCTCGCCCCATGTCAGGTAGGTGTCGATATGATCCGCCGCGATCGCGTGCGCAGCCGGCGACGAGCCGCCGAACCACAGCGGCGGATGCGGGCGCTGCACCGGCGGATACAGCGCCTTGCCGCCCTTCGACTGCAGGTGCTTGCCGATGTAGTCGAACCCGCCGTTGTCATGCGACGCGCTCAGGAGGCCGCGCCAGATGTGCAGAAAATCGTCCGTGATCTGATAGCGCGTATCGTGGTCGGCGAACAGGCCGTCGCCTTCGAGCTCCGCTGCATCGCCGCCCGTCACGACGTTGATCAGCAGACGGCCGCCCGACAGACGGTCGAACGTCGCGGCCATGCGCGCCGCGAGCCCGGGCGACGCGATCCCCGGCCGCACGGCGACGAGAAATTTCAGGCGCTGCGTCGCAGGGATCAGGCTCGAGGCGACGACCCACGCGTCCTCGCAGGAACGGCCGGTCGGCAGCAGCACGCCCTCGTAGCCGAGCGTGTCGGCGGCAACCGCGATCTGCTTGAAATAGTCGTAGTCCGCGGCGCGCGCGCCTTCTGCCGTGCCGAGATAGCGGCTGTCGCCATGCGTGGGAATAAACCAGAACACGTTCATCTGCTGCTCCTGCCTGACTGTTCGTTCAGATATTTGAGGTAAAAGGCCGCCCTGCTCGCGCCGCCGGCGGGCGTCGCATGCATGGTGTGCGTTCGAATCGGGGTGGCTCGCCGATCAGTCCGCGCGGCGGGCGAGTACGCGATTGCGCGGCTGTTTCCGGGAAATCAGTCTAGGGATCGGGGTTGGGCTTTGGAACGATTTTTTTGAGCTTAGGTTTTCCGCTTTCCTGATTAGCAGGCTGCTGGAGCGAATATCGCGACAAGCGCCCCTATAATGGCGCATCCATCCGAATAATTTCGCGCGATTGGCCACGGCCGAGCGCGCATGCGGCGCACTCATCGATGCAGAAAATCCTCCTGCCCTTCCTGTCCGGCTTTCTGGCCGCCCTTTTCTTTCGCGAAGCGACACTCGCGCTGCTCCACACCGCTGACCTGATCGCCGCAGCAGGATTCTCGACATCACCGTTCGCACCGCTCGGTATTCCTGAGTTTGTCGCGAATGCGCTGATCAGCGCGTGCTGCGCGATTCCGATGGCGTGGCTGCTGCGCGTATCGCCGGAGCGCGGGGCGCCGTGGGTCGGCGCGCTGATCTTCGGCGGCATCGTGCTGACCGTCGCGCGCGTGTTCGCGATCGATCCGCTGCGCGGCATCTGGCCCGCGGGGAACATGATGCCGGTCCTGGCGTCCGGGTTCGCGGCGAATGCCGTGTGGGGCTTCGGCGCGCTCGTGTTCATGCGGGCGTTCATGTTCGACGATGCGATCGAGGAGTGACGCTCGATGCCGGGCACCCGCCCGGCTCCGTCGCCGTGCCGCCAGACACGCAGGCTTCCTGAAAACAGCCGCGTATCCGGCGCCATAAACCATTCGGCCGCCGTTTGCACATGCTAACGGCGGCCGAATCGCTTCAAGGCCTCGCGCGGGACGACGGCGCGTCGGCTGAAACCGTCCCTCGCGCGACGCCGGACGCCTCAGTCCTTCAACCCCCGCAGCGGATGCGTGTCCGGCGTCCACGGACTGTCGAACATCGCCAGCACGTCCGCGCGGCTGACATCCCCGATCGACTTGAAACGCCATGCCGGCCGCTGATCCTTGTCGATGATCAGCGCACGCACGCCTTCGATCACGTCGCCATGCGCGAACGTCGAGCGGGTCAGGTCGAGATCGCGCCGCAGGCAATCGGCCATCGTCGCGCCACGCGCGCGCTCCACCGTTTCGAGCGACACCGCCATGGACAGCGGCGACAGCTGGCTGCGTATCGCATGGCTGGCCTTGCCGGCCCATCCGTCGACGACCGCGCGGTCCTGCTCCGCCTCCAGCGACGCGAGGATGGCACGCAGATCCGCCTGCGCGAAGTGGGGGTCGATGCCGTCGCG
>NZ_JAHACR010000511.1 GCF_018375725.1 Burkholderia sp. | reverse complement strand
GGCGGCGTCGCCAGCCTGCGAACCGACGACTGACCGCATCGCTGGCTCGGTGTGCGGGGCGCGCATTGTACCGGGCCAAACACGACCGTTTTGGCTAAGCTTACGGTCTGTTTAGCAACCGTTCGGCTCCCTTCCGGCTCATCGCAATGACTGCATCCACTTCCAAGCGCGGGCTGCAAACCCGCATCGTCCAACCCGACGACATCATTCCGGACGGTTTCCGTTCGTTCGCCACACCGGTGGAGCGCGCGTCGACGGTCGTGTTCCCCGATCTCGCGACGATGCGCAACCTCGACTGGCGCGAGGACGGCCAGTGGCGCTACGGCCTGCACGCGACGCCGACGTCGCTTGCGCTCGCGCAGCGGCTCGCCGATATCGAGGGCGGCCGGTACGCGCTGCTGCAGCCGTCGGGGCTCGCGGCGATCATGAACGTCTACTTCGGCTGCGTGAAAGCGGGCGACGACGTGCTGATCCCGGACAACGTCTATGGCCCGAACGCCGATTTCGGCAAATGGCTCGCGAAGGATTTCGGCGTGAGCGCGCGTTTCTACGATCCGATGATCGGCGCGGGCGTGGCGGATCTGATCCGGCCGAACACGCGGCTGATCTGGCTCGAGGCGCCCGGTTCGGTGACGATGGAGGTGCCCGACGTGCGGGCGATCACGGCGGTCGCGCGGCAGCACGGCATCGTCACCGCGATCGACAACACCTATTCGGCCGGTCTCGCGTTCAAGCCGTTCGAGCATGGCGTCGACATCTCGGTGCAGGCGTTGACCAAGTACCAGTCGGGCGGCAGCGACGTGCTGATGGGGGCGACGATCACCGCCGACGCGGCGCTGCATGCGCACCTGAAGCTCGCGCGGATGCGTTGCGGGATCGGTGTGTCCGTCGACGATTGCTCGCTCGTGCTGCGCAGCCTGCCGAGCATGCAGGTGCGTTTCGACGCGCACAGCCGAAGCGCGCTCGCGCTCGCGCTGTGGCTGAAGGCGCGGCCGGAGATCGCCGCCGTGCTGCACCCGCAGCTGCCGGACTGTCCGGGTCATGCGTCGTTTGTCCGCGATTTCACCGCGGCGGGCGGCTTGTTCTCGGTGATCTTCGATGAGCGTTTCTCGCCGGCGCAGATCGACCGGTTCGTCGAATCGCTGGAGCTGTTCGCGATCGGCTGGAGCTGGGGCGGCGCATGCAGTCTGGCGATGCCGTACGACGTCGCGTCGATGCGTCCGGAGTGGCCGCACCGCGGCACGCTGGTGCGGTTCTACGTCGGGCTCGAGGACGAAGCCGATCTGCGCGCGGACATCGAGCGTGCGATGCGCGCCGCGCTCGTCTGAGCGGGGCGGCGTGAAGCGCCGGCGCGGCGAGACCGCGCCGGCGGGTTCCGTCAGAACAGGCGCAGCAGGCCGTCGAGGCCGACGTGATCGAACGCGACGGTCGCCGCATCGCGCACGACCGGCTTCGCGTGGAACGCCACCGACAGCCCGGCCTCGGCCATCATCTTCAGGTCGTTCGAGCCGTCGCCCATCGCGATGGCGCGGCCCGGTTCG
>NZ_JAHACR010000510.1 GCF_018375725.1 Burkholderia sp. | reverse complement strand
GCCGCTGTGATCGGCGGCACCGGCGCATTCTTCGGGCCGGCGGCCGGCGCCGCCGTGCTGACCGCGCTGAGCATCGTCGTGGCGGGCGTGTCGCGTGCATGGGCGCTGTATCTCGGCATCCTGTTCGTCGCGATCGTCGTGGCCGCGCCGCGCGGGATCGCGGGCATCGCGCAGGCGCTCGCGCATGCATTGCGGCGCGGCGCGCCGGCGGCCGAGCGGTGGCGCCTGCTGTGCGGTGTCGGCGCGTGTGTGTTCTGGGGCATCGCGATTGTCGGCGCGGCCGAGCTCGGCTATGCGTGGCGCTTCGCGCAGGGCGACGGCGCCGGCTTCGCGTTCGGCGCATGGCGCATCGACGCCGATACGCCGGCCGGCTGGACCGTCGCATGCTCGGCAGCCGGCATCGGCACGCTGCTGTGGGGCTGGCGCGCGCGGTTCGCGCAGGCTGGCAAGTGGGAGGAGGTGCGATGAACGGCAACGCGATCGCGCTGCACGGCGTCGTGCAGCGCTTCGGTGCGCAGACCGTGCTCGACGGCATCGAGCTGAGCATTGCAGCCGGCGAGCGGCATGCGCTGATCGGGCCGAACGGCGCGGGCAAGTCGACACTATTCGGCGTGATCGCGGGTGCGACGCGGCCGACGCGCGGGCGCGTCGTGCTGCACGGCGTCGAGCTGCGCGGGCGCGGGCCGGTCGTCGCGAGCCGCCTCGGCATCGGCCGCAGTTTCCAGCAGACGAGCGTGTTCGCGCGGCTGACCGTGTTCGACAGCCTGCGCTGCGCGGCACAGCATGCGCCAGCCGAGCGGCGGCGCTGGTGGAACCGGCTGCGCGAATCGGCGTCCGTCGATCTCGCGGCTGCGCGTGTGCTGCACGACATCGGTCTCGACGCGCGGCGCAACACGCCGGCCGTCGAACTGAGCTATGCGGAGCAGCGCGCGCTCGATCTCGGAATCGCGCTCGCGAGCGGTGCGCGCACGCTGCTGCTCGATGAGCCGACGGCCGGCATGAACCGCGCGCAGGCGGCGCGGATGATCGCGCTGATCCGCGCGACCACGCAGGGCCGCACGGTGCTGATGATCGAGCACGACATGGACGCGGTGTTCGGTTTCGCCGAGCGCATCACGGTACTCGTGCGCGGCACGGTGGTCGCGACCGGCGTGCCCGATGCGATCCGTGCCGATCCGGCGGTGCGCGCCGCGTATCTGGGTGAGGGCGGCGCATGAGCGCACTGCTCGACATTCGCGATCTGCGCGCGTGGTACGGGCTGCAGCCCGTGCTCGACGGCGTCGATCTTGCGCTCGCACCGGGCGAGACGCTCGCGCTGCTCGGCCGCAACGGCTCGGGGCGCTCGACACTGGCGAAGGCCGTGCTGGGGCTCGTGCGCACGGCCGGCTCGGTGCGGATCGCCGGCGCCGAATGCGCGGGCGCGCGCACGTTCGAGATCGCGCGGTGCGGTGTCGCCTATGTTGCCGAAAGCCGCGACGTGTTCCCGCTGCTGACGGTGCGCGACAACCTGCGGCTCGGGCTGCGCGGCGTGAGCGGCGCGGACGAACG
>NZ_JAHACR010000090.1 GCF_018375725.1 Burkholderia sp. | reverse complement strand
TGGAAGAACTGGCAGTTCGCACAGGCCTGCCCAGCCTGAAACTTCGGAAACTTCGTATGATCGACCCGGCTTGCATTGGTCTTGTAACCCAGGGCCTGGGCATTGGCATCGGATTCCTGCACGGCACCGGCATCTGCCGCCGCCGCGCGGCGTCCAAAGGCCAGCGCGGATGCCAGAACGGCGGTGGTCGCAATAAAACCTCGACGTGAGAGCTTCATGGTTTCCTCCTTCATGCTTGCGTGAACGGATAGCAGGGAAACCTCGTCCGATTATTTCCACATGTTCGAATCAGATCGTTGGGCATCAGGTCTTCATCGACATCGCCCGCAGCAAGCACACTGCGCGCCCGGCCGAGATCTGCCGCGTGACTGAACGTCCGGACACGCGGAACCGCATGCCATGCATACGCACGGCATGCACCATCGGCATCATCGATTCGTCGTTGGAAAATACCCGGCTTTCCGCGGTCTCGCGCCGGCCAGTCACGGATCGCGTGACGCCGTCCATCTCGACGCGGCGGCCGTGGACGCCGCCGCGTCATGCTGCCCATTGTGATGCCAAATGTCCGAGGGCGCATGATATTGACGGCATCCAGCGCACGGACATCGGGCAGTCGGGTGAGCGATGCGGGTCATGCGTCATGGGCAGTGCCGCGACGGTCACGCGCCACGCTGCCCCGGCCTGACGGATGGCGGTGTTCCTGTGATGTTCTGCTCGGCAATGAGACCGACCGAACCGAGCACCATCCCGACCGCTTTCGGCGTCAGCGAGGTCCGGCTCGGCACTGCCGGCCCTCGCCGGCATGCTCCGGCTCGCTGAGGGCCGTACACCGCGTCATGCACTCGCGCACGTGTCAAACAGCCCGCGCCGAAAAAACCGACGCCGCGTCCGCTTCCGGCCGAGACGGCGGTCGCACGAGAAAATATCCGCGCGGTGTGACAACGGGCGCATCGACAAGCTTCACGAGCTGGCCCGTTGTGACGAGTTCGTCGACGAGTGGCGTCCAGCCCAGCGCGACACCTTCGCCGATCAGCGCCGCGTGGATCACCAGCGCATAGCTGTTGAACGTCACGCCACGCTCGCGGTCCGGTGCCGGCAGCCCGTGCGTGTCGAACCAGTTGCGCCACGACAGCGAGCGCTCCGGTTGCGTCGGCTGCACGTGCAACAGCTGCAGCGACAGCAGGTCGGCCGGCTGCGCGACGTGAGAATGCGCATCGCGAAACGCCGGCGAGCAGACCGGAGTGACGATCTCGCGAAACAGCGGCGCGGCCGTGCACGACGGCCAGTGTCCGTCGCCGAACAGCATCGCGATGTCCGCATGATCGCGCTGCACGTTGAAATCCTGCGACGTGACGACCCGCACGTCGACGTTCGGCATCACGCGCTTCAATTCGGCGAGGCGCGGCATCAGCCAGTAGGTCGCGAAGCCGACATCGGTGATGAGCGTGAGTTCGCGCTGCGCATGCCGCGCGCGCAGCGCGGCGGTCGCGTCGCGCTGCATGTCGAGGCTCGCACGCACCGCGTCGCAGAGGAGACGGCCGTCGTCGGTCAACACGACGCCGCGCGGGCCGCGCTCGAACAGCGGCACGCCGCGTTCCCCCCTCGAGCTGCACGATCTGCTGCCGACGCTCGTCGAGCTTGCGACCGGCGACGCGCGCGACGCCCGGCCCGATCCCGTCGACGGCGCGAGCCTCGTTCCGCATCTGCGCGGCACGCTGTCGCACGAAGCGGCGTTCGGCGAATATCTGGCCGAGGGTGCGATCGCGCCGATCGTGATGATCCGGCGCGGCAATCGCGGCGGCGGTGTGCTGGGCGGCGGCCGGCGCGCAGGCGGCCGAGCCGCCAACGTGCCGCGACGTGCGGATGGCGGCGCCCGGCTGGTCCGACGTCGACGCGAAGAACGCGATGGCGGGCGTCGTGCTGAAGGCGCTCGGGTATCGGCAGAACGTGTCGGACCTGTCCGTGCCGATCACGTACGAGGGGCTCAGGAAAAGGCAGGTCGACGTGTTCCTCGGCAACTGGATGCCGGCGCAGGCGCCGCTCGTGAAGCCGTTCGTCGCCGAGCGGGCGATCGACGTGCTGCGCGCGAACCTGTCCGGTGCCAAGTTCATGCTGGCCGTGCCCGATTACGTGGCCGCCGCGGGCTTACATACGTTCGCCGATCTCGCGAAGTATGCGGATCGCGTCGACGACAAGATCTACGGACGGTATCGAACCCGGCGCGCCCGCGAACCAGAACATCAAGCGGATGCTTGCCGACCATGCGCTCGGCGCCGCGAACTGGTCGCTTGTCGAATCGAGCGAGACGGGCATGATCACGCAGATCGAGCGGGCGGTGCGCGACAAGCGCTGGATCGTGTTTCTCGGCTGGGAGCCGCATCTGATGAACACGAAGTTCCGCCTGACGTATCTCGCAGGCGGCGACGCTTACTTCGGCCCGAACGATGGCGGCGCAACGGTGAATACGGTCGCGCGTGCCGGCTTCGCGGATCAGTGCACGAATCTCGCACGCCTCTTCCGGCAGATGACATTCACGGTCGACATCGAGAACCGGATGATCGCCGACATGCTGCAGAACAAGACGCCAGCCGCTGTCGCGGCGCAGCCTGCGTTGCAGGGCGATCCGACGCTCGTCGCGGCGCGGCTCGACGGGGCGTGACGACGGCCAATGGAGCGCCGGCGCTGCCGGCCATGCGCGCGGCGCTCGACGGACGGTGACGGGTGCCGTCGAGGCGCGTCGGCCGATCGGCCTTGGCGACGTTCGATCAGCGTGTCACCGGCTAGTGAATCTGCCCGGGAGAGGAGGGGAAGGCCATTTCATGAGCCGGCATGTGATATGCGATTTCGGCTACGGCGCGCTGTTGCGCCGTATCGACTCGGGCCGGCCTTTCATCACAACCTGGCTTCCCCCTTGATTCACGGGGGTTCAGGCTTCGCGATAGGTGCCTTTTTTCTTGGCCGCGAACGTGGCCAGCGCATCCATCAGGGGTGGGGAGAGGCAGTCGTAGGGTTCAAGACTGAGTTCGCGCAGGCGGTTGCGGATCGCCTCCATGCCTGACGGCGGGACTCCGCCCTCGATCACCGACGAGACGAAAGCCGCGAAGGTCGGCGCAGACCAGCCCTGCTGGGGAGACAGTTCGGTATGGACGAAGTCCAGGCCGTAGAACGCATGATCCTTGTTTTCGATACGGCCGAACATATGCGCGCCGCATTCACGGCAGGCGTGCCGTTGAATGACAGCGTGCTCGTCGACGATATGGAGTTTTTCGGGGTGCGCCACCACGCTGACCTTGTCCCGGGGCACGACCGCGACGACCGCGAAGATCGCGCCGGCGGGCTTCCAGCATTTGGTGCAGCCACAGGCATGGTTATGCATCGTCTGCGCGCCGACCACGACTTCCACTTTGTCCGTGGGACACAGGCACTGTAGGGTGCCTCCGGCGAAGCCGGGTTGTGCCGGACGAATGCCGTTATCGACAGACGGATTGATAGGGATTGCGCTCATGACAGCTCTCCTTGGGCCAGCTTGGGAATGGCACGGCCTGTCGCGGCCGTGCCACGAGACGGTGCCTAGTAGCGGATGACCGAGCGGATCGCCTTGCCCTCGTGCATCAGGTCGAAGGCCTGGTTGATGTCGTCGAGACCCATGGTGTGGGTGACGAAGGGCGCGAGATCGATCTCGCCTCGCATGGCTTCCTCCACCATGCCTGGAAGCTGGCTGCGTCCCTTGACGCCGCCGAAGGCTGAGCCTTTCCACACACGGCCGGTCACCAGCTGGAACGGCCGGGTGGCGATTTCCTTCCCGGCACCCGCGACGCCGATCACGATCGATTGGCCCCAGCCGCGATGAGCGGCTTCGAGGGCGGCACGCATGACATTCACATTGCCGATGCACTCGAAGGTGTGGTCGATGCCCCAGCCGCTCATTTCGATGAGAACCTGCTGGATCGGCTTCTCATAGTCGTTGGGGTTCAGGCAGTCGGTGGCGCCGAACGCACGGGCCAGCGCAAACTTGTCCGGATTGGTATCGATGGCGATGATCCGGCCAGCCAGGGCCTGGCGCGCCCCCTGAATCACGGCGAGACCGATCGCGCCGAGACCGAAGACGGCCACCGTGTCACCTTCCTGCACCTTGGCCGTATTGTGAACGGCGCCAAGACCGGTCGTGACGCCGCAGCCGAGCAGGCAGACCTGCTCGTGATTGGCTTGCGGATTGATCTTCGCGAGCGAGACCTCCGCGACCACGGTGTATTCGCTGAAGGTCGAGCAGCCCATGTAGTGGAAAAGCGGCTGCCCGTTGTAGGAGAAGCGCGTCGTGCCGTCAGGCATCAGTCCCTTGCCCTGGGTAGCGCGGACCGCCACGCAGAGATTGGTTTTGCCGGACTTGCAGAACAGACACTCGCCGCATTCGGCGGTGTAGAGCGGGATCACGTGATCACCCGGCTTGACGCTGGTGACGCCTTCGCCGACCTCAACCACGACCCCTGCGCCTTCATGGCCAAGCACGACCGGGAACACGCCTTCTGGATCATCGCCGGACAACGTGAACGCATCGGTATGACAAACGCCCGTGTGCGTGATTTTCACGAGCACTTCGCCCTTGCGCGGCGGCTCGACGTCGATCTCGACGATTTCCAGCGGCTTTCCGGGCCCGAAGGCAACAGCTGCACGTGATTTCATGATGTTGCTTCCTTTACAAGTTAAATTTCTCGCGCCACGCAGTTTCTTGGCGCTGGCTAACGGAGACAGGACCGAGCGATAGAGCGGGTTTCGTCAACGGGCCTATTCTGCGAACTCGCCTTGCTTCACTATCGGGGAACCCCTCCCACAGGATTTGCGCTCACTTGGGAGCGCACTCCATGCTAGTGCAAACCTGGCCCCCGATACACCCCCAGCCTGCGTTGGCCGCGAAATCCTGCTTACGGCACCCGTCATGAGCAGCGAGAAACGGCATGCGGGCCGCGACAGGATGCTCGTGATCCGCGCGGCGGCTGTTTCGCGCGGGTTGCAACGACGGGCGTTGCCGTCAAACGGCCGTTCGCTCAACGCGAATCCGAACGGCCGGTGTGGGCGGGCAAGCACCGGTCGCTGCGCTTTTCCTTTGGCGCGGACGGCCTGCTAGACTGGAAATTCCCCTGCAAACCATGGAGGGAGACATGACGACCGTCTATGTCGTGAGGACCGGCGAGCAGTTTCTCTGTGCCGCCGAGGACGGCGATATCGGCATGGCGCCGGCGATCGAGGACGCGATGTCCTTTCTCTCGTACGAGGAAGCGAACAAAGCGGCGAGCAAGCATGCCGATCCGGGATACGAAATCGTGGCCGTCGAAATTCGCGGTCACTGATGCGGAGTCCGTTGCCGGGCGCCCGGTGAGAAAGGGGCTGGCAGTCTGGCTGGCGCCATGCGACACGGTGGCCCGGTCGGCTGCGGCCACAATCGTCTGCAAATTACGTTTTCTGTCGACCAAGCGTGCGTACGCGGGCGCCTAATCCCAAAAACTCCGGATCGCGACCGCGACAATCACGGGTACCGAAAACACCAGCGGAATCGCGAAATACTGCGCTTCGCGATCGACCATCCAGCTATAGATCAGCCAGCCAGCGCCGATGCCGAACGTAACGAGTCCGGCGAGGACGGCGCCGATATTCAGCGTCAGATTGGATGGCCGGCGGCGCGTCTTCGGCGTCTTCGCGTGGCGGGGCGATTTCATCGGAATGGTGCGGCCCTGGGCGGATGGGGATGCCAAGACACAGGAGACCGCAATCGCATCGATCGCGCAAGATCCGCGTCGTGCGCCGATCCTGCTGCCGAGGGTGCCGGCCGGCACGCGGCCGGCCGAGCCGCGTGCGTCGCGCTGCCCGGCGCGTGCTATGCGCCGGGGCAGACGCATGGCCGATCGCCTGCGGCCGGCAAGCCGATGGCGAATCCGATCAAATGGTTGTGACAGCAACCATTTCGCTCTATGCTCGCCGGTTCCGAGGAGACGGAGCAACCCATCATGAACGATACGAATTCCGGGCCGGTGCGTGCGGCGATCGTCGGCGCCGGCGCGATCGGCGGATTGCTCGCGGCTGCGCTGTCGCGAGCCGGCATGACCGTGAGCGCGTTCGCGCGCGGCGCGACGCTCGATGCATTGAGGGCGCATGGCGTGCGGGTGCTGGACGAGCAAGGGGAAGAATCGCCGCCGGTCGCCATCGCCGCGAGCGACGACGCAGCCGAACTGGGCGTTCAGGATTACGTGGTGATCGCGCTGAAGGCGCAGGCGCTGCCCGCTCTGGCTGCCCGCATTGCGCCGCTCGTCGGGCCGCACACGGTGATCGTCGCGGCGATGAACGGCTTGCCGTGGTGGTTCACGCATGGTCTGGCAGGTCCGCTCGACGGCGTGCTGCTCGACGCGGTCGATCCGGCCGGCGCGGTATCCGCTGCGCTGCCGCCGGCGCAGGCGATCGGCTGCGTCGTGCATCTGTCGGCGAGCTCGGGCGGCCCGGGCATCGTGCGTCGCGGACGCGGCAATCGCCTGATCGTCGGCGCGCCCGATGCCGCGCTCGATGTCGATGCGACGCGTATCGCCGCGGCGCTCGCCGCGGGCGGCTTCGATGTCGAGACGACGTCCGCGATCCGCGCGGAAATCTGGGCGAAGCTGTGGGGCAACATGAACATGAATCCGCTGAGCGCGCTGACCGGCTCGACCGCCGATCGTCTGCTCGACGATCCGCTGACGCGCGAACTGGCACTGCGGATGATGGAGGAGGCGGCGGAGATCGGCGGAAAGCTGGGCTTGAATACCGGCATGAGCAGCGCGGAGCGCATGGCGGTAACGCGCACGCTGGGCGCGTTCAAGACGTCGATGCTGCAGGATCTGGAAGCGGGGCGCCCGCTCGAGCTGGGGCCGATCCTCGGCGTATTCCCGGAGCTGGGCCGCAAGCTCGGCGTGCCGACGCCGTATTGCGACACGGTCCTCGGCCTGCTGCGGCAGCGCGCGGCGAACAGCGGGTTGTAACCATGCCTGCGCGGGTGCGGCCGGCGTGCCGCGCCCGGCGCGTGGCGATGCCGTCTTGCCGGTGCGCGGTATCCGGGGGAGCGCGCCATGCGGGCGAACCCGCGCTCGTCAACCGGGGCGGCCGTCCGCCGGCCGCGCGGCGCGCTATTCGTCGCGTTCGAGCGCGTGCGCGACGACCTTGTCGAGCAGCCGCTCGAAAGTCTGGCGTTCGCTGTCGCTCAGGCACGCGAGCAGCCCGTCGTTCCACTTGCGCACGATCGGCATGATCTTGCGATGAAGCGCGCGGCCGTCCGGCGTCAGCGCGATCAATACGACGCGGCCGTCTTCCTCGCTCGCGCTGCGCGCCAGCAGGCCCTGCCGCAACAGCGCCTCGGCGGCCCGGCTTGCCTGGCTCTTGTCGAGGTTGGTGCGGCGGGCGAGATCCATGATCGAAAACGGGCCGAACGCGCCGACGGCCGCGATCACGCGTGCTTCAGGCAGCGAGATGCCGAGCTTGTGCCGGTACATCTCGCCGATCCCGCGGTCGGAGCGCTTCGTGAGCGCGTGCAGGCGATAGGTCAGATACTGATCGAGCCCGGCTTGACGGCCTTTCATGTCGGATCCTGAAGAAGAGGGCGGGCCAGATTGTTCCCGTATCGCGCGCTCGGGTCAACGGTCAGCGCGCACCGTATTTCAG
This sequence comes from Burkholderia sp., assembly GCF_018375725.1. Taxonomy (GTDB): domain Bacteria; phylum Pseudomonadota; class Gammaproteobacteria; order Burkholderiales; family Burkholderiaceae; genus Burkholderia. The sequence continues at coordinate 5,986 of NZ_JAHACR010000090.1, read as the reverse complement.
TCGTGCCAGTTGCTCCGCTTCGTTCGCGAGCAGGCTGGCGGCGTCGCGGATCGCAACGTCGAGCGTGATCGGGCCCGGCGCCGGCGAGAAGCAACCGGAAAAGTGCGCGGACAGGCGCGGCAGTGCGGCCGGATCGACCGCGCCGGACAGCAGCGACGCCGGCACGCCTGCCGCCTGCGCATGCCGGCACGCGATGAATGGCGCCTTGCCATGCAGCGTCTGCACATCGGAGCGCCCTTCGCCGGTGATCAGCCAGTCCGCGCCGTCGAGTGCCGCATCGAGCCCGACCTGCCGCGCGACGACTTCCGCGCCGGTTTCGAATTGCGCGCCGAGCATGTGTAGCGCGAAGCCGAGGCCGCCCGCCGCGCCGGCGCCGGGCCGATCGCGGCCGCGGCGGTCGAGCGCGGCTTCGAGCAGGTCGGCGAAATGGCCGAGCGCGGCGTCGAGGGCTGCGACCTGTCCCGGCGCGACGCCCTTTTGCGGGCCGAACACGGCGGTCGCGCCATGGTCGCCCGTCAGCGGGTTGTCGACATCGGACATGCCGACGAACTGCGCATCCGCCAGGCGCGGATCGAGTGCCGAGACGTCGATCCGCACAATCTGGGCAAGGCTGGCGGGCACCGGCTCGACCGGCTGGCCGGCGGCGTCGAGGCAGCGCAGCCCGAGCCCGGCGAGGAGCCCCGCGCCCGCATCGTTGGTGCTGCTGCCGCCGAGGGCCACGAAGAAACGGCGGACGCCGTCGTCGAGCAGCATGCGGATGGCTTCGCCCATGCCGCGCGTGCTGCGCGCGTCGACCGGCACGCTCATGCCGACCGGATCGGTGATGCCGACGATCTCGGCCGTCTCGACGATCGCCGTGCGCGTGTCGATCACGCCGACCGCGGCCTCGCGTGGCGCGAGCGACGCGCCGGCGACCCGGACCGTGCGCCGCGTGCCGCCTTGCGCGAGCATCGCGTCGAGCGTGCCTTCGCCGCCGTCGGCCATCGGGCAGCAGCGGACGACGGCATCCGGCCGCGCGCGGCGGATGCCGGACGCGATCGCGTCCGCCACCTGCGCGGCGGAAAGCGAGCCTTTGAACGAATCGGGCGCGACGACGACGACGGGCGCGGACGGGTGATGCGGCATGGTGTCTCCTGTCTCCGGATGGCGTGATTGGTCGGACGATACGCTGCGGGGATGGCGCATGCGGCGACGCATGTCATTGGCAGCTTACAGGATGGCGGCGATGCGTGGATAACGCGTGCGGCATGACCGCGATTCGCGTGCATGGGCGGCCAAACGGCGGCGGCCGGATGCGCCCGTCGTGAGAACTGGCGATGCGAGGAAAATTGTTTGCTAGAATAGCCGATTCTTCCGGCCAAAGCCGTCAGGGGTGCCCTGCGCGAGCCGCTTGCCTGCCCATCCGGCGATCGAATGGGGGCGTGGCTCACCGGCGCGGCGTACCACGCCGCGAGGCGGGCACGGCAAGGAAAACCCGATTCGCTCGAATAATTTTAGGACGATTGAAGCCATGGCTAACGTTGTTGAAAACCTCGGCAAGCTTGAACGCCGCGTGACGATTTCCCTGCCGAAGGAAGCGGTGCAGAAGGAAATCGACGCCCGGATCCAGAAACTCGCGAAGAACGTGCGCATGCCGGGCTTCCGCCCGGGCAAGGTGCCGCTGAAGATGGTGGCGCAGCAGTATGCGGGTCAGGTCGAGGCCGAAGTGCTGAGCGACAAGATCGGCCAGGAGTTCTTCACGATCAGCCGTGCGGAAAACCTGCGCGTCGCAGGCCAGCCGAGCTTCGCCCCGAAGCAGGAGCAATCGGATGACGCCTATGCGTTCGACGCGACGTTCGAGGTCTACCCGGAAGTGAAGATCGGCGATCTGGCGACGGCTGAAGTCGAGCGCTCGACGACGACGATCGGCGACGAAGAAATCGACCGCACGCTCGACATCCTGCGCAAGCAGCGCGTGCACTTCCACGCACGCGGCGAAGCCGGCGAGCACGGCGACGGCGGTGCAGACACCGCAGCCAAGAACGGCGACCGCGTGACGGTCGACTTCGTCGGCAAGATCGACGACGTCGCGTTCCAGGGCGGCACGGCCGAAGATTTCCCGTTCGTGCTCGGCGAAGGCCGCATGCTGGCGGAATTCGAAACGGCAGCGCTGGGCCTGAAGGCCGGCGAATCGCGCACGTTCGACCTGAAGTTCCCGGACGACTACCACGGCAAGGACGTGGCCGGCAAGACGGCCCAGTTCACGGTCACGATGAAGAAGATCGAATGGCCGCACATGCCGGAAATCAATGCCGACTTCGCGAAGTCGCTCGGTATCGAAGACGGCGATCTCGCCAAGATGCGCAACGAGATCAAGGAAAACCTGGAGCGTGAGGCGAAGCGCCGCACGCAGGCGATCATCAAGAACCAGGTGATGGACGCGCTGCTGAAGATTTCCGAACTCGACGTGCCGAAGGCGCTGGTCGAGCAGGATCAGGAGCGCCTCGTCGAGATGGCGCGCCAGGATCTCGCGCAGCGCGGCGTGCCGAACGCGAAGGATGCGCCGATCCCGGCCGAAATGTTCGCCGACCAGGCCGAGCGCCGTGTCAAGCTGGGCCTCGTGCTGGCCGAGCTGGTGAAGTCGAACGGCCTCGAGGCGAAGCCGGAGCAGATCCGCGCGGAAGTCGACGAGTTCGCGAAGAGCTACGAAGACCCGAAGGAAGTGGTCCGCTGGTATTATTCGAACCAGCAACGCCTCGCCGAAATGGAAGCGTTCGTCGTTGAAAGCAACGTCGTCGATTTCGTGCTGGGCAAGGCGAAGGTGACGGATAAGGAAGTGAGCTTCGAGGCACTCGCGAGCGCATCGGCGCAAGCGTAAGTATCGCTCTAGCGGCGTGCCGGCTGTCGGAGCGACGGCCTGCACGCCGTTTTTACGTCAAGCGCACGGTTGCCATTAATATGGCGATTGAGCGGGCGGCTTCCCTCCGTTCAATTTTCATTTCGAACAAGGTTCATTGAATGATCACTCGCGCTGAATTGCTTGACACGCTTGCTTCGAACGCGCCGCGGGATTTCGAGGCGCAAGCGCTGGGGCTGGTTCCGATCGTCGTCGAAACGAGCGGTCGCGGCGAGCGTTCGTACGACATTTACTCGCGTCTCCTGAAGGAGCGCGTGGTGTTCATGGTCGGCGAGGTGAACGACCAGACCGCCAACCTCGTGGTCGCGCAGTTGCTGTTCCTCGAGAGCGAGAATCCGGACAAGGACATCAACCTCTACATCAACAGCCCGGGCGGTTCGGTGTCGGCCGGCATGGCGATCTATGACACGATGCAGTTCATCAAGCCGGACGTATCGACGCTGTGCATGGGGCTCGCCGCCAGCATGGGCGCGTTCCTGCTTGCATCGGGCGCGAAGGGCAAGCGCTTTGCGCTGCCGAACGCACGCGTGATGATACACCAGCCGCTCGGCGGCGCGCGCGGCCAGGCATCCGACATCGAGATCCAGGCGCGTGAAATCCTCTACCTGAAGGAGCGCCTCAATCAGCTGCTCGCGCAACACACGGGACAGGAAGTCGAGCGCATCGCGCGCGACACCGACCGCGACAACTTCATGTCGAGTGAGGATGCGAAGGCGTACGGGCTGATCGATCAGGTGGTGCAAAAGCGCCCGTGAGCTTAGTGGGGTGCCGCCCCATTGAGGGCGGCGCGTCCGATACGCCCTGAGCATCTGCGGCAGTCACACCCAGCCGTCTCCGGTCGCGCCCTAGGTCGTGGCGCGCGGAGCATCGGCGTATCATGTCATTTACGTGTCCGGAGGCTCTACATTCATGGCGGACAAAAAAGGTTCGAACAGCGAGAAGCTGTTGTATTGCTCGTTCTGCGGCAAGAGTCAGCATGAGGTCAAGAAGCTCATTGCCGGCCCGTCGGTCTTCATCTGCGATGAGTGTATCGACCTGTGCAACGAGATCATTCGCGACGAAGCGGCAGCTGCAGGCGTCGAGGCCAGCCTGTCCCGGACGGATTTGCCGAGTCCGCAGGAAATTCGCGACATCCTCGATCAGTACGTGATCGGGCAGGAGCGCGCGAAGAAGATTCTCGCGGTGGCCGTCTACAACCACTACAAGCGTCTCAAGCATCTCGACAAGAAGGACGACGTCGAGCTGTCGAAGAGCAACATCCTGCTGATCGGCCCGACGGGTTCCGGCAAGACGCTGCTCGCACAGACGCTGGCGCGCCTGCTGAACGTGCCCTTCGTGATCGCGGACGCGACGACGCTGACCGAGGCCGGCTACGTCGGCGAGGACGTCGAGAACATCATCCAGAAGCTGTTGCAGAACTGCAACTACGAGGTCGAGAAGGCGCAGCGCGGCATCGTCTACATCGACGAGATCGACAAGATCAGCCGAAAGTAGGACAACCCGTCGATCACGCGCGACGTGTCGGGCGAGGGCGTCCAGCAGGCGCTCCTCAAGCTCGTCGAGGGCACGATGGCGTCGGTGCCGCCGCAGGGCGGCCGCAAGCATCCGAACCAGGATTTCATCCAGGTCGACACGACCAACATCCTGTTCATTTGCGGCGGCGCGTTCGACGGTCTGGAGAAGGTCATTACCGATCGCACCGAGAAGACCGGCATCGGCTTCGGCGCGACGGTCAAGAGCAAGCAGGAGCGCGACGCCGGCGAGGTGCTGCGCGAGGTCGAGCCGGAAGATCTGATCAAGTTCGGCCTGATTCCCGAGCTGATCGGCCGTCTGCCGGTCGTCGCGACGCTGGGCAAGCTCGACGAAGCGGCGCTGATGAAGATTCTGGTCGAGCCGAAGAACGCGCTCGTCAAGCAGTATCACAAGCTGTTCGCGATGGAGCGCGTCGAGCTGGAGATTCGTCCGGCCGCGCTGCAGGCGGTGGCGCGCAAGGCGATCCGTCGCAAGACCGGCGCGCGCGGCCTGCGTTCGATCATCGAACAGGCGCTGCTCGACGTGATGTATGAACTGCCGACGATGAAAGGGGTCAGCAAGGTCATCATCGACGAGAACGTCATCGACGGCGACGGCAAGCCGCTGCTGATCTACGAGGACACGCCCAAAGTGGCGGGTTCGAACTGATCGGCTTGACGATGTTCAGACGAAAAAAGCCGTTCATGAAACCGTGAACGGCTTTTTTTCGTTTATCTTGTGGGTAACTCTGACTCGACACGCGGCGGTTACTTTCTTACCGAATATTTCCCACACTTGAAGGCTTGCAATCCGATGTGCCGGCCTCAATTACCGAACAATTGATTCCACTCATGGGGAAATGAAATGTCAGGTACCCAACTTCTCCCGCCGGAACGCATCACGCTCCCGTTGCTGCCGCTGCGGGATGTCGTCGTTTTCCCGCACATGGTGATTCCGCTCTTCGTGGGCCGGCCGAAATCGATCAAGGCCCTCGAAGCAGCGATGGAAGGCGGCAAGCACATCATGCTGGTCGCGCAGAAGACCGCGGCCAAGGACGAGCCGACCGAGAAGGACATGTACGAGGTCGGTTGCGTCGCCAATATCCTGCAGATGCTCAAGCTGCCGGACGGCACCGTGAAGGTGCTGGTCGAAGGCCTGCAGCGTGCCAAGGCGTTGTCGATCGAGGAACAGGAGACGCAATTCTCCTGCGACGTGATGCCGCTCGAGCCGGATCACGCGGATAGCGCCGAGACGGAAGCGCTGCGCCGCGCGATCGTGTCGCAGTTCGACCAGTACGTGAAGCTCAACAAGAAGATCCCGCCGGAGATTCTGACGTCGCTGTCGGGCATCGACGAAGCCGGCCGGCTCGCGGACACGATCGCCGCGCACCTGCCGCTCAAGCTCGACCAGAAGCAGCACATCCTCGAGATGTTCCCGGTCGTCGAGCGTCTCGAGCATCTGCTCGCGCAGCTCGAAGCCGAGATCGACATCCTGCAGGTCGAAAAGCGCATCCGCGGGCGCGTGAAGCGCCAGATGGAAAAAAGCCAGCGCGAGTACTACCTCAATGAGCAGATGAAA
>NZ_JAHACR010000089.1 GCF_018375725.1 Burkholderia sp. | reverse complement strand
GCTGCCGGCGGTGATCAACTTCGACCTGCCGTTCAACGCCGAGGATTACGTGCACCGGATCGGCCGTACCGGACGTGCGGGCGCGACCGGCGACGCGCTGTCGCTCTGCAGCCCGAACGAGCGCAAGCAGCTCGCCGATATCTAGAAGCTGATCAAGCGCCCGCTCGACATGCAGACGCTGTCGATCGACAAGCCGTCGCGCACCCGCCACGATGATCGCGGCGGCCGCCGCGAGCGCGACGAGCATCGCGGTGCGCCGGCCCGCCGCACGGCGGGCGGTGAGCGCGTGCATCACCATCGCCGCCACGAGCCGGCGATCGACGATTTCTTCCTGAAGCCGTACGAACCGTCGGCACCGGTGCGACGCCCGGAGGAAACGAAAACCGTGCAGCCGGAGAAGAAGGGGCCGAAGCGGCAAGTTGCCGCACTGCTCGGCGGGTTCGGCATGCCGCGCAAGCCTTCTGCATGAACGGTTGACGGTTACGTGCGAAGGTGACGAGGCGGGCGCATGCGACGAGCATGCGCCCGTTTTGCTTTGCCGGGGCGGGAAGCGCGCGGCGCTGCGATGAAATAGCGGGACGTGATTGCCCCGGCATCGGATGCGGGGCGGCGGAACCGGGATGCCGCGAAATGCGGAGACGCAAGCGGCTTCAACCGGCTTGCAAGTGAGGTTCGAGCGGTTCGCGGCGCGCGTTGGCCGCTGGACGCCTCAGCTTGTCTGCGGCCCGAAGCGCCGCGCCCATGCGGCCGTCGCCGCGGAGTAGAACCGATCGAGCGTCGCGCTCTGGCTGTCGCCATCGAGTGCGAGGCCGAGATGCGCGGCTGCAGCCCGCAATGCGGGAAGCGGGTCGTCGCGCTCGAGTGCGGTGGCGCCGGTCTGCTTGCTGAGTTTCTCGCCGTGTGCGTCGACGACGACCGGGACATGCAGATACGACGGCGTCGGTACGTCCAGGCAGCGTTGCAGATAGATCTGCCGCGCGGTGGAGTCGAGCAGGTCGGCGCCGCGCACGACGTGCGTGATCGCCGCATCGGCATCGTCGACAACGACCGCGAGCTGATACGCCCACAGTCCGTCGGCGCGCCTGAGGACGAAATCGCCAACCTCGGTCGCGAGATTCTGCGATTGCCTGTGCTGCCAGCGATCCTCGAACGAGACGATCGCGGCGTCGCCGTCCGGCACCTGAAGCCGCCATGCCCGCGCCGGTTTGCCATGCAGGCCGGCGCGGCAGGTGCCGGGATACGCGAGCGTCGTGTGACGTTCATGCGCGGCGCGCAGCGAATCGGCGATTTCCCTGCGCGTGCAGCCGCACGGATAGACGCGTCCGGCCGCGATCAGCCGGTCGAGCGCCGCCGCATACTGAGCGTCGCGCCGGCTTTGCCAGACCGGCGGTTCGTCGGGCGTCATGCCGAAATGCGCGAGGGTGTCGAGAATGCGCTCGGCCGCACCGGGCACGGTGCGCGGCCCGTCGATGTCCTCGATGCGCACGAGCCATGCGCCGTCGTGCGCGCGGGCATCGAGCCAGCTCGCGAGGGCGCCGACCAGCGAGCCGAAGTGCAGCGGACCGGTGGGCGAGGGCGCAAAGCGACCGCGATATCGACTCATCTGTCGTCGCCGCGCGCGACGTTCACGCTGCGTTGGCGTTGGCGTTGGCGCAGGCCGGGCACGACTTGCCGGGCACGTAGCTCGGCGACTGCTGCGCGTCGGGCGTCACGACCGCGCGGCACGCGAAGCAGGTGACGTTTTCGGTCGGCTCCAGATTCGGATTCAGCGCGGTGCGATAGTCGAACACGAAGCAGTCGCCGTGATAATGCGCGCCGCCCACTTCCTCGAAATACTTGAGGATGCCGCCTTCGAGCTGATAGACGTTGTCGATGCCGACGTCCTTCATGTGGATCGCGGCCTTCTCGCAGCGGATCCCGCCCGTGCAGAACGACACGACCGTCTTGCCTTCCAGGTCCGCGCGATTCGCCTCGATGACTTCGGGGAATTCGCTGAACTTGTCGATCCGGTAATCGAGCGCGTTGTCGAACGTGCCGACGTCGACTTCGAACGCGTTGCGCGTATCGAGCATCACGACCGGCCGCCCGGCATCGTCGTGCCCGCGATCGAGCCACGCCTTCAGCGTGCGCGCATCGACGAACGGCGCGCGTCCGAGCTCCGGCTTGATCGTCGGCTTCTTCATCGTGATGATCTCGCGCTTCAGGCGCACCAGCATGCGGCGGAACGGCTGCGAGTCGGACAGGCTTTCCTTGAACTGCAGATCCGCGAACTTGCCTTCGAACAGCGGATCGCGGCGCAGGTAATCGATTAACGCGTCGGTTGCGTCGCGCGTGCCCGCGATGAACAGGTTGATGCCTTCGGGGGCAAGCAGGATCGTGCCGCGCAGGCCGAGTTCGTTGCAGCGGGCGGTGACGAGCGGGCGCCATTGCTCGTTGGTGTCGAGCGACACGAACTTGTAGGCGGCGAGATTGACGATACTCATGATGGTCTGACGATAGGACGGCCACGGCCGTGCGGCGGGCACACGGTTGCACGAAATAAGGGTGCGGATCCGGGGCGGCAGATTCGAAAACCCGTATTATCCCGCAAACTGCGCACGGGCCGGCACTCGGCCGTTCGGTCAGCGGCGCGACGCGCGGCCGCGGGCATCGGCCGAACGGCCGACGCGGGGATTTTTTGGGCAGCCGGCATGGCGGGGCGGCTACAATAGCGCCCATGTCAGATCCCCGTTTCGTCCATCTTCGCGTCCACTCCGAATTCTCGATTGCCGACGGCATCGTGCGTCTCGACGATATCGTCAAGGCCGCGGCCGCGGACGGTCAGGGCGCGCTCGCCCTCACCGATCTCGGCAACGCGTTCGGCCTCGTCCGTTTCTACAAGGAAGCCCGCGGCAAGGGCATCAAGCCGATCGCAGGGTGCGACGTCTGGATCACCAATCCGGACGATCGCGACAAGCCGTCGCGCCTGCTGCTGCTTGTGAAGGACAAGCGCGGCTACCTGAATCTCTGCGAGCTGCTCACGAAGGCGTGGCTCACGAACCAGTACCGCGGCCGCGCGGAGCTCGACGCGCAGTGGCTCGAAACCGAACTCGCCGAAGGGCTGCTCGCACTGTCGGGCGCGCAGCATGGCGATATCGGCCTCGCGCTCGCGGCCGGCAACGAAGAGGCCGCGCGCCGTCACGCGCGGCGCTGGGCGCAGTGCTTCCCGGGCGGCTTCTACATCGAGGTGCAGCGCTACGGTCAGCCGGGCGCGGAGGCCTACATCCAGCAGGCGGCGACGCTCGCCGCGTCGCTGGAGCTGCCGGTGGTCGCGACGCATCCGCTGCAGTACATGACCGACGACGATTTCACCGCGCACGAGGCGCGTGTGTGCATCTCGGAGGGCGACATCCTCGCGAATCCCCGGCGCCAGAAACGTTTCACGATCGACCAGTTCTTCCGCTCGCAGGACGACATGGTCGCGCTGTTCCACGACCTGCCTTCGGCGGTCGCGAACACGATCGAGATCGCGAAACGCTGCAACCTGAAGCTCGAACTGGGCAAGCCGAAGCTGCCGCTGTTCCCGACGCCGGACGGCATGTCGCTCGACGACTACCTGATCCAGCTGTCGAAGGAAGGCCTCGAAAAGCGCCTCGCGCAGCTGTATCCGGACGCCGCGGAACGTGACGCGCAGCGCGATACCTATTACAAGCGTCTCGAATTCGAGTGCGGGACCATCACGAAGATGGGCTTTCCGGGCTACTTCCTGATCGTTGCGGACTTCATCAACTGGGCGAAGAACAACGGTGTGCCAGTCGGGCCGGGCCGGGGCTCGGGCGCAGGCTCGCTCGTCGCGTACGCGCTCGGCATTACCGACCTCGACCCGCTCCGTTACAACCTGCTGTTCGAGCGGTTCCTGAATCCGGAGCGGGTATCGATGCCCGACTTCGATATCGACTTCTGCCAGCACGGCCGCGATCGCGTGATCCAGTACGTGAAGGAGAAGTACGGCGCGGACGCGGTATCGCAGATCGCAACGTTCGGTACGATGGCCGCGAAGGCAGCGGTGCGCGATATCGGCCGCGTGCTCGACCTCGGCTACATGTTCACCGACGGCATCGCCAAGCTGATCCCGTTCAAGCCGGGCAAGCATGTGACGATTGCCGACGCGATGAAGGAGGAGCCGCTCCTGCAGGAGCGCTACGACAACGAGGACGAAGTCCACCAGCTGCTCGATCTCGCGCAGCGCGTCGAGGGCCTGACGCGTAACGTCGGGATGCACGCGGGCGGCGTGCTGATCGCGCCCGGCAAGCTGACCGACTTCTGTCCGCTCTACATGCAGGGCGACGATGGCGGTGTCGTCAGCCAGTACGACAAGGACGACGTCGAAGCGGTCGGCCTCGTGAAGTTCGACTTTCTGGGCCTGACCACGCTGACGATCCTCGACTGGGCGGAGCGCTACATTCGCCGTCTCGATCCGTCCAAGGCCGACTGGTCGCTTGCCCAGGTGCCGCTCGACGACCCCTCGTCGTTCCAGATCCTCAAGAAGGCGAACACGGTCGCGGTGTTCCAGCTGGAAAGCCGCGGCATGCAGGGCATGCTGAAGGACGCGCAGCCGGACCGCTTCGAGGACATCATCGCGCTCGTTTCGCTGTATCGTCCGGGTCCGATGGATCTGATTCCGAGCTTCTGCGCGCGTAAGCACGGCCGCGAGAAGGTCGAATATCCGGATCCGCGCGTCGAGCCCGTCCTGAAAGAGACCTACGGCATCATGGTCTATCAGGAGCAGGTGATGCAGATGGCGCAGATCATCGGCGGCTACTCGCTCGTCGGCGCGGACTTGCTGCGTCGCGCGATGGGCAAGAAGAAGGCCGAGGAAATGGCCGAGCACCGCGAGCTGTTCCGCGCGGGCGCGGCGAAGAACGGCCTGTCGTCCGAGAAGGCCGACGAGATCTTCGACCTGATGGAGAAGTTCGCGGGCTACGGCTTCAACAAGTCGCACGCGGCGGCCTACGCGCTGCTCGCGTACTACACCGCGTGGCTGAAGGCGCACCATCCGGCCGAATTCATGGCGGCCAACATGACGTTGGCGATGGACGACACCGACAAGGTGAAGATCCTGTTCGACGACTGCGTCGCGAACAACCTCGCCGTGCTGCCGCCGGACATCAACCATTCGCACTACCGCTTCGAGCCGGTTGCCGAAGCGGACGGCAAGCGCTCGCGCACGATCCGCTATGGTCTTGGCGCGGTGAAGGGCAGCGGCCAGAATGCGATCGAGGAAATCCTGCGCGCGCGTGAGGAAAAGCCGTTTACGGACCTGTTCGACTTCTGCGAGCGAATCGACCGCCGTGTCGTGAACCGCCGCACGGTCGAGGCGCTGATCCGGGCGGGCGCATTCGATTCGCTGAACGCGAACCGTGCGCAGCTGATCGCGTCGGTGCCGCTCGCCATGGAGGCGGCCGAGCAGGCCGCCGCGAACGCGATGCAGGCGGGCCTGTTCGACATGGGTGCCGAGTCGCCGCATGCTCACGCGCTCGTCGACGAGCCGGCATGGGACGACAAGCGTCGCCTGCAGGAGGAAAAGGGTGCGCTTGGCTTCTATCTGTCGGGTCACCTGTTCGACGCATATCGCGACGAGGTGCGCCGTTTCGCGCGGCAGAAGGTCGGCGAACTGAAGGAAGGTCGCGACAAGCTTGTCGCGGGCGTGATCGCATCGATGCGCACGCAGATGACCCAGCGCGGCAAGATGCTGATCGCATTGCTCGACGATGGTACGGGCCAGTGCGAGATCACGATCTTCAACGAGCAGTTCGAAGCGAACAAGGCGCTGTTCAAGGAAGACGAACTGCTGATCGTGCAGGGGCAGGCACGCAACGACGCGTTCACGGGCGGCATCCGTTTTACCGCCGACACGGTCATGAATCTCGAACGTGCGCGCAGCCGCTATGCGCAGGCGGTGTGGCTGACAATGAACGGCAACGCGGACTCGGCGGCGCTGCGCCGCGTGCTCGAAGCGTACGTCGCGAAGGCCGATGAGGCGCCTGCCGTCGAAGCGCCGGCGCCACGCAGCGGCCGCGACGGCGGGCGGCGTGCACAGCCCGCGATACCGAACGGCCTGCCGGTACGGATCGCCTATCGCAATGCGGTCGCGCAGGGCGAGCTCCACCTTGGCGAGGCATGGCGGGTCAAGCCGAGCGACGAGCTGGTCGGTGCATTGCGTCAGGCATTCGGTGCCGATGCCGTCGATTTGCTTTACTGAAGCACATTTTTCTGGGCAGCTTCCACGACGAAATGAAGATAGGGATCTCGGCCAATGCGCTCAAACATGGCGGCGGGCTCGAGCGCTACGCGATGGATCTGGTGCGGGGCCTCGCCGCGCACGAGGTCAAGCCTGCGTTCTTCGCGCGGCGCTTCGACGAGTCGCTGCCGGAGCGCCAGCTTGTCGATGCACATCGGATCAACGTGTCGTTCCTGCCCGGCAAGCTGCGGGACACATGGTTTTCCTGGCGGCTTCGCGAGCAGCGCCGCGTCGCGGGCGTCGACGTCCTGATCGGTTGCAATCGGGTCGATTCGTCCGAGATCGCGATTTGCGGCGGGACGCATCGTGGTTTCCTGAACGCGATCGGCCGCGTGCCGACTTGGTCGGATCGCATGCAGATCGCACTCGAGACGCGGCAGTACGAGCAGGCGAGCGTCGTGGTTGCGCATTCACTGCAGATGCGCGACGAATTGCGCACGCTCTACGGGATCAGCGACGCGAAGATCCGCGTATTGTTTCCGCCCGTCGACAGCGCGCGATTCGCGCCATGTGACGACACGGCACGCATCGCGCTGCGCAAGCGTTTCGGGTTTGCCGACGACGAAATCGTGCTGTTGTTTCCGTCGGGTAGCCATGAACGGAAGGGGCTGCCGCTGATCGAGGCGGCGTTGCGCGATCTCGATCTGCCCGTTGTCGTGGCCGTGGCGGGGCGTCCGCCCGAGTCGACGAGCCGGCATGTGCGCTACATGGGATATGTGAAGGACATCGAGGCCGGATATCGCGCGGCGGATTTCACCATCCTTGCGTCGAAGTACGAGCCGTTCGGGCTGGTGGGCATCGAATCCGTGATGTGTGGCACGCCCGTCATCTTCTCGTCCAACATCGGCTGCTGCGACGCGATTGCGGATCACGCGAAATTCCTGTTTGCGCTGGGCGACGTGGACGCGCTTCGTGCGACGCTGCGCCGCGCGGTACGAACGACGCTCGGCGCGGCGCGGCGCACGCCGGGCGAGATCGCTCGAGGGGCGGTCGCCTACGATACGGGTGTTGCGGCTCATGTCGATGCGCTGATGGCGTTGGCCAAGCCCATCTGCCCGCGTGGCCGAGAGCGCGTGGGAACGTGACGCGCGATGGGTGACGGGCGGGCGCGATGGCCATCCGCCAGGCGCCCCCGAACTCGCCGAGGATCTTGCGCGACGCCGGCCGTTGCTGTTCGGGCCGTTTTGACCCCGAAGCGGCTAATTCGGGCGATGCGTTTCGCTATAATTGAACAATTTTTAGGCAACCCGCAATAGTTTGATGCGCACCACCCGATTGTTAGGTCTCGTCGCGACAGCGGCCGTCATTCTGTCGCCCGCATTGATACTCTCGTTGAAAGGCGGCGCCGGATACTGCTATTTCGTGGTGTTTGCGTTGTCCCTCGTCTATCTGGGCAACGCGGAGAACCGGCGCAATGCGGCCGAGTTGTATCGGAAGTACCGTTCCCTGGTGTTCGCGTTGCTCGCGCTGCCGTGCATCGTGCTGTTCCAGATCCTCGTGTTGCGAGACGGCACGTTTCCAGCCCTCGATCCGCTGTTGCGCCTGGCGCTCGTCATCCCTGGCTTTTTCTATCTCGCATCGCTGCCTTCGCGGCAACTCAGGCAGGTTCAGTGGGGGTTCGCGATTGGCGGCCTGGGAACCGGCGCGTGGGTGATCTATCAGTTGACTCATCCGGGCATCGCGTACGGGATCGACCGCGTGGGCAACACGTTTACGAATCCCATCCCGTTCGGCGATACCGCGTTGATCCTGGGTTTTCTCTCGATCGCGTCGATCAGGCGCGGCAGGGATGCGACGCTGTTTGAGATCCTCATCAAGACCGCGGCATTGCTTGCCGGATGCTACGCGTCCTATTTGTCCGGGGCGCGGGGCGGGTGGATCGCCTTGCCGTTTCTCATATGGGCCGCGGCCGGCGGCCGACACTGGCTGGCAAGCGTAAAAGCGCGTGTCGCGCTTGGCGTCGCGGTGCTGGTGTGTATCGGCGCACTTGCCGGTACGAGCGTGGTGCGTGAGCGGGTCAGCGCCTTCGGAACCGACATCGCGGCAATGAAGCAGGGCAATGTCGATACGTCGACGGGAATCCGCTTCAGCCTGTGGCGCGCGGACACGCAACTGTACAAGGAGCATCCTGTGCTCGGCGTCGGGCGCGGCAGCCTCGAGCGGGAACTGCGCGCCAAGGCGCAGCGCGGCGAGGTGCCCGCGATCATCGTGAACGGCCGTGCCCACAGCGAGTTCTTCTCCGTGCTGGCCGAAATGGGCAGCGCGGGCATTGCGGCATTGTTGTTCTTGTACGCGAGTACCTTCATGCCATTCTGGCGGAATCGTGCCAGTACGGATCCGGAAATCGCAACTGCGTCGTATCTGGGGCTGGCGATGGTGGGCGGCACGATCATCTTTGGATTGACGATCGATGTGCTGACGCTGGTGATGAATGCGGCGTTTTTTGCGCTCACGGTGGCGACACTGCTTGCATGGATCGAGGCGCGCAAGCGGGAGCTTGCCTCCGCCGAGGGCTTGGGGGCCGGCGGTGTTTGTGCCGACAATGCGTCGACCTCCCGTCTCGAGCATGCCGGCATACCGGGCGGCCGCGGGGCTGGACATCGCGCATCGCCGTTGTCGGCACGCCGGAACCCGCATTGACCGTGAGTCGCGACGTGGCCGGGCCGGTCGCTACGTATGGTTGTCCCGGCGACCATTCGGGTCGGAGTGAAATCGAGGCGGCCCGCGCGTCGTCCGGATCACGCGGTGCGGGAGAGACTGTCCTGAGCCGCAGACGGCGTGGCGGCCATGCCGCGCGCGGGCCGTGCGGCCAATGCGGATATAATATCGGGCCTTTTTCGGACCGCCGGTCGGCGGTGTCCTGAATCCTCTGTCCCACGGCCGTTTGCGGCACCATAAGGATCGTCTTTGGATAGTCCGAACACCCTGAGCAAACCCATGAGCGTCTCGGGTACCTCTCCCGTCACGCTGCTCAAACGTCTCTGGCCGCACATCCGGCCCTTGTTGGGGATCATTTTGCTTGCGATCGCCACGATGGGCGTCGTTGCTGCCACCGAGGCCGGCATTCCGGCGCTGCTCAAGCCGCTCCTCGATCACGGCTTCGGCACCCACGGCAACGACAAGGCGAAATGGTTCGTGCCGGCCGCCGTCATCGGGCTCGCGCTCGTGCGCGGTCTCGCCCAGTATTCGTCCGGCTATCTGCTGAGCTACGTGTCGAATCGAATCCTGCTCGATCTGCGCCTGCGCATGTTCGAACGGATGATTCACACGAGCGCATCGTTCTTCCAGCGGGAGACGGCGAGCACGGTCATCAATGCGATCGTGTTCGAGGTCAACCAGGTGCTGAACGTGCTGATGGGCGTCATGGTCACGCTGGTGCGCGATTCGCTGACGGTGATCTTCCTGCTCGGCTACCTGTTCTATCTGAACTGGCGCCTCACGTTGATCGTCGCCGTCATCCTGCCGGGCATCGGCTGGCTCGTCAGCAAGATCAACCGCCGGCTGCGGCGTCTGAATCGAGATCATCAGACGTTGACGAACGAACTGTCGTATGTCGTCGAGGAAACCGTGGCGGGCTACAAGGTCGTCAAGGTCCACAACGGCGAACCGTACGAGATCGATCGCTTCACCGAAATGAGCCGGCGCCTGCGCGGCTATGCGATGCGCATGACCGTGTCCGGCGGGCTCGCGCAGCCGCTCACGCAGTTCCTCGCGTCGATCGCGCTCGCGGTCGTGATCACGATTGCCGTGGTTCAGTCGTCGAGCGACCAGACGACGGTCGGCGGCTTTGTGGCATTCGTGACGTCGATGCTGCTGGTGATCTCGCCGCTCAAGCACCTGATCGACGTCAATCAGCCGCTGCAGCGCGGGATGACCGCCGCGGAGCTGATCTTCGGCCTGATCGACGAACCGGCCGAGCCGCAGGGTGGCGGTCGTCCGTTGCCGCATGCACGCGGCGAGATCGAGTTTCGCGACGTGTCGTTCGACTACGGTGCGGCCGAGCGCCCGACGCTCGACCGCATTGCGTTCAAGGTCGCGCCGGGCGAGATGGTGGCGCTTGCCGGGCCGTCCGGCAGCGGCAAGACGACGCTCGTGAACCTGCTGCCGCGCTTCTTCGACCCGACCGGCGGCGCGATCCTGCTCGACGGCGTGCCGATTTCGGACTACGACGTGCATGCGCTGCGCAGCCAGATGGCGATGGTCAGCCAGGACGTCGTGCTGTTCAACGATACGATCGCGGCGAACGTCGCATACGGCCAGACGCCCGACCGCGCGCGCGTGCAGGCGGCGCTCGAAGCGGCGAATCTCGCCGACGCCGTGGCTGCGATGCCGGACGGTCTCGACACGATCGTGGGCGGTAACGGGATGCGGTTGTCCGGCGGCCAGCGGCAGCGGCTCGCGATCGCGCGTGCGATCTACAAGGACGCGCCGATCCTGATCCTCGACGAAGCGACCTCCGCGCTCGATTCCGAATCGGAGCGCCACGTGCAAGCCGCGCTCGAGCGCCTGATGGAAGGCCGCACGACGCTCGTGATCGCACACCGGCTGTCGACGATCGAGCGGGCCGACCGCATCCTCGTACTCGAGGGCGGCAAGATCGCGGAAGAGGGCAGTCACGATGCGCTGCTCCAGCGGGGCGGCCTGTACGCGCATCTCCATCGCATCCAGTATCAGCAACAGGCGGCTTGACCGGCGCGCGGCGGGCCGCCGCGCGCCTTTATGCCATTGCGAGCGCGCTCGCCGTCGCTGCGCGGGCCGCGACCGTGTCATTCGACGCGGCAGACAGCACAGAGGACACACATCATGGCAAGAAGCCGCATCGACGATGTGTCGCGCCGGGGCGCCCCGCGCACAATTGAAGGCGAACTGACATGAACGACGTCCTGACGCGCGCCGACGCGGCCGCGCACTCCATGAACGACACCCCACTGCGCGTCCTGTTCCATATCGACGACTTCGGTCGCGGCGGCACCGAAACCGCGCTGATTGCATGGCTGAACGCACTCGATCGACGGGTGTTCGCGCCTGCGTTGTCCGTTGCGTTCCCGACCGCCGACCTGGACGCATTGCGGCAGTCGGGTGCGATTCCCGCCGACGTGCCGGTTCATGTGCTCGCGTCGGCGCGCTGGTCGCATGCGCTGCACCAGCGCGAGCGCCGACGCCGGCTGCGCTTCGGCGAGAAGCTGCTGCACAAGCTCTCGACGCATGTCGCAATCCGGCCGCTCGTCGCCAGGCGCTTCCTGCAACTTGCCGCCGGCCACGATCTCGTCTGCGATTTCGATTTCTCGCTGCGCCGCATCGCCGGACGCGGCGCGGCGCCGTGGCTCGGTGTCAGTCACTACAGCTTCGTCGCGCGCTTCGGGCACAAGGACGAGGCCTACATGGCGCGCCGCACGCGCCAGTACGCGCGCTATGCGGCGATCGCGACACTGACGCCCGCAATGCGCCGCGAGGCCGAGAAGATGTTCGCCGGTTCCGGCGTGCGGATCGTCGATCTGCCGAACGTGATCGACGTCGCGGCGATCCGCCAGCGCGCGGACGCGGCGTTCGAGCGTCCGGCCGCACGCTTCGTCGTTTCGGTTGCACGGCTCGACGAAGGGCAGAAGGATCACCGCACGCTGCTGCGCGCCTACGCAAAATGGCGCGCGCGCCGGCCGGATGCCGCCGATCTCGTCTTGCTCGGCGACGGCCCGGATCGCGCGGCGCTCGAACAACTCGCGACCGAACTGGGCATTCGCGGTACCGTGCATTTTCTCGGTTACTGCGCGAATCCTTTTCCATATATCCGCGCCGCCGAAGCGCTTGTGCTGAGCAGTCGCTACGAAGGGTTCGGGATGGTGCTCGGTGAGGCGATGGCGCTTGGTACGCCCGTCATTTCGACCGACTGCCCGACCGGGCCGCGCGATTTGCTCGAAGACGGCGACGCCGGATTGCTGGTGCCGCTCGGGGACGTCGACGCGATGTCGGATGTGCTCGAACGCGTGTCGACCGACACGACGCTGCGTGCGAGGCTGATACGGCGCGCGTCGGACAAGATCGCTGGATTCGACGTACCGGCCGCGAACCGTCGGATCGCGGCGCTGGCGGGCGGCCTGCTCGCGGCGCCGCGCTGAGCCCGCCGCATCGCCCGCGCATCGCGATTTCGCTAGAATGACAAGCCGATTCCAGCCTTTTCCTGCCGTGACCGCTTCCGTTTCATTCGCTACGCCCCCGCGCAGCATCCTTGTCGCCTGTACCCGCCGGCTGGGGGACGTGCTGCTGACGACGCCGCTGGTGCGCTCGCTCAAGCGACAGTGGCCCGATGCACAGATCGACATGATCGTGTTCCGGGGCACCGAGGGCGTGCTTGAAAACAATCCCGATATCCGTCGCGTGATCGTCGTCGCGCAGCGCGCGAAGCCCCGCGAGCGGTTCGCGGACGCGGCCCGCATCTGGCGCCAGTACGATCTCGCCTGCGCGGCGATCAGTTCGGATCGCGCCCGTTTCTATACGTGGTTCGGCGGACGCCGGCGCGTCGGGCTCGTCGACCCGGCGCGGGTCACGCGGCTGACGCGTTTCATGCTCGACGGCATCGCGCTCGACCGGCACGGCGACGTCCATACGGTCACAAGCAGTCTCGCGATTGCCGACGCGCTCGGCGTGACGCCCTGCGCGGAAGTGGTTCCACCCGGCATCGGTTCGGATCCGGAGCGGATTGCGCGATTCGAGGCGATGTTGTATGGATCGTCCGCATTGTCGCGAACGCGTCCGCATATCGTGCTGCACCCGTTTCCGATGTTCCGCTACAAGCAATGGAACGAGGGCGGTTGGGTCGAACTGATCCGTTGGGCGCGCGCGCGCGGCTTCGACGTTGCGTTGAGCGGCGGCCCTGCCCCGGCCGAAGTGGAGTACGCGCGCGGGATCGTCGCGGCGGCCGGTGAGCCCGTCGCGAACTTCGTCGGCCGCATGACGTTCGGCGAGACCGCGGAGCTGATTCGCCGCGCGCGGCTGTTCGTGGGGCCGGACACCGGCGCGACCCATGTCGCCGCCGCGTGCGGGACGCCGACGCTCGCGTTGTTCGGGCCGTCGAATCCGGTGCGCTGGGGGCCGTGGCCGGCCGGCTGGCCGGCACACAGCGAACCGTGGCCGTTGCGTGGCTCAGGGCAGCGCGGGAACGTCTACCTGATGCAGGGCGAGGGCGACTGCGTGCCGTGCAGGCTCGAAGGCTGCGATCGCAATCTGGAAAGCTGGAGCCGCTGTCTGACGAGCCTGCCCACGCAGCGCGTGATCGACGTCGCGGCAGCGCTCGTCGAGGGCCGGCCGGCTGTCGAGACGCCGCATTGCGCGGTGGTCGACGTGTCGGCGCTGTCGCGCGCGGATACGCCGTCCGGACTGGGGCGGGCGCGTTAGCGGTCTGCCGCGGGGGTGTC
>NZ_JAHACR010000509.1 GCF_018375725.1 Burkholderia sp. | reverse complement strand
CGCCGCCATCCACGCTGGCCGCCGCGTACCGACCCAGTCGCTCGCCTGTTCGTAACCGCGCGCGAGCTGAAGCACCGCCAGGTCGTCGCGCGGCCGCCCGATCAACTGCATCCCCATCGGCAGCCCGGCATCGTTGAAGCCGACCGGCACGCTGATCACCGGACAACCTGCGAGCGTCCACGGCACGACCGTCTCCATCCAGCGGTGATACGTGTCCATCTCACGGCCCGCGATCGCCCGCGGCCAGCGCGCGTCGGCATCGAACGGAAATACCTGCGCGGCCGGCGCGGCGATGAAATCGTAACGATCGAAGCAATGCAGCAGCGCCTGATACCACGCGGTGCGCTCGGCGCTCGCATCGTAGACGTCCGCCCCCGAGATCGCGAGCAACCCCTCGACCTCGAAGATCGCTTCGGGCTTCAGCAATGCGCGCCGCGACGGATCGCGGTAATGGGCAAGCAGACCGCCGCCCGACAGCCAGTGCCGCTGCGCGAGCCAGAGCCGCCAGATCCTTTCCGGTGCGAATGGCGGCAACGCGGCATCGACGTCGCAGCCCATCTCCCGCAATGTTGCGAGCCCGGTCTCGCAACGCTCGAGCACGCCCCGCTCCGTCGCCAGATAGCCGTTCCAGTCGCCGACCCACGCGATACGCTTGCCGTGCAGACGGGTTTCGAGCGGCTGGGCGAACACGGCGGGATCCTCTGCGATCGATAGCGGATCGTGCGCGTCGTAACCGGCCTGAATCGAGAGCAACCGTGCCACATCCCCGACCGTGCGCCCCATCGGGCCTTCGGTGCCGAGCTGCGACGCATACACGTCGACGCCCGGCCAACGCGGCACGCGGCCTTGCGATGGCCGAAAGCCGTATACGTTGCAGAATGCGGCGGGATTGCGCAGCGAGCCGCCGAAATCGCTGCCGTCGGCCACCGGCAGCATCCGCGCCGCGAGTGCGGCCGCCGCGCCGCCGCTGCTGCCGCCCGCGCTCTTCGTCAGGTCGTAGGGGTTGCGCGTGACGCCATAGACCTCGTTGAAGGTGTGCGAGCCGAGACCGAACTCCGGCGTATTGGTCTTGCCGATGAAGATCGCGCCCGCCGCACGCATACGCGCGACGCCGACCGAATCGGCCTGCGGCACCATCTCGCGGAAGATCGGCGAGCCGAGCGTCGTCACCAGCCCCTTTGTCATCGCGAGATCCTTCGGCGCCTGCGGAAACCCGTGCAGCCAGCCGTGATACTCGCCGCGCGCGAGCGCGGCATCCTTTTCCGCGGCTTCGGCAATCAGCACGTCCCGGTCGCGCAGCGCGACGATCGCATTGATCGCGCCGTTGACCCGGTCGATGTGATCGAGATATGCACGCATCGTCTCGACGCAGGAAACGGCATTGCGGCGGATCGCCGACGCCAGTTCGCCCGCCGACAGGCGCACGATCGGATCGACGGAGAGGGAGGCGGAAGCGAGATGCGACGGGGCGCCGTGCGGCATGCGAAGTCTCCTGACGGGGGAGGCGCGGTGTCGGCGTCCGATCGACGGCCGCGCCGGGCCGGGCGATCGCGCCA
>NZ_JAHACR010000088.1 GCF_018375725.1 Burkholderia sp. | reverse complement strand
TGCGATACGCGAGCCCTTCGGCGATCGCCGTCTTGCCGACGCCGGCTTCGCCGACGAGCAGCGGATTGTTCTTGCGGCGGCGGCACAGCACCTGCACGACGCGCTCGACTTCGGACTCTCGACCGATCAGCGGATCGATGCGGCCGTCCTTCGCCATCTGATTCAGGTTCTGCGTGAACTGGGCGAGCGGGGTTTCCTTCTGCGCGTTCGCGTCTTCGCTTTCGGCGGCCGCGTCGCTCGACTTCGCGGCCTCGCCGCTGTTCGTCTTGGCAATGCCGTGCGAAATGAAATTGACGACATCGAGACGCGTCACGCCCTGCTGCTGCAGGTAGTAGACCGCGTGCGAATCCTTCTCGCCGAAGATCGCGACGAGCACGTTCGCGCCGGTGACTTCCTTCTTGCCGTTCGACGTCGACTGGACGTGCATGATCGCGCGCTGGATCACGCGCTGGAAACCGAGCGTCGGCTGCGTGTCGACGTCGTCGGTGCCCGGTACGGTGGGCGTGTTGTCGTGGATGAAATTGCGCAGGTTCTGACGCAGATCCTCGATGTTCGCCGCGCATGCGCGCAACACCTCGGCTGCCGTCGGATTATCCAGCAGGGCGAGCAGCAAATGCTCGACCGTAATGAACTCATGGCGCGCCTGACGTGCTTCCATGAACGCCATGTGCAGGCTGACTTCCAATTCCTGGGCAATCATGCTTCCTCCATCACGCACTGCAGCGGATGCCCGGCCTGCCGCGCATGGGTAACGACTTGCTCAACCTTGGTCGACGCGATGTCCCGCGTATAGACCCCACAAACCCCCCGCCCTTCGCGATGGACCTTCAGCATGATCTGCGTGGCCGTTTCGCGATCCTTCTTGAAATACTCCTGCACAATCATCACGACGAATTCCATCGGCGTGAAGTCGTCGTTGAGCAGCACCACCTTGTACATCGAAGGCGGCTTCAGCTTTTGCTGCTTGCGTTCCAGGACGGTGCTGTCCTGCTTGTCCGGGATAATCGCCATACACCCATTCTAAACAACTCGGACAGGCCCGCAATCCTGTCATAACCCGACCGACCGGCCGGCGCCCTCCCCGGTTTCCCGGAAACACGCCGATGCTTTCGCACCATACGAAAGCCGGCTGCGGTGCCGGCTTTCACGTGTGGCGCGCGATGCGAACCGTCACGATGTGAATCGGACCGGAACGTCGCGCTTGCATCCAGTATCCCACAAGCCGGGATCGCTCGAACGCGTGTCATTCGAGCCTCGTATGTGGGGCGATTATGCGTCTTTTCAAGTCGGCGCGCTTGCCGCGGCGTTGCAACGCAAAGCCGGAAAAACCCTGAAAATGGGCTCTTTACAACGTCCGTCCATGCGTCTAAAAATTTTCTTGACACTCAAATAAAGAGCGCCAACAATCAAGCTGGCACTTTTTTCAAATTGCCGGACAGGCAAAACGATGAAGGCCGAGGTGAGCTTGTGAGGGGGGAACGGCTGTATTTTCCGGTCGTTTAGCTTTTCGAGCGTGCTCGTGGTAAGTAGCGACTGTGTGACAGGGGAAGTAGGTATGGCAACTGGTATTGTCAAATGGTTCAATGACGCGAAGGGCTTCGGTTTCATCACCCCCGACGAGGGCGGTGAAGATCTGTTCGCACACTTCTCGGCAATCAACATGCAGGGCTTCAAGACCCTGAAGGAAGGCCAGAAGGTGAGCTTCGAGGTCGTGCAAGGACCGAAAGGCAAGCAAGCTTCGAACATCCAGGCCGCCTAAGGGCAACGGATTTCGGATGTGGAAACCCGGCGCGATGCCGGGTTTCTTTTTTCGTGCCGGGAGAAGCGGTCCGTCGATCGGCGGCTTGCCACCCTCGCCGCATGGCATGCCGCACCGTGTCAGATAACCTTCAGCGTGCCCATCATGCCGAGATCCTCGTGCTCGAGGATATGGCAGTGAAACATGCGCTCGCCCCGCGCATTCTGTGACGTGAGAATCGTCACTACCTCGCCTCTTCGCACGTTCACCGTATCCCGCCATGCGCGGAACGGCTCCGGCGTGCGCATACCGTTCGACGCGCGCTCGATCACCTGAAACTGCGTGCCATGCAAATGGAACGGATGGTCCATGTCGGTATCGTTGCGGATCGTCCAGCGCTCGACGTCGCCCACCCGGCTCGTCAGCGTCGCGCGGTTCGGCGCATACGTGTCGCCGTTGATCGTGAAGCGCATGCCGGCCGGACGGCCATGCGCCTGCGCGGAGGCGCCCATCATCGCGTCCATGTCCATCTCTTCACCGAACGCGACCTCCTTGTGCGCGACCGGCTCGCCGAGCCGCGGCACCGCGCGCAGCGTCGGGGGGAGCACGCGCGCCGCGGCCGGCGAGAACGCGACATCGGCGAGCGGCCGCGCCGGATCCGGCGGCAGGCTGCCGTGTTCGTCGTCGGACATGGCCATCTTGCGTCGATCGTATTCGGCGGCAAGCAGCACGGCGCGCGATGCCCTGTCGCCGACTCGCACCAGTACTTCCGCGCGCTCGCCGGGTGCGAGCAACAGCGACGTCACGCGACGCGGCGCGTCGAACAGCCCGCCATCGGTGCCGACCTGCTCGAACGCACGGCCGTCATCGAACGCGAGCCGAAGGTAACGCGCGCTGCACGCATTCCACACGCGCCAGCGTTCATCGCCCGCGACAGCAATGCGCGGCCGGCGCGCTCCGTTGACCAGCACGAACTGGCCTTCCCGGCCATTCATCCAGTCCATCATGTCGTTCGGCGGAATCGTGCCGTCGCGCGCCAGCTTCAGGTCGGACACGAACAGGTTGCGCTCCGGCCAGCCCGCGAGCGGATCGTCGGCTGCGCGCACGATGAAAGGCCCGGCCAGCCCGCGAAACACCTGCTCGGCCGTCATCATGTGCGGATGCGGGTGATACCAGTACGTGCCTGCGCTGCCCTTCGGGAGCGTGAAGCGGTAGACATGCGACGCGCCCGGCGCAACCGGATCGGCCGGGTTGCCGTCCTGATCGGGAGGCACCGGCAGGCCGTGCCAGTGCAGCGTCGACGGCTGCGGCAGCCGGTTCACGAAGCGGATCTCGACCGTGTCGCCCTCGCGGACGTCGATCAGCGGCCCGACAACCGGGCCCTGCGTGCCGGCGCCGAATTGCCAGAAAGTCGTCGGCCGTGCGCCGCGCAGCATCGCGCGCGCCACCGGCTGCGCGACGAGCGTCGCGCGGAATATGCCGGGCTCGCTGCTTTCGTTCGCGAGCGTGCGCAGTCCGGCCAGCGGCGCGCCGGCAGGCAGCGCATCGGGCGCTGCGAGCGCGGCCGGCGCCCGCCCGTGATGCGCGTGCCCCGACATGCCGGGCATACCGGGCATGTCGTCCATGCGATCCATGTCGGACATGCCCGCGTGGCCCGCATGTTGCGCCCACGCGCTGCGCGCGAACATGGACGCGACCGCGATGCCGATCGCGCGTGACAAAAATGCTCTGCGTATCATCAATCGATCCTCGTTCCTGACGGTCATTGTCGACGCACGGCCTCGAAGTTGCGCTGGGCGCCCGCCGTCCCGTCGTGATGGCGCCATCATATCCGCCCGTCGCGTCCCACGACGACAGCGTCGGCTCCACCGCCAAAGACCTATGGCGACCGGACGCACACCGCCTTGGCCCGACGAACGCAGAACCTCCCTAAATTTCACGATGCGGAAAGATGCCTTGCACTATAAAAATTTGTGGTGCGGAGCACAAATTCCCGGTTTCGCAATGCCGAAAATCGTTCCACAATACGGAAGCATGCAAATAAATCATTGTTTACAATGAATTTATTTTTCACCACACATCGTTCTCGCACGCAACATGCAATGAGGGCACGGCCGTAGACTTTGTCTCATGCACTGGCGATACGCGGTGACACGGGAATCAAATCAGCAACCCGCCCGCGATCGCAGCCGAAACCAGCCGAGCCGGAACCTGCCCGTTACGCAGGGGAGCCCACACGAATCGCGTGTCATCAGCAAGGGAGAACGGAAATGAAAGGATTTCGCTTTGGTTCAGCGCAAGGGTCGTTCTACATCCTGCCGGGCAACGACGGCTGGGAAGTGACGTTCGGCAATGCTCTGCTCGGCGCATTCCCGAGCCCCGAGCATGCTGCCGATCACATTGCACGCGGCGTGGACTGCCCCGAAATGTCCGAACTGGACACGGCGACCCTCGATATTCCGGAGCAGATTGCGGACTGGGAAATCGTCCACGTGTCGGTATGAATTGCTTCGGCGGGCACACCCGCTCGATTGGCAAGCGCGCGAAGCGGCCAGCACGGCGCGGCACACGCGGATCGTCGATCCGCGCCGTCCGCGCCGCCCTGCCCGCCCCGTCTTTCCAGCGGCGATCGCGCCTGTTTGCGCGATCGTGCCGGCCGCGTTAAGCGACGGCGTCGACGATGTCGTTCAGCGTGCCGCTCGGGCGCATCGCCTGGCTCGTCAGATCGACGTCCGGGCGATAGTAGCCGCCGATATTCATCGGCTTGCCCTGCGCCGCACCCAGTTCCTCGAGAATGCGCGCCTCGTTGTCCGCGAGCGCCTTCGCAACACCGGCGAACTGCGCCTGCAGCGCCGCGTCGTCGGTCTGCCCGGCAAGCGCCTGCGCCCAGTACAGGCACAGATAGAAATGACTGCCGCGATTGTCGAGACCACCGACCTTGCGTGCCGGCGACTTGTTCTCGTCGAGGAACTTGCCCGTTGCCTGATCCAGCGTCTTCGCGAGGACGAGCGCCTTCGGGTTCTGGTATGCATGCCCCAGGTGTTCGAGCGATGCGGCGAGCGCGAGGAATTCGCCGAGCGAATCCCAGCGCAGGAAGCCCTCTTCGGTGAACTGCTGAACGTGCTTCGGCGCGGAGCCGCCGGCGCCCGTTTCGAACATGCCGCCGCCGGCCATCAGCGGGACGATCGACAGCATCTTCGCGCTGGTGCCGAGTTCCATGATCGGGAACAGGTCGGTCAGGTAGTCGCGCAGCACGTTGCCCGTCACCGAGATCGTGTCCTTGCCCGCGCGGATGCGCTCGAGCGAGAAACGCGTCGCGTCGACCGGCGTCATGATGCGGATATCGAGGCCGTTCGTGTCGTGATCCTTCATGTACTGCTCGACCTTCCGGATGACCTGCGCATCGTGCGCACGAGCCGCATCGAGCCAGAACACCGCCGGCGTGTTCGTCGCACGGGCACGGTTGACCGCGAGCTTCACCCAGTCCTGCACCGGCGCATCCTTGGTCTGGCACATGCGCCAGATGTCGCCGGCCTCGACCGCATGCTCGAGCAGCACGTTGCCCGCCTCGTCGATCACGCGCACGATGCCGTCCGCCGGAATCTGGAACGTCTTGTCATGCGAACCGTATTCTTCCGCGGCCTGCGCCATCAGACCGACGTTCGGCACGCTGCCCATCGTCACCGGATCGAAGGCGCCGTGCTGCTTGCAGTCCTCGATCACCGCCTGGTAGACGCCTGCGTAGCAGCGATCCGGAATCACGGCCTTCGCGTCGGCCAGATTGCCGTCCGGGCCCCACATGCAGCCCGACTCGCGAATCATCGCCGGCATCGATGCGTCGACGATCACGTCGCTCGGCACGTGCAGGTTCGTGATGCCGCGATCCGAGTTGACCATGGCGAGGCGCGGCAGGCGCGCGTATGCCGCCTTGACGTCGGCTTCGATCGCTTCGCGCGTGTCGGCCGGCAGATCCTTCAGGCGCGCGTACAGATCGCCGATGCCGTTGTTCGGGTTGAAACCGGCGCGCGCGAGCAGATCCGCATGCTTTGCCAGCGCGTCCCGGTAGAACACCGATACGACGTGGCCGAAGATGATCGGATCGGAGACCTTCATCATCGTCGCCTTCAGGTGCACCGAGAACAGCACGTCCTGGGCCTTCGCGTCCGCGATCTGCGCTTCGAGGAAGGCGCGCAGCGCGCGCTTGCTCATCACCGACGCGTCGATGATCTCGCCCGCCTTCACCGCCGTCTTTTCCTTCAGGACCTTCTTCGCACCGTCCGTCGTCGTCAGCTCGATCTTCACGCTGCCGGCCTCGCCGATCAGCGCCGAGCGCTCGCTGCCGTAGAAGTCGCCGTCGGTCATGTGCGCGACGTGCGCCTTCGAATCGGCACGCCACGCGCCCATCTTGTGCGGATGCTTGCGTGCATAGTTCTTGACCGACAGCGGCGCGCGGCGATCCGAGTTGCCTTCGCGCAGCACCGGGTTCACGGCGCTGCCCTTGATCTTGTCGTAGCGGACCTTGACGGCCTTCTCGTCATCGGTCGCCGGCTCTTCCGGGTAGTTCGGCAGCGGGTAGCCCTGCGCCTGCAGCTCGGCGATCGCGGCCTTCAGCTGCGGTACCGACGCGCTGATGTTCGGCAGCTTGATGATGTTGGCTTCCGGCTTCAGCGTGAGCTGGCCCAGTTCGGCCAGGTCGTCCGATCCCTTCTGTCCGGCCGGCAGGCTGTCCGCGAACGCCGCGATGATGCGCCCGGCGAGCGAGATGTCGCGCGTCTCGACGGCGACGCCGGACGAGCGCGTGAACGCCTTGACGATCGGCAGCAGCGAATAGGTCGCGAGCGCGGGCGCTTCGTCGGTGAGGGTGTAGATGATCTTGGGCGAAGTGGACATGGTCGATGCGTTGCTACGTGAGAATGGGAACTGAAGATCGCCGGCGGTAACCGGCGGAAGGCGACCGGGTAGGTCGCGAATGGGAAATGCGCCCGCTCAGCCGGGCCGCGATATTGCGTGGGCGCCGGACGCGCGGATCGGCGGCATGCCTGCATGGCGCCAGCCCACGCTGCCCGGCCTGCCGGCGGCAGACCGGCAGGGAAAGCGTGCGCCGGGGCGGCCGGATTGCGCCGGCCCGCCCCGGACGGACTTACATGTTTTCGATCAGCACTTCGCCGAAGCCCGAGCACGACACCTGCGTCGCGCCTTCCATCAGGCGCGCGAAGTCGTACGTGACGCGCTTTTGCTGGATCGACTTTTCCATCGCGGCGATGATCACGTCCGCCGCCTCGGTCCAGCCGAGGTGACGCAGCATCATTTCGGCCGACAGGATCTCCGAACCCGGGTTCACGTAATCCTTGCCCGCGTACTTCGGCGCCGTGCCGTGCGTCGCCTCGAACATCGCGACCGAATCCGACAGGTTCGCACCCGGCGCGATGCCGATGCCGCCGACCTGCGCCGCCAGCGCGTCCGAAATGTAGTCGCCGTTGAGGTTCAGCGTCGCGATCACGTCGTACTCGGCCGGGCGCAGCAGAATCTGCTGCAGGAATGCGTCGGCGATCGAATCCTTGATCACGATCTCGTTGCCCGTCTTCGGATTCTTGATGCGCATCCACGGACCGCCGTCGATCAGCTCCGCGCCGAATTCCTTCTGCGCGAGCGCGTAGCCGGCGTCACGGAACAGGCCTTCCGTGAACTTCATGATGTTGCCCTTGTGCACCAGCGTGACCGACTTGCGGTCGTTGTCGATCGCATACTGGATCGCCTTGCGCACGAGACGCTCGGTGCCTTCGGTCGACACGGGCTTGATGCCGATGCCGGAGGTCTCCGGGAAGCGGATCTTCTTCACGCCCATCTCGTCCTGCAGGAACTTGATGACCTTCTTCGCCTGCTCCGATCCGGCCGCCCATTCGATGCCCGCGTAGATGTCTTCCGAGTTCTCGCGGAAGATCACCATGTCGATCTTTTGCGGCTCGCGCACCGGCGACGGCACGCCCTTGAAATACTGAACCGGACGCAGGCAGACGTACAAGTCGAGTTCCTGGCGCAGCGCGACGTTCAGCGAACGGATGCCGCCGCCGACCGGGGTCGTCAGCGGCCCCTTGATCGACACGACATATTCCTTCAGCACCTGCAGCGTCTCGTCCGGCAGCCACACGTCCGGGCCGTACACCTTCGTCGCCTTCTCGCCCGCGTAGATCTCCATCCAGTGGATCTTGCGCTTGCCCTTGTACGCCCGTTCGACCGCCGCATCGACGACCTTGATCATGACCGGGGTGATGTCGAAGCCCGTACCGTCGCCTTCGATATAGGGAATGATCGGCTGATCGGATACGTTGAGCGAGTAATCCTTGTTGACGGTGATCTTGTCACCGCCCTCCGGAACCTTGATGTGCTGATACGGCATGATCGACTCCAGTGACGTGGCTGAGCAGGTAATTCTGGTCGAAGCTGCGCACACGGGACTGCGGCAAGCCCACTCCCGTGACTGCTACAGCGAGCCGCCATTCTAGCGCCCCATTTGGGCGCTGCGGCGCTGCGTATCAAGTCTCCCCTTATGTCTTATATAAGACAGATGACTTGGCGTTCCGTATTATGCATTAAGATTCCGCCATTTGCCATAGACCGCCCGCGCACGCCGGGCGCGCACGACGTCATGACCCTGATCGCCCTCAACAAGCCATTCGGCACGATTTGCCAGTTTTCCGCACACGAGACGCGGCCGTCGCTCGGCGACTGGGTCAAGGCGCCCGGCGTCTATGCAGCCGGCCGGCTCGACGCGGACAGCGAAGGGCTTTTGCTGCTGACCGACGACGGCGCGCTGCAGGCACGCATCGCCGAGCCGCGTCACAAGCTCGTCAAGCGCTATTGGGCACAGGTCGAGGGCGCGCCGGCGCCCACCGACCTGAAGGCGCTCGCGCGCGGCGTCGACCTCGGCGACTACATCACGCGCCCGTGCCGCGCCGAATTCATCGATCCGCCGGAATCGCTCTGGCCCCGCACCCCGCCGATCCGCTATCGCGCCGCGATCCCGACCACGTGGATCGAGCTGGCGATCACCGAAGGCAAGAACCGGCAAGTGCGCCGGATGACCGCGGCGGTCGGCTTCCCGACATTGCGTCTCGTGCGCGTCGGCATCGGCGCACTGGATATATTCGCGCTCGGCATTGCGCCGGGCGAGACAATCAAATTGCCGCCACGTGCACCGTGGGACGGCTTTGCGCGCATTGAATGAGATTTCCGCACCGCGCGATTTTTTTCGTCAACCGTCTGAGAAGATCACGCGTTAAACGATCCAGATGCCAAACAAAGCTATCCGGCATGAGCGACCGAACCGCGTTTGCGTCACGAAAGTGACGTTTTTCTCGCATACGATTCGGCGCTCACAGCGCAAAGAGAAATTTCTCGACGCGTCTGTCAACCGAAAGGTGGATGGCACCGTTAGACGACATGACTCTCATATTGCCGGGTCATTTGGTTAATTAACTAAAGCTGAGGAACACAACATGAACAAACTGATCGCTGCTCTGGTCGCTGGTCTCTTCGCAACGGCTGCTTTCGCACAAGCTTCGGCACCGGCAGCTGCTCCGGCTGCTCCGGCTGCTGAAAAGGCAGAAGCTGCTTCGGCACCGGCAAAGAAGGCTCACAAGAAGCACGCTCACAAGAAGCACGCTTCGAAGAAGGCTGCTGCTAGCGCCGCTGAAGCACCGGCTGCTGCTTCGAACTAAGCACGCAAGCTGTAATAACGCAGTCAAGAACACGCGTAGTTGCCGTTCTTACGGCGTTGAAAGGCAGATCACCGCAAGGCGATCTGCCTTTTTCTTTGGTGTGCCCGCGTGTACGCTTCGCGTACCATGCGGTTCTTGTTTTCCCGAAAGGAGCCCTGCTGTGCGATTTTCCCTGCGCTCGTCGCTCGGCCGCCTCGCGCGCGCCGCCGTGTTTCCCGCCGCGTTCGCCTGTGCCGCGCTCGGCATGCAGGCCGCCGTCGCGCAAATGCCGCCCGGCGCCAAGCAGCCGAGCGAATTTCCGCGCGCCAAGCTGCGCGCCGGCATGTACGTGATCGATGCGGCCGTCGCGGCGAACGACGCCGACCGCGAGCAAGGGCTGATGTATCGCTCGACGCTCGCGCCGAACGAAGGCATGCTGTTCGTGTTCAACGAGAACGCCGTGCATTGCTTCTGGATGAAGAACACGCTGATCCCGCTGTCGATCGCGTTCATCCGCGCCGACGGCACGATCACCGACATCGACGAGATGCGGGCCGAAACGACCGACAACCACTGCCCGCGCAACAACGGCGTCTACGCGCTCGAGATGAGCAAGGGCTGGTTCGCGGCCAAGGGCATCAAGCCCGGCATGAAACTCGACGGCCTGCCGAAGCTGCAGTAACCCACCTCGCCGCGGCGCGACGCCGCGCACGACCGTCAACCGGCCGCTTCGCGCGCCGGTTTTTTTTCGCCCGCGGAGCCGGCCCGCGCGCATGGAATCCGCACCTGCGGGCGGCATCTGCAAAAGCCGCGAGCACGCGCTATGCTTTAAGTCTCGCTTGATTCAACACGGTCCGGCGCAGTCGGCCGGCTTTCGCCCCGAACCACTGGAGGTTCACGTGCCCCGCAAAACCCCCATCGAGCGCTATCGCAACATCGGGATCAGCGCTCACATCGATGCCGGCAAAACCACGACTACCGAGCGCATCCTGTTTTATACCGGCGTGAGCCACAAAATCGGCGAAGTGCACGACGGCGCGGCCACGATGGACTGGATGGAGCAGGAGCAGGAGCGCGGCATCACGATCACGTCGGCCGCCACGACGGCGTTCTGGAAAGGGATGGCCGGCAATTATCCGGAATACCGGATCAACATCATCGACACGCCGGGACACGTCGACTTCACGATCGAGGTCGAGCGTTCGATGCGCGTGCTCGACGGCGCGTGCATGGTCTACGACTCGGTCGGCGGCGTGCAGCCGCAATCGGAAACCGTGTGGCGCCAGGCGAACAAGTACAAGGTGCCGCGCATCGCGTTCGTCAACAAGATGGACCGCGTCGGCGCAGACTTCTTCCGCGTGCAGCGGCAGATCGGCGAGCGCCTGAAGGGCGTCGCCGTGCCGATCCAGATTCCGGTCGGCGCGGAGGATCATTTCCAGGGCGTCGTCGACCTCGTCAAGATGAAGGCGATCGTCTGGGACGACGAGAGCCAGGGCGTGAAGTTCGCCTACGAGGAGATTCCGGAAGCGCTGCGCGCGACCGCCGAGGAATGGCGCGAGAAGATGGTCGAAGCCGCCGCCGAGGCGAGCGAGGAACTGCTCGAGAAATACCTGAACGACCATCACTCGCTGACCGAGGAAGAGATCAAGGCCGGACTGCGCAAGCGCACGATCGCCAACGAGATCGTGCCGATGCTGTGCGGCAGCGCGTTCAAGAACAAGGGCGTGCAGGCAATGCTCGACGCGGTGATCGATTACCTGCCGTCGCCGGCCGACGTGCCGGCGATCATCGGCCACGACCTCAACGACAACGAGGCGGAACGCCATCCGAGCGACGACGAGCCCTTCTCCGCCCTCGCGTTCAAGATCATGACCGACCCGTTCGTCGGGCAGCTGATCTTCTTCCGCGTGTACTCGGGCGTCGTCAACTCGGGCGACACGCTGCTGAACGCGACGAAGGACAAGAAGGAACGGCTCGGCCGGATCCTGCAGATGCACGCGAACGAACGCAAGGAAATCAAGGAAGTGCGCGCGGGCGACATCGCGGCGGCGGTCGGACTGAAGGAAGCGACCACGGGCGACACGCTGTGCGACCCGGCGAAGCCGATCATCCTCGAGCGGATGGAATTCCCCGAGCCGGTGATCTCGCAGGCGGTCGAGCCGAAGACCAAGGCCGACCAGGAAAAGATGGGCCTCGCGCTCAACCGCCTGGCGCAGGAAGATCCGTCGTTCCGCGTGCAGACGGACGAGGAATCCGGCCAGACGATCATCTCCGGGATGGGCGAGCTGCACCTCGAAATCATTGTCGACCGGATGCGGCGCGAGTTCGGCGTCGAGGCGACCGTCGGCAAGCCGCAGGTGGCGTACCGCGAGACAGTGCGCACGACGGCCGACGACGTCGAGGGCAAGTTCGTCAAGCAGTCGGGCGGGCGGGGCCAGTACGGTCACGCGGTGATCAAGCTCGAGCCGAATCAGGGCAAGGGCTACGAATTCCTCGACGAGATCAAGGGGGGGGTGATTCCGCGTGAATACATCCCTGCGGTCGACAAGGGCATCCAGGAGACGCTGAAGAGCGGCGTGCTCGCGGGCTACCCGGTCGTCGACGTGAAGGTGCACCTGACGTTCGGTTCGTATCACGATGTCGACTCGAACGAAAATGCGTTCCGCATGGCCGGCTCGATGGCCTTCAAGGAAGCCATGCGCCGCGCGAAGCCCGTGCTGCTCGAACCGATGATGGCCGTCGAAGTCGAGACGCCCGAGGAATTCATGGGCAACGTGATGGGCGATCTGTCGAGCCGGCGCGGCATCGTGCAGGGCATGGAAGACATCGCGGGCGGCGGCGGCAAGATCGTGCGCGCCGAGGTGCCGCTCGCCGAGATGTTCGGCTATTCGACCTCGCTGCGATCCGCGACGCAAGGCCGCGCAACTTACTCGATGGAGTTCAAGCACTACGCGGAAACGCCCGCGAACGTATCCGAAGCGGTCATCAACGCGAAGCGCGCCGACACGCGGTAACGTGACGCCCGCGTCCGGGCATGCCTGAAAGCCCGTCCGTTCGCGGACGGGCTTTTTTGCGCGTGCAACGACGCCGCCCTCTCAGACAAGTCCAAGCCGATTCCGTCCGGCCGGCGCGCTGTTCAGACCAGGTTTCGATACTGCAACCGAAAGCGGCCGGCTCCCGATTGCGGGATCGAGGCGTCGGAACGGCTCGTGGACGGATCCGCGCCGGCCCCCGCTGCAAGACGTGCGGAACACGATCGACGCGCGATCCAGCGCTGTCGGTCACGGCATTGTCAGGCTGTCTCGACCTTCGGATTGCGTCGACTCTGCTCCGCCACGGGCAGCGCGCGGCCGATACGCCGGCGCGCTGATCGCCCGCCCCACGTTTCATTTCGGAAACAAAACCTCCTCCCGAACGTTGCATCAGGCGACAGTTCCCTGACGACTGCCTTGCGCCGCAAGCATGAGCGGCAAATGGCACGGATATCGCAGATAGGGCTTCGCACGGCGGGCCTGCGCGCCGACCGAGATCCCCGAACGGCCTCATGTGCCGGTCCGGATCCGATCGGCCGCCGATACCACAACGCACTTTTCATGGCCCCCGCGCAAAACCACGCATAAAGCGTCGCGGCGACGGGGCATCGCGCGCTTTGGGAGGCCATGATGCAAAGAACGAAACAGCCGTTCCGTACGGCGGGACGACGCTATCGCACGACCCTGCTTGCCGCCGCCGCGATCGCGTGCTGCTGCGGCACATACGCGATCGCACAGGAGGCCGTTCCGGCCAGCGCCGTCGCGGTCACGCAATTGGACGACGCTTCTTACCTTTCCCCACTGCAGATCGCGCAAAGCGCGCCGCCGGATACGGCAGGCCAGGCCATCGAACCGGCGGGACGCACAGTCCGGATCGCGGGACGCGTGCCGTGCGCGGACGATCCTGACGGCTGCGGGCCCGGCTCCCGCGCCGGCATCGGCGTAGGCACTAGAGGGACTGGCGGAACCGGCACGGGCACGGGTACAGGCAGCGGGACAAGCGGCGACAGCGGAAACGGCAGCGTCGGGCCGTCCGGACATGGCGTCGGCGGAACGACAACCGGTTCAACCGGCAGCAGCAACTCTGCTGGCAACGCATCTGGCAGCGGCGGGTCGGGTGGTGGAACGTCTGGCGGAGGGACTTCCGGCGGTGGGACTTCTGGTGGCGGAACTTCTGGTGGCGGAACTTCTGGTGGCGGAACTTCTGGCGGCGGGACTTCTGGCGGCGGGACTTCTGGCGGTGGGACTTCTGGCGGTGGGACTTCTGGCGGTGGGACTTCTGGCGGTGGGACTT
>NZ_JAHACR010000508.1 GCF_018375725.1 Burkholderia sp. | reverse complement strand
ATCGAGCGACGAGGTGGCGCAGCCGGACAGGCCGACCATGGCGGCGATAGCGGCTGCGATGAACGAGGTCGCCGGCGCTTCAGGTACGCGCATGAGGGAGGGGCTCCTTGGGGACGTCTCGACGGGCGTCGTCGGCAATGATTGCGAGCCGCGCGTCGATCAGGTTCAGCAATGCGTCGCGCCGCGCGTCGGCAGCGGCGGTTTCGTGTACGGATGGCGGCAGAGGCGATGCAGATGGTGATGCAGCTGACGATGCCGCGCCCGGCGCTGTTGCGGTGCGGTGGGCCGTCTCGTCGCTATCGGTTGCGAATGCGTTCGACACGCGTGCGAGCTGCGCGCCGATCGCCGCATCGCCGGGCGCGCGTTCGGCGAGCAGGAACAGCGGCGCTTCGAGCGCGCCCAGTTCCGCAAGCGCGCGGCGGCGCGCGTCGACCCACGCGGGCGCGGGCCGCACCCACGACGGTTCGTAATGAATCAGGCCGATGTCCTGCGCGATCGCGTCGTAGCGTGCGAACGCATCGGCCGCGCCCGCGCGCCGTTCGTCGGGATCGGCGATCTGCACGATGCGCCGCCATTGCGCGAGCAGCGCGGCGAACGCCGCATCGACCTGCTTGCCGATGCTGACAGGCCAGACGCGCGTGAACACGAGATACACGACGACATTGCCGAGCAGGATCCCGATCACCCGGTCGCGAGCGAGCGTCAGATCGAAGCCGGGCCCGGCGCCCTGGATGACGCACAGAAAGAAGGCAAACGCGACCTGGAGGCCGGCATAGGCGATCCGCGGCGACCCGAATGCAATCCAGGCGGACACGAAAGCCCCGGCAAACACGAGCGCCATCAGCTCGCTGATCGAGGTCAGCGACGGCACGGCGAAAACGAGCGCAGCCGTGCCGAGCAGCGCGCCGGCGATGCAGCCGGCGATGCGCAGCGTGAGCTTCTCGACGGTTTCGGCCGTCGTGCCGAGCGACACCATGTAG
The DNA here is from genome assembly GCF_018375725.1 of Burkholderia sp. GTDB lineage: Bacteria > Pseudomonadota > Gammaproteobacteria > Burkholderiales > Burkholderiaceae > Burkholderia. Next base: position 588 of record NZ_JAHACR010000508.1, on the reverse strand, counting down.
CAGGTGATGAAACATGTATGGATGCCGGGCCAGTCGAGCTGCATGTACAGCAGGTAGCAGAACATCGCCGCGGCGGTGGTTTTCAGCGCGTAGCGGACGTGTTCGGGGTTCGTGTGCGCGCCCGGCAGGAAGAAGCCGCCGCGCGGTTCGGGCGGCGCTTGCCGTGCGGGCGTGGGCGCCGCGCCGTCCGCATCGCCTGGCTCGGCGAATCGGGTGATCGCGATGCGCAGGTCCGTCACGACGATTTGCGCGAGCGGCGGCAGCGCGTCGGTCGCGGGCAGCGTGAGGGCGATATCGACGGGATAACCGCCTTGCTGTAGCAGGGTCGCCATGTCGTCGAGCGTGGCCGCGAGCGGCGCCGTGAACCGCGCAGGCAATCGCGCGTCCGGCTCGCGATCGGCGAGATCGATGGCGACGAGGATCGCGGTGCTCGAGGCGGCCGCCTGCCGCAGTGCGACGACGTCGGCGGCGGCGGACGTGCCTTCGAGTTTCGACAGCTTGATCCACTTCATGAGCTGGCTGTCGCCGCCGCGCAGGCTGGCGTCGAAGGCGGCGCGCGTCGCTTCGTCGCCGCGCAGCCGCAGCGCG
>NZ_JAHACR010000087.1 GCF_018375725.1 Burkholderia sp. | reverse complement strand
CGCGTTGCCCGATTCGATGCCCCAGCGCGCCAGCGCCGCGTCGTCGGTGCTGCGCGCGTCCACCCAGCGCTCGCCGTCCGGCGTTGTTTCCTTTTTCCAGAACGGCGCCTGGGTCTTCAGATAATCCATCACGAACTCGCACGACGCGAACGCCTCACCGCGATGCGCCGCCACCGTCGCGACGAGCACGATCTGGTCGAGCGGCACCAGCTTGCCGACGCGATGCACGATCGCCACGTCGATGCCCGGCCAGCGCCCGCATGCGTCGTCGGCGATCCGCTCGAGCGCCTTCTCCGTCATGCCCGGGTAATGCTCCAGCTCCAGTCCGGCGACATCGTCGCCGTCGTTCAGGTCGCGCACCGTGCCGACGAAGCACGCGATTGCGCCAATCTTCGGGTTGCGCGCACGCAGCGCCGCCACCTCGGCATTCAGATCGAAGTCTTCGGTCTGGACTCGCACCGTCGCCATCGCCCGCCCCTTATCCGCCCGTCACCGGCGGAAAAAACGCGACCTCGCAGCCTTCGGTGATCCGCGTGTCCGGGTCGGTCATTTCGTGGTTGCAGGCCATGCGCAGCACGCGGCCTTCGGCGAGCGTCTCGGCCCAGGCGCCGCCGCGCACGCGCAGCCACGCGCGCACGTCGCCGACCGTGGCCACGCCGTCCGGCACATCGACCTGCTCATCCGCGACGCCCAGCGCCTCGCGCACGCCCGCAAAAAATTTCAGCTGAATATTCATTTCGATTCGCCGCCGTTCAGGACAGCAGCTCGGAAAACGGGAGGAAGCGGACGGTTTCGCCCGCGCTGATCGCATGGTGCGGCGGATTGTCGATCAGGCCGTCGCCCCAGACCGTCGACGTCAGCACCGCCGAGCTCTGGTTCGGGAACAGGTCGAGACCGCCCGCCGCATTGAGGCGCGCACGCAGGAATTCGTTGCGCCGGTCGGACTTGCCCTGCGTGAAATCGGCACGCAGCGACATCGCGCGCGGCGCGACGTCGCGTACGCCCGACAGCCGCAGCAGGAACGGCCGCACGAACAGCAGGAAGGTCACGAAACTCGACACCGGATTGCCCGGCAATCCGATGAAATGCGCGTCGCGCTGCCCCTCGTCGCGCCGGACCGCGCCAAACGCGAGCGGCTTGCCCGGCTTCATCGCGATCTGCCACAGCGAAAGCCGCCCTTCGGCCTCGACGGCGGGCTTCACGTGATCCTCTTCGCCGACCGACACGCCGCCGCTCGTGAGGATCACGTCGTGCGCGCGCGCCGCCTCGCGCAGCGTTTTGCGCGTCGTCGCGAGCGAATCGGGCACGATCCCGTAGTCGGTCACGTCGCAGCCGAGCCGTTCGAGCAGGCCGCGCAGCGTAAAGCGGTTCGAGTTGTAGATCCCGCCCGGCTTGAGCGGCTCGCCGGGCATCGTCAACTCGTCGCCGGTGAAGAACACCGCGACCTTGATCCGGCGTGCGACGGACAGTCGCGCGCAGCCAACCGACGCGGCAAGGCCGAGCGACTGCGGCGTGAGCCGCGTGCCGGCGGGCAGGATGACCGAGCCGAGCCGGATGTCCGCGCCCTGCGCGGTGATCCATTCACCGGCTTTCGGCGTGTGCAGGATGTCGACCGAATCGCCGTTGGGTTCGGTTTGTTCCTGCATGACGACGGCATCGGCGCCCGGCGGCACCGGCGCGCCGGTGAAGATGCGCGCCGCCGTGCCTGCGGCAAGCGGCGCGGCCGGATGACCGGCGGGAATGCGTTGCGACACGGGCAAGCGCCGCTCGCCGTGCAGCAGGTCGGCCACGCGCACCGCGTAGCCGTCCATCGCGCTCGTATGCATCGGCGGCACGTCGAGCGGCGATTCGACATCAGCGGCAAGCACGCGTCCCAGCGCATCGAGCGTGGCGACGCTTTCAGCGCCGTCGAGCGGCGTCGCGGCGTCGAGCAGCGCGGCAAGCGCTTCGGCGGTCGACAGCATCGGCGCGCGCGGCGCCGCGGAATTCGGGTTCGACATCGATTGACTCAGTAATCGTGGACGGCAATGCATCATTGTAGCGACGACGACATGCGGGCGTACGGTCTATCGGACGGGCGCACGCGGCGGCAAGGCCGCTTCGCCGGGCAAGAAAACGGCCGGGAAACCGATCCGTTCGACGAATCGGCTTCCCGGCCGTCAGGCCACGCCGGGCAAGCGCGCCCGGCGGCGCATCATGCGCCGGTATGCGCGGCGATGAAGTCCTTGACCTGCTGCGCATCCGGCTGCACGACCTCGAAGCGCTGCGGCAGCGCCTCGAGCCCGTCGAATGCGGCCGGCCGCTCCGGCGCGCGGTCGAGCGCTTCGCGGATCGTCTCGCCGAACTTGACCGGCTGCGCGGTCTCGAGCACGACCATCGGCACGCCCGCCTGCAGATGCTCCCGCGCGACCTTGACGCCGTCGGCGGTATGCGTGTCGATCGTCGTGCCGTAGCGCCCGAACACGTCGCGAATCGTCGCGATGCGATCCGCGTGGCCGCTGCTGCCCGAGACGAAGCCGAACTCGGCGACGCGCGCGAAATCACCGCTTGCCGCCAGATCGAAACCGCCCTTCTCCTCGACATCGCGGAACAGCTGCATCACGCGCGCCGGATCGCGGCCGAGCAGGTCGAATACGAAGCGCTCGAAGTTCGATGCCTTCGAGATGTCCATGCTCGGGCTGCTCGTGTGGTACGTCTGCTCGGCGCTGCGCACGCGGTACGCGCCGGTGCGGAAGAACTCGTCGAGCACGTCGTTCTCGTTGGTCGCGACGACGAGCTTCTCGATCGGCAGACCCATCATCCGCGCGATGTGCCCCGCGCAGACATTGCCGAAGTTGCCCGACGGCACCGTGAACGACACGCGCTCGTCATTGCTTTTCGTGGCCGCGAAGTAGCCCTTGAAGTAGTAGACGACCTGCGCGACGACACGCGCCCAGTTTATCGAGTTGACCGTGCCGATCTTGTGCTTCGCCTTGAACGCGTGGTCGTTCGACACCGCTTTCACGATGTCCTGGCAGTCGTCGAACACGCCCTCGACCGCGAGGTTGAAGATGTTCGGATCCTGCAGGCTGTACATCTGCGCGGTCTGGAACGCGCTCATCTTCCGGTGCGGCGACAGCATGAACACGCGCACGCCGGCCTTGCCGCGCATCGCGTATTCGGCCGCGCTGCCGGTATCGCCCGACGTCGCGCCGAGAATGTTCAGCGTTTCGCCGTGCTTCGCGAGCGTGTACTCGAACAGATTGCCGAGCAGCTGCATCGCCATGTCCTTGAACGCGAGCGTCGGCCCGTTCGACAGCTCGAGCAGCGACAGCGGCGCGCCGTTCTCGGTGCCGAGCGGCTTCAGCGGCGTGATGTCGACCGCGTTCTCGCCGTGGCGCGTGTTGCGATAGACGTCCGCCGTGTAGGTGCGGCGCGTGATGGCGCGCAGGTCGTCGGCCGGGATGTCGTCGCTGAATTTCGACAGGATCTCGAAGGCGAGATCCGCATACGACAGCGTGCGCCAGCGCGCAAGCTCGTCGGCGGACACCTGCGGATACTCGGCCGGCAAATACAGCCCGCCGTCCTTCGCAAGGCCGCCCAGCAGGATGTCCGAGAACGTGTGGCGCTCGCCGATGCCGGCTCCGCGCGTCGAGAGATAGTTCATGCCAGCCTCCGCCGGTCGGTCCGAAGGGCGCTGGCCGCTTCCGCGCGGGCTGGCGAGCAAAGTGGGCGTGGGGATTGTTTCATTTCTCAGCCTTAGTTCAGCGCTTCCATGCGCAGCTTCGTGACCTTCGAGACGACCGTCGCAAGCGCTTCGATGCGCGCGATCGCCGCGTTGACGTTTTTCTCGAGCGTCTCGTGCGTGATCAGGATGATGTCGGTCTCGCCGTTGCCGCCGTCGACCTGCTCCGACTCCTTCTGCAGCAGCGCGTCGATCGAGATGCCCGAATCGGCGAGGATGCGCGTGATGTCGGCGAGCACGCCGGTCTCGTCGGCAACGCGCAGGCGCAGGTAATACCCGCTCGTCACTTCTTCGATCGGCAGGATCGGCGTGTTCGACAGGCTGTCCGGCTGGAATGCGAGATGCGGCACGCGGTGCTCCGGATCGGCCGTGTGCAGCCGCGTGACGTCGACGAGATCCGCGACGACTGCCGACGCGGTCGGCTCCGCGCCTGCGCCCTTGCCGTAGTACAGCGTCGTGCCGACCGCATCGCCGCGCACGACGACCGCGTTCATCGCGCCTTCGACGTTCGCGAGCAGGCGCTTCTCCGGAATCAGCGTCGGATGCACGCGCAGTTCGATGCCGCGCTCGGTGCGGCGCGTGATGCCGAGCAGCTTGATCCGGTAGCCGAGCTCTTCCGCGTAGCGGATGTCGGTCGCGTCGAGCTTGCTGATGCCTTCGACATACGCGCGCTCGAACTGGACCGGCACGCCGAACGCGATCGCGCTCATGATCGTCGCCTTGTGCGCGGCGTCGACGCCTTCGATGTCGAAGGTCGGATCGGCTTCCGCATAGCCGAGCGCCTGCGCGGCCTTCAGCGCGGTCGCGAAGTCGAGGCCGCGGTCGCGCATTTCCGACAGGATGTAGTTGGTCGTGCCGTTGATGATGCCGGCGATGTACTGGATGCGGTTCGCGGTCAGCCCTTCGCGCAGCGCCTTGATGATCGGAATGCCGCCGGCGACGGCCGCCTCGAACGCGACCGTCACGCCCTTTTCGCGCGCGGCCTCGAAGATCTCGGTGCCGTGCACCGCGAGCAGCGCCTTGTTGGCCGTCACGACATGCTTGCCGTTGGCGATCGCGCGCAGCACGAGCTCGCGCGCGACGCCCGTGCCGCCGATCATCTCGGCGATGATCGAAATCGACGGATCGTCGACGACCGCGTTGAAATCGTCGGTGATCTGCGCGGCGCCGGCGTTACCGCCGAGCGCGGCCTGCGCCTTGGCCGGGTTGCGCACCGCGATGCGCGTGATCTCGATGCCGCGGCCCGCGCGGCGCTTGATTTCTTCCTGATTGCGGCGGAGCACCGTGAAGGTGCCGCTGCCCACCGTGCCGAAGCCCAACAGGCCAACTTTGATCGGTTCCATGCTGCGTCTGATCGATGAATTGAGGAGTGAATAGGTCGGGCGTACGCGCCCGGCTCAGACCGAATGCCGCTTGCGATACCCGTCGAGGAACCGGGCGATCCGTTCGATCGAATCGGTCAGGTCGTCCACGTTCGGCAGGAAGACGACGCGGAAGTGATCCGGCGTCGGCCAGTTGAAGCCCGTGCCCTGCACGAGCAGCACGCGCTCCTCGAGCAGCAGGTCGAGAATGAACTGCTGGTCGTTCGCGATCGGGTAAAGCTTCGGGTCGAGCCGCGGGAACATGTAGAGCGCGGCCTGCGGCTTCACGCAGGTCACGCCCGGGATCGACGTGAGCATGTCGTAGGCGAGTTCGCGCTGCTTGTAGAGGCGGCCGCTCGGCACGATCAGTTCGTTGATGCTCTGGTAGCCGCCGAGCGCCGTCTGGATCGCGAACTGCCCCGGCACGTTCGCGCACAGGCGCATCGACGACAGGATGCCGAGCCCTTCGAGGTAATCCTTCGCGCGGCGGCGATTGTCGCCGCCGAGGCCCGACACGGCCATCCAGCCCGCACGGTAGCCGCACGAGCGATAGCTCTTCGACAGGCTGTTGAACGTGACCGTGATCACGTCCTCGGACAGCGCGCCCATCGCCGTATGCTCGAGGCCGTCGTAGACGATCTTGTCGTATACCTCGTCGGCGAAGATGATCAGTCCGTGCTCGCGCGCGATCGCGATCAGGTCGAGCAGCAACTCGTCCGAATAAAGCGCGCCCGTCGGGTTGTTCGGGTTGATCACGACGATCGCCTTCGTATTCGGCGTGATCTTGCGGCGGATGTCGTCGAGATCGGGCATCCACGCGTTCTGCTCGTCGCACACATAGTGCACCGGCGTGCCGCCCGACAGGCTGACGGCGGCCGTCCAGAGCGGGTAGTCCGGCGCGGGCAGCAGCACTTCGTCGCCATCGTTGAGCAGCGCCTGCGTGGCCATCACGATCAGCTCGGACGCGCCGTTGCCGATGTAGATGTCGTCGAGGCCGACGCCGACCACGCCCTTTTCCTGCGTGTAGTGCATGACCGCCTTGCGCGCCGAGAACACGCCTTTCGAATCCGAATAGCCGGACGATGTCGGCAGGTTGCGGATCATGTCCTGGATGATCTCGTCCGGCGCATCGAAACCGAACGGCGCGAGGTTGCCGATGTTCAGCTTGATGATGCGGTGCCCTTCTTCCTCGAGGCGCTTGGCGTGCTCGAGCACCGGGCCACGGATGTCGTAGCAGACGTTGAGCAGCTTGTTCGACTTCTGAATCGGTTTCACGACGACACGGTTCCTGGGTTAGCGATTCGGCCTGGGGGACGGGATCAAAACTGGAAAGCGGCCGATCTGCGCGCGCTGTCTAGGCTGGATGAGAGCGGCGGCCGCGCGCGGCTTGTGGCGGCGCACGACGCAAACGCCGCCCCGGGGCGGCCAAAAAGTTATAATTTAGCGGATTTCGGCCGACTTTCGCAATGCACCAAAGCCGCGCCGGCCCGCGCCGTCAGGCGCCCCGCGCGCGCGATACGCGAAAACAGCGCGTCGGGCCCCGCCGGCCCGCGTAGGCGGCTCCATCGAATTTCCCATTCGGAACCTCGGACATACTGATTTGAAACTGCACCAGGACTCGAGCGGCGCGCTCAATACCGTCACCGGCTATGGCCCCGACTATGTCGACATCAATCTCGAGCGTCACGAACAGAGCGTCATCGTCCTGCCCGGCGCGCCTGTGCAGGCGTGGCCCGTGTCGTCGTTCGACTCGCTCGCGCCCGAGCACTTCGCCATGTTGCTCGACCCCGCGCCGGAGGTCGTGATCTTCGGCAGCGGCACCCGCCTGCGCTTTCCGCACCCGCGGCTCGTCGCGGCGCTCACCGCCCGGCGGATCGGCGTCGAGACGATGGACTTCCAGGCCGCCTGCCGCACCTACAACATCCTGATGGCCGAAGGCCGCAAGGTCGCCGCCGCGCTCTTAATCGAACGTTAATCCGCGATGCGGTAAAACACTCGCCGCGGGATCGGGGCTGCGCCCCGGCCCGCCGCTTGCCGCGACGCAAGCCGCCGGCGGCACACCACAACAACCAACAGGCTGAAAAACCATGAACGATACGCCGTCGAGGCTACCGCTCAATCGCATCGCGCTCGTCTTCCTGATCGCCGCGCTCGCCGTCATCTGGTTCGCGCCGCTCGGCTTGCGCCACCTGATCCCCAGCGACGAAGGCCGCTACGCCGAGATGGCGCGCGAGATGTTCGTCACCGGCGACTGGATCACGCCCCGCTACAACGGCTACAAGTACTTCGAAAAGCCGCCGCTGCAGACCTGGCTCAACGCGCTGACGTTCGCCTGGTTCGGCGTCGGCGAATGGCAGGCGCGCCTCTATACCGCGCTCGCGAGCTTCGGCGGCGTGCTGCTGGTCGGCTATACCGGCGCGCGCCTGTTCAACCCGCTGTCCGGCTTCCTCGCGGCCGTCGTGCTCGCGTGTTCGCCGTACTGGAACCTGATGGGCCACTTCAACGCGCTCGACATGGGCCTGTCGTTCTGGATGACGCTCACGCTCTGCGCGTTGCTGCTCGCCCAGCGGCCCGGCCTGCGTCCGGGCGCGGTGCGCGGCTGGATGGCCATCTGCTGGGCGGCGATGGCGTTCGCGGTGCTGTCCAAGGGTCTCGTCGGCCTGATCCTGCCCGGCGCCGTGTTGGTGCTGTACACGCTGATCGCCCGTGACTGGGCGCTGTGGAAGCGGCTGCATCTCGTCAGCGGAATCGTAATCTTCTTCGCGATCGTCACGCCGTGGTTCGTGCTGGTCCAGCAGCGCAACCCCGAATTCTTCAATTTCTTCTTCATCGTCCAGCAATTCCGCCGGTACCTGACCCCCGAGCAGAACCGTCCCGGCGCGTTCTACTACTTCGTGCCCGTGCTGCTGGTCGGCTTCCTGCCCTGGCTGTCGGTGGCGTGGCAGAGCCTCCGCCACGCGCTGCGGATGCCGCGCCAGCCGAACGGCTTTGCGCCGATGCTCGTGCTGCTGATCTGGAGCGCATTCATCTTCCTGTTCTTCAGCGCATCGCATTCGAAGCTGATTTCGTACGTGCTGCCCGTCGCGCCCGCGCTCGCGCTCGTGATCGGCGCGTATCTGCCGCTCGTCTCCGCCGACCGGTTCCGCCGTCATCTGCTCGGCTACCTGGTGTTCTTCGTCACCGCGGCATTCGGCATCATCTTCCTCGCCTATCAGGGCGACGCCCGCACGCCGAATGCGCTGTACCGCGCGTTCCAGGTGTGGCTCTACGCCGGCATCGCGGCGGCGTTCGTGCTGACGCTCGCGGCCGCATGGCTCAACCGCCACGCGCGCACCGGCGTGACGGCGGCGATCACGGCGTTCGGCGCCGGATGGCTCGCGTTCGCCACGATCGGCGGCACCGGCCACGACGAATTCGGCCGCTACAGCTCCGGCGCGCTGCTCGCACCGGCAGTGCGCGCCGAACTGGCGAAACTGCCCGCCGACACGCCGTTATACTCCATCGAGATGCTCGACCACACATTCCCGTTCTACGCAGGCCACACGACGATCATGGTCGCGCGCAAGGACGAGCTCGCGTTCGGCATCTCGGTCGAACCCGACAAATGGATTCCGACCGTCGACGAGTGGATCGCGCGCTGGAAACAGGACCGCCATGCGCTCGCGATCATGCCGCCGGGCCGCTACGATGCGCTTGCCGCGCAGGGCGTGCCGATGAAAGTGATCGCGCGCGACAACCGCCGCGTGATCGTCGAAAAGCCGCAATCGTGAGGATGCCCCACCCGTGAACCCCGTTTCGTTTGTCTGCATCATCACCGGCGTCATGCTCAATGCATGCGCCCAGCTGCTGCTGAAAGCCGGCGTCAACGCCGTTGGACACTTCGAATTTACCCGTGCGAACATTGTGCCCGTCGGCCTGAAGATCGCCACCCAGCTGCCGATCATCGGCGGCCTCGGGTGCTACGTGCTCAGCGTCGTCGTCTGGATTCTCGGACTCTCGCGGGTCGACGTGTCGATCGCCTATCCGATGCTGTCGCTCGGCTATGTCGTCAACGCGTTCGCCGCGTGGTACCTGTTCGGCGAGGTCCTGTCCGTGCAGCGGCTCATCGGCATCGGCATCATCCTGATCGGTGTATATGTACTGGCACGCAGCTGAACCGCCCGCCGGTTAAGCATCCGCCTACAAAAAATCACGGTGCGAATCTGTCAATCGGTGTTTAATGCCGGTTTCGGACGCACCGCCCGACCCTTTTATTACACGCCATTACGAGCCAAGCGTTCATGAGCCAGACTGCCGTTCCGTTCCTGCCGTTCACCCGCCCCGAAATCGACGAGGAAACCATTCAGGGCGTCGTCGAGGTGCTGCGCTCGGGCTGGATCACCACCGGCCCGCAAAACCAGCGCTTCGAGACCGCGCTGTCCGAGTATTGCGGCGGCCGCCCGGTGCGCGCGTTCAATTCGGGCACCTGCACGCTCGAAATCGGCCTGCGCATCGCAGGCGTCGGCCCGGGCGACGAGGTCATCACGACGCCCGCGTCATGGGTGTCGACGAGCAACGTGATCCTCGAAACCGGCGCGACGCCGGTGTTCGCGGATATCGACCCCGTCACGCGCAACATCGACCTCGACCTGCTCGAAAAAGCGATCACGCCGCGCACGAAGGCGATCGTCCCGGTCTATCTGGGCGGCCTGCCGGTCGACATGGACCGTCTCTACGCGATCGCGCGCGCGCACAAGCTGCGCGTGATCGAGGACGCCGCGCAGGCGCTCGGCTCGACATGGAAGGGCCAGCGCATCGGCGCGATCGGCGACATCGTGTCGTTCAGCTTCCACGCGAACAAGAACCTGACGACGATCGAAGGCGGTGCGCTCGTCCTGAACAACGAGGACGAAGCCACTCTCGCGCAGAAGTACCGGCTGCAGGGCATCACCCGCACCGGCTTCGACGGCATGGACTGCGACGTGCTCGGCGGCAAGTACAACCTGACCGACGTCGCCGCGCGCGTCGGCCTCGGCCAGCTGCCCCACCTCGAACGCTTCACCGAACGGCACCGTGCGCTCGCGCGCGCCTACTTCGCCGCGTTCGAGGGCGGCGCAGCGGCGAAGCTCGGCATCGGCCTGCCGGTCGCCGACTTCGAGAACAGCAACTGGCACATGTTCCAGGTCACGCTGCCGCTCGACAAGCTGTCGATCACGCGCGGCGAGTTCATGGCGCAGATGAAGGAACGCGGCATCGGCACCGGGGTTCACTACCCCGCCATCCATCTTTTCACGCTGTATCGTGCGCGCGGCTTCAAGGAGGGAATGTTCCCCCACGCCGAACGATATGGCGCGTCGACCGTCACGCTGCCGCTCTTCACGCAGATGACGGACGACGACGTGCGTCGCGTCGTCGACGCCACCAACCAGATTTGCGAACAATACGGAAAGTAAGCGGACATGAGTCACCTTGAATCGCGCGTCGTGCAGCATCCGGGCGCCGGGCACCCGGAAGTATCGGTCGTCATCCCCGTGTACAACGAGGAAGACGGCCTCGCCGCGCTCTTTGCGCGGCTGTATCCGGCACTCGACGCGCTCGGCACGTCGTACGAAGTCATCCTGGTCAACGACGGCAGCCGCGACCGCTCGGCCGCCATGCTCGCCGACCAGTTCCACAAGCGCCCCGACACGACGCGCGTCGTGCTGCTGAACGGCAACTACGGCCAGCACATGGCGATCCTGGCCGGCTTCGCGCAATCGCGCGGCGAGATCGTCATCACGCTCGACGCCGACCTGCAGAACCCGCCCGAGGAAATCGGCAAGCTGGTCGAGAAGATGCGCGAAGGCTACGACTACGTCGGCACGATCCGCAAGCAGCGCCAGGACAGCCTGTGGCGGCGCAAGGCGTCGGCACTGATGAACCGACTGCGCGAACGCATCACGCGCATCAAGATGACCGACCAGGGCTGCATGCTGCGCGCCTACAGCCGCCGCATCATCGACACGATCAATGTCTGCGGCGAGGTCAACACGTTCATTCCCGCGCTCGCCTATACGTTCGCGCGCAACCCGACCGAGATCGAGGTCGCGCACGAGGAGCGCTTCGCCGGCGAATCGAAATACTCGCTGTACAGCCTGATCCGCCTGAATTTCGACCTCGTCACCGGCTTCTCGGTCGTGCCGCTGCAATGGCTGTCGTTCATCGGCGTGATCCTGTCGCTCGGCTCCGCGGCGCTGTTCGTGCTGCTGCTCGTGCGGCGCTTCATCGTCGGCGCGGAAGTGCAAGGCGTGTTCACGCTGTTCGCGATCACCTTCTTCCTGCTGGGCGTGATCATCTTCGCGCTCGGATTGCTCGGCGAATATATCGGCCGCATCTACCAGCAGGTCCGCGCGCGGCCGCGCTACCTGATTCACGCGGTGCTCGAACAGCACGGCGACGCGCCGGACACCCGCGCGGCCGAAAGCCGGCAGGAGGTCGCACGATGAAGCCGCGCGCGGTCGTCTTCGCCTATCACAACGTCGGCGTGCGCTGCCTGCAGGTGCTGCTCGCGCGCGGCGTCGATGTCGCGCTCGTCGTGACGCACGAAGACAATCCCAACGAGAACATCTGGTTCGGCAGCGTCGCATCGGTCGCGGCCGAGCATGGCATTCCGGTCGTCACGCCCGCCGACCCGGCGGATCCGGCACTGCGCCGCGCGATCGCCGACGCGCGTCCGGAGTTCATCTTCTCGTTCTATTACCGGCACATGCTGCCGGTCGACCTGCTCGCGCTCGCGCCGCGCGGCGCATACAACATGCACGGCTCGCTGCTGCCGAAATACCGGGGTCGGGTTCCGACCAACTGGGCGGTGCTGAATGGCGAGACCGAAACCGGCGCGACGCTGCATGAAATGGCCGCGAAGCCCGACGCCGGCGCGATCGTCGGCCAGACCGCGGTGCCGATCCTGCCGGACGACACTGCCGCGCAGGTGTTCGACAAGGTCACGGTCGCCGCCGAGCAGACGCTCTGGCGCGTCCTGCCCGCGCTGCTGGCCGGCGAGGCGCCGCACCTGCCGAACGACCTCGCGGCCGGCAGCTATTACGGCGGCCGCAAGCCGGAGGACGGCCGCATCGACTGGTCGAAACCGGCCGCGCAGGTCTACAACCTGATCCGCGCGGTCGCGCCCCCTTATCCCGGCGCCTTTACCGACCTCGACGGCACACGCTTCATCGTCGCCCGGGCGCGCCTCGCCGCGCCCGGCAGCGCCGCGGCACGCGCGGCGGCCGATTTGCCGGCCGGCCTGCACGTAAGCGATAATGCGCTATTCGGCGTTTGCGGCGACAGCCGCGCCGTCTCCATTCTCGAACTGCGGCAACAGCGCGACGGCAGCGAAACCGTCGTATCGCCCGCAGCGTTCGCGCAGCTCATTCATTCTTCCCGTCATTCATGAAAGCAAAAAAAGTCCTGATCCTGGGTGTGAACGGCTTCATCGGCCATCACCTGTCGAAGCGCATTCTTGAAACCACCGATTGGGAAGTGTTCGGCATGGACATGCAGACCGATCGGCTTGGCGATCTCGTCAACCACGAGCGGATGCATTTCTTCGAAGGCGACATCACGATCAACAAGGAGTGGGTCGAGTATCACGTGAAGAAGTGCGACGTGATCCTGCCGCTCGTCGCGATCGCGACGCCCGCCACCTACGTCCAGCAGCCGCTGCGCGTGTTCGAACTCGACTTCGAGGCGAACCTGCCGATCGTGCGCTCGGCCGTGAAGTACAAGAAGCATCTGGTGTTCCCGTCGACCTCCGAGGTCTACGGCATGTGCACCGACGAGCAGTTCGACCCGGACAATTCCGCCCTCACCTACGGCCCGATCAACAAGCCGCGCTGGATCTACGCATGCTCGAAGCAGCTGATGGACCGCGTGATCTGGGGCTACGGCATGGAAGGCCTGAACTTCACGCTGTTCCGTCCGTTCAACTGGATCGGCCCGGGCCTCGACTCGATCTACACGCCGAAGGAAGGCAGCTCGCGCGTCGTCACGCAGTTCCTCGGCCACATCGTGCGCGGCGAGAACATCAGCCTCGTCGACGGCGGCTCGCAGAAGCGCGCGTTTACCGACATCGACGACGGCATCAGCGCGCTGATGAAGATCATCGAGAACCCGAACGGCATCGCGTCGGGCAAGATCTACAACATCGGGAATCCGAAGAATAACTATTCGGTTCGCGAGCTTGCGCACAAGATGCTGGAACTGGCCGCCGAGTTCCCGGAATACGCCGACTCGGCGAAGAAGGTGAACCTCGTCGAGACCACCTCGGGCGCGTACTACGGCAAGGGCTACCAGGACGTGCAGAACCGCGTGCCGAAGATCGACAACACGATGCAGGAGCTCGGCTGGGCGCCGCAATCGACGTTCGACGACGCACTGCGCAAGATCTTCGAAGCGTACCGCGGCCACGTCGCCGACGCGCGCGCACTCGTCGAACAGCAAGGCTGAGCGGGATACGCGCTTGGCTCGCATCGTTCTCAAGATCGACGTCGACACGCTGCGCGGCACGCGCGAAGGCGTGCCGAACCTCGCGCGCATCTTCGACCGCTTCAACGCGCGCGCGACCTTTCTCTTCAGTCTCGGGCCCGACCACACCGGCTGGGCGCTGCGGCGGGTGTTCCGCCCCGGGTTCCTGAAGAAAGTGTCGCGCACGTCGGTGGTCGAGCATTACGGCGTGAAGCAGCTGATGTACGGCGTGCTGCTGCCGGGCCCCGACATCGGCCGCCGCGCGACCGCCGACATGCGCGCGATCCACGAGGCCGGCTTCGAATGCGGGATCCACACCTGGGATCACGTGTACTGGCAGGACAATGTCCGTGATCGCGACCGCAGCTGGACCGTGCATGA
>NZ_JAHACR010000086.1 GCF_018375725.1 Burkholderia sp. | reverse complement strand
ATCTGGCTTCCCCTAGGGGATTCGAACCCCTGTACTCACCGTGAAAGGGTGATGTCCTAGGCCTCTAGACGAAGGGGACATAATCTTTTCAGACCTGTCTTGTTTTCACCATTAACTTTCAATCAACAGTGAAGGCCGAAATTCTAACTGCTTTAAATCGTTTTGTGAAGCATTTCTTTACTACCCTGCTTCGCGAACCGATTTGTTTGTTCTGTTGGTGGAGGTAAGCGGGATCGAACCGCTGACCTCTTGCATGCCATGCAAGCGCTCTCCCAGCTGAGCTATACCCCCTTGCAGAACAGAAATGAGATTATATGGATCGATTTTGGACTTGTAAATACTTTTTTGCGAATCCGGTGCATTTTTTTCGAAGCCGCCCCCGGACGGCTTCGAAACACCCCTGGACTCAGGCCAGCGCAGCCTCGATGCGCGACACCACGACGTCGCGGCCGAACAGCTTCAGTACCGCATCGATCGACGGCGTATGTGTCGTGCCGGCCACCAGCAAACGCACCGGCATCGCGAGTTGCGGCATCTTCAGCTTGTGCGCGGCGAGCACCGCCTTCAACGCGGCCGCGATCGCCTCTTTGCTCCACTCGGCCGACTTCAGCGCCGCCGCCAGATCACCCAGCGCCGGACGCACCGCATCGGTCACATGCTGTGCGAGCGCTTCCGCATCGAGCACCGGCGTGCGATAGAACATCGCCGCGCCTTCCGCGATTTCCTTGATCGTCGATGCGCGATCCTTCATCAGGCCGATCACGCTTTCAAGATCCGGGCCGCCCGCAAGCGCCGCGTCGTCGATGCCGATCGCCGCGAAGAAGGGCTTCGACAATTCGGCGAGACGCGCGTTGTCCGCTTCCTTGATGTAGTGGTTGTTCAGCCAGTTGAGTTTGTCGTGGTCGTACTGCGCCGCGGACTTGCCGAGATGCTCGAGGTCGAACCACTCGACGAACTGCTCGCGCGAAAAGATCTCGGCATCGCCATGCGACCAGCCAAGACGCGCCAGATAGTTCACGACCGCCTCGGGCAGGTAGCCCGCGTCGCGGTAGCCCATCACGCTCATCGCGCCGTGACGCTTGCTCATCTTCTCGCCCTGCTCGTTGAGCACGGTCGGCAGGTGCGCATACACCGGCACTTCGCCGCCCAGCGCGCGCAGGATGTTGATCTGGCGCGGCGTGTTGTTCACATGGTCGTCGCCGCGGATCACGTGCGTGATCCCCATGTCGAGATCGTCGACCACCACGCAGAAGTTGTACATCGGCGTGCCGTCCGGACGCGCGATCACGAGGTCGTCGAGTTCCTCGTTCGAGATCTCGACATGCCCCTTCACCGCATCGTCCCACGCGACGGTGCCCGTCAGCGGGTTGCGGAAACGCAGCACCGGTTTCACGCCGGCGGGCGGCTCGGGCAGCACCTTGCCCGGCTCGGGACGCCACGTGCCGTCGTAACGCGGCTTCAACCCGGCTTCACGCTGACGTTCGCGCAGCGCGTCGAGCTCCTCCGTCGACATGTAGCACGGATAGGCGAGGCCTTCGGCGACCATCTTCGCGAGCACCTCGCGATAGCGGTCCATCCGCTGCATCTGGTAGAACGGGCCCTCATCGAAGTCGAGGCCGAGCCACGCCATGCCTTCGAGAATCGCATCGACCGCTTCCGTGCTCGAGCGCTCGACGTCGGTATCCTCGATGCGCAGCACGAACGCGCCCTTCATCTTGCGGGCGAATGCCCACGGATAGAGCGCGGAACGGATGTTGCCCAGGTGGATGAAGCCGGTGGGACTCGGCGCGAAACGGGTACGAACAGGACGGGTCATAAACGGTAACTCGAACGCCTGAGGCGCATGAATGATTCGACGCGGGTTCGACGGCGGCATCGCGTACTGCGTACTGCAATGCGGCCGGCCGACGCCCGGAACGGAAATGAAGCGGGAATTATACCCGCGCCGACCAGCACGCCAAGCGCACCGCTTGCTTTATGATGTGCGCGCCGCGGCCGCCATCCGGCGCCGCGCCGGCGGCGCACGCCTATCGCGCCGCCGCCCGGAACGTACCGCCGCGGCGGGCCGCACGCCCGCCCGGCAGCTGGAGAAAGCTGGAGAACCCTCGATGTCGTCCCCTCGCCTGTCACGCCGCCACTTCACGATCGCCTGCGCGTCCGCCGGCCTCGCCGCCTGCACGTCGTTCGGCGGACCTGGCCGCCCCGACGCCGGCACGCAGAAACCGGTCAGGATCGGAATCGCGCTCGGTGGCGGCGCCGCGCGCGGTTTCGCGCACATCGGCGTGCTGAAAGCGCTCGAGGCGCGCGGCATTCCGGTCGAACTTGTCGCCGGCACAAGCGCGGGATCGGTCGTCGGCGCACTCTACGCGTCCGGCATGAACGCGCTGCAGATCAACAAGCTCGCACTCGAAATGGACCAGACGGCGATCAGCGACTGGGCGTTGCCGTTCCGCTCGCGCGGCCTGCTGCAAGGCGTCGCGCTGCAGAACTTCCTGAACAAGTCGCTCAACAACCGCCCGATCGAAAAAATGGCGAAGCCGCTCGGCATCGTCGCGACGGACCTGCAAAGCGGCCAGCCGATCCTGTTCCAGCAAGGCAACACGGGGCTCGCAGTGCGAGCGTCGTGCAGCGTGCCGTCGGTGTTCGAGCCGGTGAGGATCGGCAGCCGCGAGTACGTCGACGGCGGTCTTGTCAGCCCGGTGCCGGCGTCCTATGCGCGCAAGATGGGGGCGAATTTCGTGATCGCCGTCGACATCTCCGCGCGCCCCGACGGCGCGGCGACCAACAACCCGATCGAAATGCTGCTGCAGACGTTCACGATCATGGGGCAGACGATCAAGACCTACGAACTCGAAAAGTACGCCGATGTCGTGATCCGCCCGAACCTCGCCGCAATGGGCGGCAGCGATTTCAACCAGCGCAACGCGGCGATCCTCGCGGGCGAGGAAGCGGTCGCGCGCATCATGCCCGAGTTGCAGCGCAAGCTCGCGGCGGCACGCACGGTGCCCGCGTAAGCCGCGCCCCGCAGTGGCCAGACCGGGCGCTGCGGGGCGCGTCGAGCATCAAAAAAAACAGCCCGATCAGCGTAAGCCGATTGAGCTGTTTCGGTCAGGTCGACCATTTCATTAAACCCCGCAGCCTTTTGGCTGCGGGGTTTTCTCATCCGGTCGCCAGCAGGCGGATTAGCGGTTGCCGTTCGCCGAATCGTCGCCGATCGTCGCGCGCACGCGCTGGCGCAGGTCTTCAGCCTTCATCGGGAACTGCGTCTCGATCCGGCGCGCGCCGGTAAAACGCTTTTCCCAGTAGCCGCTATCGAGATCGTCGACGCGCACCGTGCTGCCCGTCGAAGGCGAATGCACGAACTTGTTGTCGCCGATATAGATGCCGACATGCGAGAACGTGCGGCGCATCGTGTTGAAGAACACGAGGTCGCCCGGCTTCAGCTCGCTCATGCGCACCTTCTCGCCGACATGGCTCATCTCTTCCGCGCGCCGCGGCAGCGACATGCCGAGCGTGTCCTGAAACACGTAACGGACGAAGCCGCTGCAATCGAGCCCCGAATCCGGCGAGTTGCCGCCCCAGCGGTAGCGCACGCCGATCATGTTCAGCGCGCCGACCACGACGTCACCCGCCTTGCCCGCCATGCCGGACAGGAACGACTTCGCGCCGCCTTCCGACGGCTGGGCGCTTGCCTGCGAACTGGAGAGGGAACCCGACCCGGACTGGGTCGAAAATGCGACATTCTGATTGAAACTGCCTGCTTCGTCGGCGAAAGCGCCGGGAGCTGCAGCGAACAGGACGCCGATAAACATCCCGGCGACGACGCGCGCGCATGCCTGGGTCAGAGATCGGTGCTGCATGGGTCGATGGATTGTGCTTAAAAATCAGCTGATTGGCGGAAAATTTCGGTCGATACTAGCCAGCGCGTATCCATTTGTCAAAACAAATTAAAAAATACAATCGAGATAGTCAGACCATTACCGCCTCTCCGGCATCCATCACGCCTGCCAGACCGCTTTCAGCAACTTTCGCGTATACGGATGCGACGGTTTCGTGAAGACGTCGGCAACGTCCCCGGTCTCGACGATTGCCCCGCCCTGCATCACCGCGACCCGATGCGCCATCGCGCCGATCACCTCCAGGTCGTGACTGATGAACACGTAGCCGAGGTTGTATTTCTGCTGCAGGCTCGCGAGCAGCTTCAGCACCTGCTGCTGGATCGAGACGTCGAGTGCGGACGTCGGCTCGTCGAGGATCAGGATGCGCGGCTCGAGCACCAGCGCGCGGGCGATCGCGATCCGGTGGCGCTGTCCGCCGGAGAATTCGTGCGGATAACGGTGCATCACGGTACGGTCGAGGCCGACTTCGCGCAGCACCGCAAGCGACTTTGCGCGGCGCGCGTCGGCCGACATGCCCGGACGATGCAGCTCGAGCCCTTCGCCGACAATCCGCTCGATCGTATGCCGCGGCGACAGCGAGCTGAACGGATCCTGGAACACGACCTGCATGTTCGAGCGCAGCGCGGTCTGCTCGCGCCCGCGATAGCTCGACAGCGCGCGCCCCTGGAATTCGATCTCGCCGCGGGCGGTCTTCTGCAGGCCGAGCAACGCCATCGCGAGTGTCGACTTGCCCGAGCCGGATTCGCCGACGATGCCGAGCGTCTCGCCCTGCCGAACCGACACGCTCACATCCGACACCGCGGTCACCGGCGAGGAGCCGAACCAGCCCGCGATACCGGGACGCTTGCGCGCGAACTGCACGGTCACGTTGCGCGCGTCGAGCATGACGGGCGCGATCGGCATGACCGGCACAACCGCGCGCTGCGGACGGCTGTTCAGCAGGCGCTGCGTATACGGATGCGCCGGCGCGGCGAAGATCTGCTCGACAGGCCCGCTCTCGACAAGCCGGCCCCGCTCCATCACCGCGATGCGATCGGCAAAATGCCGCACGAGATTCAGGTCGTGCGTGATCAGCAGGATCGCCATCCCGCGCTTTTCGGCCTCTTCGCGCTGCAACTCGAGCAGCAGCTCGACGATCTGCGCGCGGATCGTCACGTCGAGCGCAGTGGTCGGCTCGTCGGCGAGCAGCAGGCGCGGCCGGCACGCGAGCGCCATCGCGATCATAGCGCGCTGCCGCTGGCCGCCGGACAGCTGGTGCGGATAGCTGTCGACGTGCCGCTCCGGCTCCGCGATACCCGTGCGCGCGAGCAGCGCGACCGCGCGCCGGCGCGCGTCGGCCGCCGTCACGCCGTCGTGCAGCATGATCGTCTCGCCGATCTGCGCGCCGATCGTGTACAGCGGATTGAGGGCCGTCATCGGCTCCTGGAAGATCATCGCGATGTCCGAGCCGCGCAGCCCGCGCATCTCGCGCTCGCTTTTCTGCGCAAGATCCTGACCGGCGAAGCGGATCGTGCCGCCGACGTCGGCGTCGCGCAACAGGCGCAGGATCGACAGTGCGGTCACGCTCTTGCCCGAACCCGATTCGCCGACCAGCGCGACGCGCTCGCCACGACCGATCGCGAGCGTCACGTCCTCGACCGCGACGGTGTCGCCGAAACGCACCCGCAGCCGCTCGAGCGACAACAGCGGCTCGCCCGGCGGCGACATGCCGGAAGCGCTCATCGCTGGCCTCCGGCTGCGCGGGCGGCATCGGCGATGCGCGTATCGAGCGCATTGCGCAGCGCGTCGCCCATGAAGGTCAGCAGCAGCAACGTCGTGACGAGCACGCCGAACGTCGAAAGCGAGATCCACCACGCATCGAGATTGCCCTTGCCCTGTGCAAGCAGTTCGCCGAGGCTCGGCGTCGGCGGAGGCACGCCGAGCCCGAGGAAATCGAGGCTCGTCAGCGCGAGAATCGCGCCGCTCATCCGGAACGGCAGGAACGTGATTACCGGCGTCAGGCTGTTCGGCAGGACGTGGCGCCAGATGATCTGCCAGTTCGACAGCCCCATCGCCCGCGCCGCACGCACGTAGTCCTGCGTGCGATTGCGCAGAAATTCGGCGCGCACGTAGTCCGACAGCCCGATCCAGCCGAACAGCGACAGCAGCACGATCAGGAGCAGAAAGCTCGGCTCGAAGATCGACGCGAAGATGATCAGCAGGTAAAGCTCGGGCAGCGAACTCCAGATTTCGATCAGCCGCTGCCCGACGATGTCGAGGCGGCCGCCGAAGAAGCCCTGCAGCGCGCCCGCGGCAATCCCGAGCACGGTGCCGATCGCGGTCAGGATCAGCGCGAACTCGACCGACACGCGAAAGCCGTACACGAGCCGCGCGAGCAGGTCGCGCCCTTGCGCATCGGTGCCGAGCCAGTTCTCGCGCGACGGCGGCGCCGGGTTCGGCACGTTCGAAAAGTAGTTCAGCGTGTCGTAGTGATAGCGGTTCGGCGGATAGACGACGAAGTTGCCGGGCATGTCGAGACGCTTGCGCACGTACGGATCGAGATAGTCGGCCGGGGTCGGGAAGTCGCCGCCGAAGGTCGTCTCCGGATACGCGCGGAACATCGGGAAGTAATAGTGGCCGTCGTAGCGCACGACGATCGGCTTGTCGTTCGACCACAGCGGCGCGGCAAGGCTCGCACCGAACGCGATCACGAAAATCACGAAGCTCCAGTAGCCGAGACGCTGCTGCGTGAAGCGCTGCCAGACACGGCGCGCGGGCGACGGCGACACGCGAGCACGCGCGGCGTCGACACGGGAAGGCACGGCGGCTTGACTCATGCGGACACGCGCAGGACTGCGCCGGAGCGCCTGCCGTCATCGGGAAACAGCGGGTTTGCGGGCTGTGTCATGTCAGCGCTCCAGGTGTTCGAATTGAATGCGGGGGTCGACCCACACGTAGCAGAGATCGGAGATCAGCTTGGTCGCGAGCCCGATCAGCGTGAACAGGTACAGCGTGCCGAGCACGACCGGATAATCGCGCCGCACGACCGACTCGTACGACAGCAGGCCGAGGCCGTCGAGCGAAAACAGCGTTTCGATCAGCAGGCTGCCGGTGAAGAACGCCCCGATGAACGCCGCCGGAAAGCCGACGATCAGCGGCAGCATCGCATTGCGAAACACATGCTTCCACAGCACGCTGCGCTCGGACAGCCCTTTCGCACGCGCGGTCAGCACGTACTGCCGGCGGATCTCGTCGAGGAACGCGTTCTTCGTCAGCATCGTCACGATCGCGAAGCTGCCGACGACCGATGCCGTGATCGGCAGCGCGATATGCCACAGGTAGTCGAGGATCTTGCCGGGCACCGACAACTGGGCGAAGTTGTCCGACGTGAGGCCCCGCAGCGGGAAGATCTGCCAGAACGAGCCGCCGCCGAACAGCACGAGCAGCAGCACGCCGAGCACGAAGCCGGGAATCGCGTAGCCGACCAGCACGACGAGGCTCGTCGCGACATCGAACGGCGAGCCGTTGCGCACGGCCTTCGCGATGCCGAGCGGCACCGAGATCAGGTATGTGAGAAAGAACGTCCACAGACCGATGCTGATCGATACCGGCAGCTTCGACACGATCAGCGACCACACGCTCTGGTGCCGGAAATAACTGTCGCCGAGATCGAAGCGCGCAAAGCGTCCAAGCATCAGCACGTAGCGTTCGAGCGGCGGCTTGTCGAAGCCGTACAGCGCCTTCAGCTGCGCGACCTGCTGCGGATCGACGCCCGTATGCGCGCGCATGCCGAACGGCACTGCGCCCTGCTCCGCGCCCTTGCGCAATTCCTGGACGGCCTGCTCGACCGGGCCGCCCGGCACGAACTGAATCACGGCGAACGTCAGCGTCAATACGCCGACGAGCGTCGGGATCATCAGCAGCAGGCGTTTGAGGATGTAGCTCCACATGGACATCGACTCGCAATCAAAGGGCAACGATGGGACGGCGGATGCGCGCGGCTCAACCGCCCGGCTTGATCCACCAGGTCGACACGACCCAGCCCTCCGCCGAATAGTACAGCGGCAAGGTCCGCGGATAGGCGAGCGTACGCTTGTACGCGATGCGGTGCGTCGTGCTGTACCACTGCGGAACCGTGTAATAGCCGTGCATCAGCACCCGGTCGAGCGCGCGCGTCGCATCGCGCAGCTGCTCGCGCGTCTGCGCGGCGCCGAGCGCCTGCAGCAGCACGTCGACAGCCGGCGACTTGAGCCCCGTGATGTTGTCCGAGCCCGGCTCGTCGGCGAACTTGCTGCCGAAGCGCGCGAACTGCTCGGCGCCCGGCACCTGCACACCCGGATAGCGGGTCGTCGTCATGTCGTAGTCGAACGCGTCGAGGCGCTTCTGCAGCAGCGCGAAATCCGCTGTGCGGTATCTCGCCTCGATGCCGAGCTTCGCGAGATTGCGCTGGTACGCGGTGATGACCGGCTCGAATGCCGACCCGGCATCGTCGAGGATCTCGAACGTCAACGGCTCGCCCTGCGCGTTGCGCAGCGCGCCATCGCGGTAGGTCCAGCCCGCGTCGGCAAGCAACGCGCGCGCCTTCAGCAGGTTCGCGCGCAGCGAATCCGGCGGGTTCGTGCTCGGCTGCACGACCATCGGACCGAACACCGCCGGATCGAGCTGCGCACGCAGCGGGTCGAGCAGCGCCAGCTCTCCCGCGCCAGGCGTGCCGGTTGCCTGCAGGTCGGTGTCGGCAAAATAACTGTCGAGGCGCGTATAGCCGCCGTAGAACAGCTGGCGGTTCAGCCATTCGAAATCGAATGCGAGATCGAGCGCGCGGCGCACGCGCACATCCCGGAACTGCGCGCGACGCAGGTTCATCATGAAGCCCTGCATGCCCGCGCCGTTATGCTGCCGGAACTCGCGCTTGACGAGCTCGCCGCTGTCGAAGCGCTTGCCGACATCGCGCCGCACCCAGTTGCGCGCGACGTACTCGACGAGCACATCGTATTCGGCCGCCTTGAACGCTTCGAGACGCGCGACGCCGTCGCCGTACAGCTTGTAGACGATCCGCCCGAAGTTGTAGGTGCCGACCCGCACCGGCAGGCCGGCGCCCCAGTACGCGGGGTTGCGGCGGTAGGTGATCGTGCGGCCGTTGTCGTAGCGCTCGATCAGATATGGGCCGCTGCCGATCGGCACCTCGAACGCAAGCTTGTCGAACGCGATGTGCGTGCCGTCCGCGCGCAGCCCCCACTTGCGCGAGAACACCGGCACCCCGCCCGCGATCAGCGGCAGTTCGCGGTTGCGCCGTCGGAACTCGAAGCGCACCGTCGACGGATCGACGATCACCGCGCGCGTGATGTCGGCAAAGTACGCGCCGAACTGGGGCGCGGCCTGCTTGCTCTTCAGCGTGTCGAACGAATACTTGACGTCCGCCGCCGTCACCGGATCGCCGTTGGAGAAGCGCGCGCGCGGATTCAGGTGGAACGTGACCGACAGGCCATCCGGCGCCACCGCGATATCGTCGGCGAGCAGCCCGTACGCGGACGCCGGCTCGTCCGAGCTGCCCATGGTCAGGCTCTCGAACAGCAAATCGATGCCGGGCGCGACATTGCCCCGCATCGTATACGGATTGAACTTGTCGAACGACGTCAGCCGGTTCGGATTCGCGAGCACGAGCGTGCCGCCCTTCGGCGCATCCGGATTGACATAGTCGAAATGCTTGAAGTCCGGCGGATATTTCGGCTCGCCGTACTGGGCGATCGCGTAAGCGGCATGCGCGGCGGATGCGGCAAGCGCCGACTGCACCAGCAGCACGGCGGCGACGCGGCCGGCCGCCCGCGCAACGCGCGCCGCGCCGGAACGGACGCGCGTGTCGGCGGCCCGGGGCGAACCCTTTGTCATAAAGGCCCTGTCGGAGGATTGGAGGTGGCAATGTGCGAGAATTCTACCCACTCAACACCCGATACAGCCATCCCCGCGCCGTCCCGGCACGGACGCATGCCGCTTCCTAGGAGAACTCATGGGCTTCCTCGCTGGTAAACGTATTTTGCTGACGGGCCTCCTGTCGAACCGTTCGATCGCCTACGGCATCGCGCAGGCCTGCAAGCGCGAAGGCGCCGAGCTGGCGTTCACCTATGTCGGCGACCGCTTCAAGGACCGCATCACCGAGTTCGCCGCCGAGTTCGGCAGCAAGCTGGTGTTTCCGTGCGACGTGGCCGACGATGCGCAGATCGACGCGCTGTTCGCCGCGCTGAAGACAAACTGGGATTCGCTCGACGGCATCGTGCACTCGATCGGCTTCGCGCCGCGCGAAGCGATCGCCGGCGACTTCCTGGAAGGCATGACGCGCGAGAACTTCCGCATCGCCCACGACATTTCCGCGTACAGCTTCGCTGCGCTCGCGAAGGCCGCGCAGCCGATGCTGTCGGACCACGCGGCACTGCTGACGCTTTCGTATCTCGGCGCGGAAAAGGCGATTCCGAACTACAACACGATGGGACTCGCCAAGGCATCGCTCGAAGCGAGCGTGCGCTATCTCGCCGTGTCGCTCGGTGCGAAGGGCGTCCGCGTGAACGGCATTTCGGCAGGCCCGATCAAGACGCTCGCGGCAAGCGGCATCAAGGGCTTCGGCAAGATCCTCGATTTCGTCGAGCACAATGCGCCGCTCAAGCGCAACGTGACGATCGAGCAGGTCGGCAATGCCGGCGCGTTCCTGCTGTCCGATCTCGCGAGCGGCGTGACGGCCGAGATCATGCACGTCGACAGCGGCTTCAATGCGGTCGTCGGCGGAATGGCCGGCCTCGAGGAATAAGTCGCGCGCGATCGCACGCCGCCGTTCGCGTTCGCGCAAATAACAAAAATGCCGTTCAGGCCTGGCCGAACGGCATGCGCCCCTCGGGGCGATTTTTTCATTCTCGCGCAGCGACCGGACGCTGCGCCGTCCATCCTTCAACGCCAGCCGTTATGACGGCCGCGGTCGTGGTGGTCCCAATCACCGCGATCGCGGTCCCAGCCGCCGCGGCCGTGATGACGATACCAATCGTCGCGATCCCAGTAGCGCCGGCCATCCCAGTATCGATCACCATGCCAGCCGATCACGACTGCCGGTGCGGGTACGGCATAGACCGGCGCCGGCTGGTAGACGACCGGCGGCGGCGGCGGTGCATACACCGGCGCGGGCGCGACGTAGACCGGTGCCGGCACGCCGATATTGATCCCGACGTTGACGCCCCCCGCCATTGCAGCGCCCGACACGAGCAAGGCTGTCATACCGGTCATGAGCGAGGCAACACGCAAGGTCTTCATGGATTCCTCTTCTGGTTGATTCGTGGATGACTCGACTATAGCCACAACCGTCGCGCGGGCATATTTCAAGTTTGTAAGAACTGATGCGCGGAATCGCGGCGCGGACGGATCGATAACGTCTTGTAACATTCGACCCCGTTGCGGCGGCTGCGCTCAAGATGGTGCGGCGCATTGCGTGGGGAGATGCGGATGTCGGATCAGTGCGTCATCGTACGGGTGCTGACTGGATTCAGTTCTACAACCACCGAGGATCCCACCAGGCGCTGAAGTTGAAAACCCCCGGCCGAGACGTTTGTTTGCCTGAGCCGCTTAACCTGTGCAGGTTTCGCTGGGTCAATACAGCATCGCACGACACTACGCGGTGCCAACCACCGCCCCATACCGACGACAAGCTGGCCCCTGCGTATTCTCGATGATGGGCCTTGCTGAGGGGCTGAAAAACGAAAAACAAAAAGCCCCGTAAGTCCTAGAACTTACGGGGCTTTCTCACCGCTTTTGGCGGAGACGGAGGGATTCGAACCCTCGATCCAGGTTTTGGCCCAGATGCTCCCTTAGCAGGGGAGTGCCTTCGACCTCTCGGCCACGTCTCCCAAACTTTCGCTCGCACCAGGGAGGCAGTGCGACGAGAAAAAGATGATATAGGGTTTCGAGCCCCAGGTCAATTTTTTTGATGCATTTTCTTCAATGCATCACGTCAATTGCATTACGCCTGGTCGAGTTCGAATACCTTGTGCAGCGCGCGGACCGCCAGCTCCATGTACTTTTCGTCGATCAGCACCGAAATCTTGATTTCGGACGTCGAGATCATCTGGATGTTGATGCCCTCTTCCGACAGCGTGCGGAACATCTTGCTCGCGACACCGACGTGCGAACGCATGCCGACGCCGACGACCGACACCTTCGAGACCTTCGGGTCGCCCTGCACCTGCTCCGCACTTACGTGGCCCTTCACCTGGTTGGTGAGGATATCCATCGCCCGCTGGTAATCGCCGCGGCCCACCGTGAACGTGAAGTCGGTCTTGCCCTCGACGCTCTGGTTCTGGATGATCATGTCGACGTCGATGTTCGCGTCCGCGACCGGGCCGAGGATCTGATACGCGATGCCCGGCTTGTCGGGCACGCCCATCACCGCAATGCGTGCTTCGTCGCGCTGGAACGCGATGCCGGAAATGACTGCCTTTTCCATGGTCTCGTCTTCTTCAAAAGTAATCAGGGTGCCCGAGCGCATTTCTTCGTCGAGCGCAATCAGCGGATCGGTCAGGCTCGACAGCACGCGCGTCTTCACCTGGAATTTGCCGGCGAATTCGACCGAGCGGATCTGCAGGACCTTCGAGCCGAGGCTCGCCATTTCCAGCATCTCCTCGAACGTCACGCGATCGAGACGGCGCGCCTCTTCGACCACGCGCGGATCGGTCGTGTACACGCCGTCGACGTCGGTGTAGATCAGGCATTCCTCCGCATCGAGCGCAGCCGCGACCGCCACCGCCGACGTGTCCGAGCCGCCACGACCGAGCGTCGTGATGTGGCCGTCGGGATCGACGCCCTGGAAGCCCGTGATGATCACGACCTTGCCCGCATCGAGATCGGCCTTCACGCGCTCGTCGTCGATCGAATGGATGCGCGCCTTCGTGAACGCGCTGTCGGTCTTGATCGGGACTTGCCAGCCGGCGTAGCTCACGGCCTCGACACCGATCTCCTGGAGCGCGATCGACAGCAGACCAACGCTGACCTGCTCGCCGGTCGACGCGATCATGTCGAGCTCACGCGGGCTCGGCTGGCTCGAGATCTCTTTCGCGAGACCGAGCAGACGGTTGGTTTCGCCGGACATTGCCGACGGCACGACGACCATCTTGTGCCCGGCCTGATGCCATTTTGCGACGCGTTTCGCGACGTTCTTGATGCGCTCGACCGAGCCCATCGAAGTGCCGCCGTATTTATGTACGATGAGTGCCATTGTCGTTCTGAACTGGAGAAGAGGCCGCACGGACGCACTGGACAGGCCGTGTTGCCGTTCAGTCACGCGGCTTGTGGCGGTGGACGGACGACGAGGAGGACGGCGGGGACACAGCACGCAAGCGTGACGGAATTTGCCCGGAATGCGGATCGGACCGCGCAAACCGGGTACGTCACGCGGAAAACCTGCACAAAACGCTCAAAAATCGAGCCGAGCAAAAAATCGAGCGTACCCGATCAACGTGCGCTTGACAAGCCGCGCACCGCCGAAGCGTCCAGCACGCGGTCGTTTACCCGATAGTGAAAATTGGCGCGGCATCGCCACGGCATATCAGGCGATCAGCAGATCCGGCCGCCACTCGATCCGACGCCACGCGCCGTCGCCCTGCGCGTCGATATCGCGGTTCACGCCGAGCCGCGGCACGTAGAGCAGCCGGTCGCCCGAAAGCCGGTCGCCCGAATACAACAGCGGCACGTCGCGCTGCCACGCGGGCACACCGCGCTCCTGAAACAGGTTCTTCAGCGTGCGCCGCGGGCCGCCGGGCGACGTACGCATCCGCTCGCCGCCCACGCGCGACCGCACGACAAGCGGCGCGGCGCGCAGCCACGCCTCCGGCACCGCGTCCGCGCTGCCCGCCTCGGCCCGCGCGAACACAAAGGTGCCACGCCAGGCCGGCACATGCCAGACCTCCTGCCCGTCCCACGCGCACTCGCATTCGGGGCGCGGCGCCCCGTTGCCGCCATCGGGCGACTCGGCACTGCCACCGGCTTCCCAGCACACGGTGTCGCGATACAGCCGCAGGCGTTGCCCTGCATGATCGACACGCAGCGCATGCGCGTCGTGCGC
>NZ_JAHACR010000507.1 GCF_018375725.1 Burkholderia sp. | reverse complement strand
TTCTGCTTCTCATAGCTCTCCGCCACCGGCCGGACGATGATGCACGCGGGCTGACCGGCAAGCGGTATGGCGGGCTGGATTCGAGCGCGCAATACGTACCGGTTGCATTCACTTTAGACGGTTTCGCGCAGGAGGCAAATTTTGCAGCAATGCGCGGCGCGTGCCGTTTTCGTCAGGCGAAACCGGCATCGGAGGCGACATTCGCACGCGTCACACCCGGTCTTTCGGCCAGACGTTGAGCGCCGTGACACACGTCGCGATACCCAGTGCGATCGCCGCCACGCCATATTGCACAGCGCGGTCCAGGTCGAAAAGCAAGCCGTGGATCGATACGGCAATGCCGGCCAGCATGACGAACGTGGCGATGGCCGCCAACACGACCCTGAGTTCCGTCCGAACCATGATGCGTCTCCCGAACGGATGCATGTCGGCGCATGCGTGTTGCGATGCGGAACACGGCGCGTACGTGCTCCATTTCCATCATTGCAGGCGGCCGCTTAAAAGCAAGGGAAATTTGACCGCGGTCGCGCATCGTGCGTCACGCTTGTATGATGACGCGTACCCGCGTGACCGGCCTGCGCCGCCACGCATCGCGAGCGGGGAGCGCACCCCGCCGCCGGCCTCGGATCCGCATCGGACCGGGGCGCACAGCATGCGGCCGGAGCCGGCGCCCAAGCACGCGCTCTGGTCGACAGGAGACACTGTATGCCGCAATCTTCCGTGCTGCCCGCAGCCGTGGGCCGCGTCGACCTGATCGCACAGGCGCATGCCCGTTCGGCCGCGGTCGGCCTGCGTGCAAGCGAAATGCCCGATTTCGCGCCACTGTCGCACGTTGCGCTGCGAGAACTGATCGGCACGAACCATTCGCTTTTCGCGCACGCGCGCCCGGTGATGGAAACGCTGCATACGCAGATCGCCGACACGCAAAGTCTCGTGCTGCTGACCGATCCGGACGGCGTGATCCTGCACAGCATCGGCGATGCGGATTTCATCGAGAAGGCCAATCGCGTCGCGCTGTGTCCGGGCGTCTCGTGGGCGGAAGGCACACGCGGCACCAATGCGATCGGCACCGCGCTCGCGTCCGGCCAGGCACTCGCCGTGCACGGTTCCGAGCATTTCCTGCGCGCGAACCACATCCTTACCTGCTCGTGCGCGCCGATCGCCGATCCGTTCGGCCGCACGCTCGGCACGCTCGACGTGAGCGGCGATCCGCGCGGCTTCAGCCCGCATACGCTCGCGCTCGTGCGGATGTCTGCGCAGCTGATCGAAAACCACCTGTTCGCGAACCAGTGCGCGGAGGCGTTGCGGGTGCGCTTTCATGCGCATGACGAGTGCGTCGATTCGCTGTTCGCCGGGCTCGTCGCATTCGGGCCCGACGGCGGGCTGATCGCCGCGAACCGCAGCGCGCAATTCCAGCTCGGCGCACCGTTCGGCGCGCTGCAGCATCAAGGTTGTGATGCGCTGTTCGGGATGAGCTTCGGCGCGCTCGCCCAGCAAGCCGCCCGCGCGGCCGGCGCGCCCTTCACGCTGATACTGTCGAGCGGTGTGCGCGTGCTAGCGCGCTGCGAATTCGCCGATGCGAAGAAGACGAC
>NZ_JAHACR010000506.1 GCF_018375725.1 Burkholderia sp. | reverse complement strand
CGCGGTCGGTTTCCAGGATGTCGAGCAGAATCGGCTGCCCGATCGATACGACCTCGCGCATCAGGCTGTGCGGGATGACCGCCTCGCAATCGCGTCCGATCGCCCGCTGCGGATCGGCGAGGCCGAAACGCGCCGCATAGCGCTCGTTGATCCATACGATGCGCGCGTCGCGATCGACGATCAGCGTGCCCGCGCTCGAATCCTCGAAAGCCCTGAACAGCGATTCGGCCGCGCGCCGCAGCACATCGCCGTAATCGACGGGCAAACGCGGCCAGTCGTTCATCATCGTGTCGTCTCCACCTGTCATGATCGATTGTCTCTTTAATGAGACGGATTATCTCATTCCGGAGACAAGCGGCCATGCCTTGATCCGCAACGATCAGGATGCCAATGCGCCCCGGCCGCCGGGTCCGTTCGTCTCCCTAACGAGACGTTTTCTGTAGAATCGGGCAGCCATCGACCGGCGCGCGGCCGTCTGCTGACGGCAAATGCCTGTCCGGCGACGCATCCCGGCCGGTGGCACGAAACCTGCACGGCCCTGTGCCGGCCCGCGGCGCGCCACGCCGCGGGTCCGAACAACAACCAAAGCAATAGGAGACTCTCTTGTCTTTCGTGATCGTCCTCGCCGCGCTGGCGTTCCTGATGTTCGCCGCTTACCGCGGCTACAGCGTGATTCTGTTTGCACCGATCGCCGCGCTCGGCGCGGTGCTCATGACCGATCCGGCCGCCGTCGCGCCGGTTTTCTCCGGCATCTTCATGGAGAAGATGGTCGGCTTCGTCAAACTTTATTTCCCGGTTTTCATGCTCGGCGCGGTGTTCGGCAAGGTGATCGAACTGTCCGGCTTTTCCGAATCGATCGTCCATGCGGCGATCCGCTATATCGGCCGCTCGCGTGCGAACGCGGTGATCGTCGCGGTGTGCGCGCTGCTCACCTACGGCGGCGTGTCGCTGTTCGTCGTGGTGTTCGCCGTGTATCCGTTCGCGGCCGAACTGTATCGCCAGAGCAATATTCCGAAGCGGCTGATGCCCGGCGCGATCGCGCTCGGCGCCTTCTCGTTCACGATGGATTCGCTGCCCGGCACGCCGCAGATCCAGAACATCATCCCGACGACGTTCTTCAAGACGACCGCGTGGGCCGCGCCCGCGCTCGGCACGATCGGCTCGGTGTTCATCGTCGCCGTCGGCCTCACGTATCTCGAATGGCGCCGCCGCGCCGCGATGGCGAAGGGCGAAGGCTACGGCACGTCGCTCGTCAACGAACCGGAACGCGTCGAGACCAACTCGCTGCCGAACCCGCTCCTCGCGATCGCACCGCTGATCCTCGTCGGCGTCGCGAACTTCGCGCTGACGAAACTGATCCCGACCTGGTACGGCACCGCGTCCTACACGGTCGCGCCGGACGTGCTGCCCGGCGTGCACACGCCGGTGACGACCTCGATCAAGACCGTCGTCGCGATCTGGTCGGTCGAGGCCGCGCTGCTGCTCGGCATCCTGCTCGTGATCGCCACGTCCTTCAAGCGCGTCAGCGAACGCTTCGCGGCCGGTTCGAAAGCAGCGGTCGGCGGCGCGCTGCTCGCCGCGATGAACACGGCATC